>JABIKU010000033.1 GCA_018654845.1 Methanobacteriota archaeon | reverse complement strand
CGAGTTCGTTCGGCTCATCGACCAGGCGAAAATCGATCATTGTTTTTGTCGAGCAGAAGTCGAAGAATGAATCCGCGATCTGTACAAAAATTGCTCGACAGAATCGCAGATGCGGCAGATATTCCGCGCTCAAGGCTCTCTCCACACGTGCTACGTCATTCATTTGCGACTGGTCTGCTAGAGCGAGGAGCAGATTTAGTGACGATTCAGCGATTGCTCGGACATGCTAATATTTCGACAACGCGAATATACCTCGAAATAAGTGACCAGACATTACGAGAAATTTACCATCGCGCTCAGAATTCGCCGAGCTTACTCGATTTGATTCCCGATACAAACCAATTCTCCGAATTGATTGAAAATCCAGTTCAAATCGTTGAATGATTACTATTTGCGAGCAGGATTTTTCTTATTGCCGCGCTTATCGACGGATTCCGGCCCGCCCCATTTCCGATTCGCCTCAGTGACATATCCGTGATGTTCGGGAATCGGGCAGTGTTTACCAGCGCGGCATCGTGAACAATTATCGACTGGAGGTTTGTCGACCGGTTTGGTCAATTTACCATATTTCCGGCGGGGCACAAAATTTCGATTTGGCAGGCGGGTATTGAGCATTATCCAAGCATCCGCAGGAAAATTGATGGTCTCCTCTCACTAACTCTTCTTTCTCAAGAACACGCAATGTTCAATCCTATCACCCTCGGCAAGGGTGCATGGATGGTGAGCATGTCGGCCCATTGGGTTGTGATCCTAACCGGACGATTTTGTTCGCTCAAGTTCGTTCTGGTGAACCACAAATGTCAATGGATGAAGGTGGATTTTTACGACCATTGAATGTACCAAATAAAACTGCAGACATTTACCTTGGAGATATTGCAAATGCTTCCTTGCGCTCACTCGGCCCTCACGATCCGCCGAAATTTACCCAACGCCCTGAATATGATGAACAGCGTTGGGAATTAACATCAAATGCTGGTGAAATCAACATTCGAATCACCAGTGATTCCTACTGGGGATTCGGCATAGTGGCGCGTTGTTTCTATAATCGCATAGAATTATCTGGCCCGCTTTCGTTGCGCGCCAGAATCGTCCATGATATCGTCGCCTCACTAGGAAGAAATCCGTGGGAGGCGGCATGGCTGAAAATGTTCGAGAGAAAAAGTGGTGCGACCAATGCCGAGCATGCTCAGGCATGGCAAGAATTGGTCGAATTTGCTGGTAACGAAATGAATGCTGAAATCGAGGTCGTCGAGGATGCTATTCGCGCTCTGCGCGGAATTGATAAATCGATAGAAATCATCCTCGAGCAAGCGATGTTCGGAATCGAAGATGCTCGGGCTGCCCTCGCTGACCGAAACGCACCTGCTGTCGAGCGCGCACTTGGAAGAGCGATTACCGCGCTGGTTGAAGCTGATCCAGAAACAAAAGTCAGATCATCAGAATTTGAAGCCCAATATACAACCTATAGCGCGCCGTTAGGAAAACTAAAACAAAACGAAGTACGAGCAGAACATCTACTCGAAGAAGAAATTCCTTTCATCGACTTGACAGAATCCGAGTAATCAGAAGCCAAGCGTTGTGCGAATCCACGAAAGAACACCGTGGTTCGAGAGATAGATAGTCATCGAGAAGAAAATACAGATGAAGTAAATCGTTCCACGAGAAATCTGGATTGCATCCTCCGATTCCTCATCGAAGTAACGGATTAAACCAGCTGCTTGCTGGATTCCACTGCCCTTCTTGTCCTTTGCCATCGACCCGCCGACCTACCTTCACTATTTCAACGCGGCGAATCGATTGATTGGCAAAATATTGCAACAAAATGTATGACTACGAAACTATTTCTCAAGGATCAAGCGTTTCGATTAAGACGCAGCCACCATCGAGTTCAACGATACAAGAAGCAGCATCCATAGCAGTTTCAAATCCTGCTGTCATCAAAATCTCACGCCGGGTACCTGTATCTGCTTGGAAAATCAATCGGTGTGAAAGAACCTCCAACACTTCACGGTCAACCACTTGCCAAACCCATTCATCTCGTTTGACCGTCATCAGCGCTTCGACCGGTACTAGCGGGCCCTGCTCCCTGCCATTTGCCGTAGCGCGTTCGACTAACTCCGCGAGTTTACGATTCGCCCCATTCGAATCTGTTCGCGTCGGTGCTTCCGTTTGCTTCGCTATACGTCGTCTTAGTCGAGTCATGTGCATCCCATGCGGAAACTCCGCAATTGCCGAGCGCTTCCTTGAGGGTTTAACCATTTACGATAATGAGTCGGTGCTCAAGGGGTTTTCATCAGTGAATTTTGCCTGCCGCTCACTTCATTTGGGCTTGGCTAACCGTCATGCTATGGTGCCTGCTAATGTCGAGTCTGGAAACTCACGTCGAGATAGTTCTGGCTACCCCGTCCGCGATTGGGCTGAGAATGCCGCCAACTCGGTTTTGTTACGTGCGGTTGGAGTTTGGCGACAAGATGTTGATGCTTGGTTTGAAGGGGCCTTTGAGAGATTACCAGAAACCGTTCGAGTAAATCCACTCCGACCTGATTTTGTTTGGGTTGAGGAATGGCTTGAGCAGGTCGGAGCGAAGAAAATTGATTGGTTTTCAGGAGTTGGGTCTGCATGGGAGTTTCCGTTTAATCGAGGCAAAGCAGAGGATGAGGTTCGTGTAATTTTGAATGCACTTCATGAAACCGGGAGATTAACGCGGCAAGAAGCGGTCTCTATGGTTCCCGCAATCGCTCTCGATGCGCAGCCGGGAGAAATTATTCTCGATTTATGTGCAAGTCCGGGCTCGAAAACGACTCAAATTGCCGAACACTTGGCTAATTCAGGAGTAGTGATGGCAAATGAGGTTGTTAATGGTAGAATTAACACGCTGGTTTCGAATGTTCAACGTCATGCTGCACGAACCGTGATGGTAATTCACCATGATGGCCGATCGATTCCAAAGGTTCCTGAAACAGGATTTGATCGTATATTGGTCGATGCTCCTTGTACCGGTTCTGCGACGACCAGAAAGAATCCTGATGTTTGGAGAAAATGGCGGCCTTCAGGAGGTCGCTCTCTGCATAAATTGCAAGTCGATTTATTGGGTCGCGCCCTTGATTTAGTCAAACCAGGTGGGCGCGTCGTTTACTCAACTTGTTCGCTAGATCCCATCGAGAATGAAGCGGTAGTTGCAGCCGCGCTTCGTGCATCTGAAAACATTCGATTAGTACCTGCAAACGAATTATTACCGACAGTTCCCGGCGTTTCTGGTTGGACTGATTGGCCGTTACTTGATGATGAAGGGAATATTGTTGAAAGCCCAGATTCGAACCCATCTCATCTACCTCCCAAAGAATTTGAAATCATAGAGCAGTTGCCCAATTGTTTGAGAATATGGAACGATGTTTCAAACGCCGGTGGCTTCTTTATCGCCATATTAGAAAAATCACTTGATTCAGAGCAAAAACAAGCAGTTGTTGATGAAATATTGACTCTAGATAGAGTAAAACCCGACCTTCACACCTTCCCTCAACCTATCGATAAAGAGACTTTAGATTCGGTGAAATCTGCTTGGAATTGGGCGCCGAATCATCTGTGGAAAAGAGGGAAAAGTTTGCTTTGGTCGACTCCTGAAACACTTGCAATTTGGGAGTCGGAACGTAGTCGACGTAGCGGTCGCACGCGGATTCCTGGAGGCCGCTGGCGCCCATTACGAGTCATCCATCTCGGCCTAATCGCAGTTCGGCTTCGGAAAGGCGAGTTTGACCGAGTTTCTGGCCGAGTCGCACCATATTTTGCTACAAAATTACAACGCGGCTCGACCCAAATCCCAACGGAATGGATCAATAATTTACTCACAGGAGAAGAACCACCTGCATACGAAATCCTACTCGAACTCGATATGAATCGAGGGAGTCATTTACTAATTGAGGAAAATGGAGAAACTTGTTTGCCAGTTTGGATTGGTGGTAGGGTGAGCTTGATGATTTCAGAGCCCGAAAGGAGAATTTTACGTGCACAGCGAGGATTGCCAATTATTCTTCATAGCGAAGAAGAGTGAACAACTCATTGCTCATTTGCCCAAATGTAGCATGAAATCTTGGGCATATGTTCATTTACCGCTTGTTCTCAGCAAATTTTCCCGGTGAGAATTTGCTCGACGATACAGACCGTAGCATCATCCATGTCCTAGAGGCGGATGCTAGAACTTCACTTCGAAAAATCTCGGAGATAGTCGGTGTTTCTCTCGGGACGGTTTCAAATCGAGTCAAACGATTGGAAAAATCAGGGGTGATTCAAGGATATTCGGTAATACTCAATCATGAAAAAACTGGTTGGGAATTGAATGTCGTCATCGGTATGCAAATCGAAAAAGGTAGATTGATAGAAATTCAAGAAAAAATTGCCAAAGACCCTCGCGTTTACGGAGTATACGATGTCACTGGAGATTTCGATTCGATGGTAATCGCTAGAGCAAAGGATCGCAAAGATTTGGACGACCTCTCAAAAAATGTTCTTTCTGTCAATGGTGTGGTTCGGTCAGTAACTCACCTCGTTCTCAATACGGTTAAGGAAAAATCAACATCTATTCCTGCAAAGAATTGATTTTTTCGAGCAAAGAATTTGCATGAGGTTCTAGTGATTCAACCGTTCTTCCTTCAGGTTTCATCACCTTAATCAGGCATGTTCGAAGACTCTCGTCGACCTTCACATCCATTGATTCTAGTCGATTTCTTATCGAAGTCTGTAACCTTCCTCCTGTTCGATCCCAATCCATCAACAATATCATCGGTGCACCTCCGTCTCCCGAATCAAAGTCTCCATATTTTTCATAAAGATTAGCGATTAATTTAGAACGGTCCCAGCCGCGATTAATGGTTTCAATTATTCCAACAAATCCGAGGGTTTTGAGACAGCGAACATCCTTCAAGCCCTCGACAATAATTGGATGCCCTAAACGGTTTCTTTCGATGGCTTTTTTCAGAGCTTTTGCTGCCTTTTCGAAACGAATCTCTGGATTGGCAGGGCCATTAACCCGGTCACGGTTTCCAGACCGGTTGAATGAATCCTCTCGCTTCGCCATTATAAATCCTCAATTAGCGCCCTAATTTGCTCGCTAGAAACACCAACAATACGCATTCTTTTCCGTCGGCTTTTATTGCCGGATACAAGGCTCACATTTTCGCGTTTGACACCCGCCCATTTGGCTATCAGTGCAATTAATTCTGCATTTGCAGCACCCTCGATTGGGCGAGCAGAAATAGCAACTTTCAAACTATTTCTCCAAGCTTCGATTCCAACCACTTCAGAACGCTTGGCACCCGGTTGGATATCGACTGCAATGAAGATTCCCTCATCGAACTCATCCAACCACCGTGATGCCATCTCGACAAACGCTCGGGTTGACCGACTTAGAACTCATTGCTGAACCATTCAACTTGATTAGTTGAACTGGGGAATCCGCGACAGTTAAGAATGGTCTTCGCGCGCAAGCCAAATGGATTACCATGACTGTGACATCAACCCTCTTTTTCGATCTCTGGGATGAATTCATGCTTTGGTCGATTTTTGTTGGAGTTTTTACCTTTGGATGGCTATACCATCACTCGGTAACATATCGCTCTAAAGAGGGAGAAGAATTACCAAATGTCGATGAGATCGAAGTCGGAGTTTTTCCAAAGGAAAACGATGATTTGAGGCTCGAGGTTGCATGGACGATTTTGCCCTTTATTCTCATCGTCTACTTGACATACATTTCTTGGGCACCCGTTGATGCAGTTTGGACTTCTGCCGAGGGTGGAAATCATGGATTTGAGTGTGAAGCTGGATATTATTCGAATAACGTAATGGATTCTGAAAATGGATTTGTAACCTCGGATTGTTATCACATAGTCGAGGTGACTGGAAAACAATGGGCTTGGACCTTCGAATGTAATCCAGATATTGAAGTGACGGACAGAACCTATGAACTGAGCACTGACATTTGTGATACTGGGACATACCAAGTCGAAGGCTACGGTATGCAACCCTCAATTTCGTTGAAAGCAGGAGAAACATACCTACTAGTAATGGAATCTGAAGACGTAACCCACGCTCCGTGGTTTATCGAATTAGGAGTCAAAGAAGATGTTTTGAAGAATCAGAAGACTACCATGTGGTTGCCGATTACATCAACAGGAGAAGGATTAATTCTCTGTACAGAATATTGTGGTGATGCACATTCAGTGATGGCAGGAGTACTCATCGCACACGATTGAAGAGGGATTTGAAATGAACAATAAAAATATTTCAAGAAGTTTAGCTGTTTTCACTATTCTTGCATTGGCGATGATTATCGCTCCTGCAGCAACATCATTCCCAACAGGAGTATCTGGAGTCAAAGATTCTGGCTGTAATTGCCACGGAGCAATCCCTAGCGATACGGTTACACCGATGATTGAAGGATTACCTGAAATTTACAATTACTCTGAAACATATACTGTCACCGTCTCTTTCACCGGTGGCCCAACCGATTCTGGTAACATCAATCAAGGTGGATTCAATCTATGGATTAGCTATGGTACGATTGCAGTTTTGGATTCGACCGTGCAATCGTTCGCGGACAATGAGGTTGGACATACTGAAGCGGGCAACGACCAAACATCTTGGACAGTCGAGTGGACCGCTCCTGCTAACGATAAAAATATCAAATTCACTCTGACAACCAATTCCGTTAACGGTGATGCTGGAAGCGGATCAGGAAGTTCTGGTGATGAATGGAACCGAGTCAGTGGTTCAGTTTCAGCTCCAGTTGAAGTTATTGAATCAGCAAATCCTTTCACGGTTCTTGCTACCTTGATTATCGTCTCATTAGTTCTTCTCGTCATTACCCTTACCTACATCTTCTATCGAACATCTCCCGATGCTTTCGATTGGGAGCAATTCGGCCCTTGGATTGCTGGATGGGTTACTTCGACTGACCACAAGAAAGTAGGTACCCTCTATCTCGTATCCGGATTATTCTTCCTCGGAATTGGCGGAATTATGGCTTTGATGATTCGAATTCAACTCGCCGTTCCGGGTAATGATTTCCTAACCCAAGACCAATATAACCAGTTTTTTACAATGCATGGAACTACAATGATTTTCTTGGCAGCAATGCCGTTAATCAATGCTCTTGCTAACTGGATTGTTCCGCTCCAAATTGGAGCACCAGACTTGGCATTACCTCGACTAAACGCGATGTCGTTCTGGTTACAACCGGTCGCTGCAATCCTCATTTTCACTGGAATTTTCTCAGGTGGTGCTGCTGATACTGGTTGGACAGGTTATGCCCCTTATGTCGTCAGTGAGACCGCCCATTCAGGTACAACGATGTGGGTTGCTGGGCAAATAATGCTCGTCGCATCTTCGACTTTAACTGGAATCAACTTCCTTACGACGATCTTAGTGATGCGAGCAAAGGGCATGGGCTTAATGCAAATGCCACTCTTCACTTGGTCAATTTTCATCTCTAACCTTATGCTGTTCATCTCTATTCCTGCATTCGGTGTGGGTTTAATCGAAGTTTATCTCGATAGAGTAATCGGAACTGCATTCTATACCATCGATGCAGGTGGAGATCCACTACTCTGGAGCCACTTATTCTGGTACTTCGGTCATCCTGAGGTGTACGTTGTTATCGTCCCAGCTTTCGGTGTAATCTCCGAAGTTATCGCCACCAGCGCTCGCCGCTCAATCTTTGGATACCGCTCAATGGTATACGCAATGGCTGGAATCGGATTAGTTTCATTCATCGTTTACGGCCACCATATGTTCACATCTGGAATGGATCCCTCGCTTCGATTCGTCATGATGATGACTACGATGCTTGTCGCTGTTCCAACCGGAATCAAGATTTTCAATTGGTTGAAGACGATGCATGGTGGTTCTCTGGTATACCGAACACATACACTCTGGGCTCTCGGATTCCTTCTGACTTTCACACTCGGTGGAATTTCTGGAATGTTCTTCCCTTCAATCGCTATGGATTTGCATTTACATGAGACCTACTTCGTCATCGCTCACTTCCACTATGTTTTCGTCGGTGGAACAGTTTTCGGTATCTTCACCGCACTCTACTATTGGTTCCCTAAGATGTCCGGAAAGATGCTCGATGAACGACTCGGCACACTTCACTTCCTAACCGCATTTGTTTCGTACAATGCTCTATTCTGGCCAATGCACCGGCTAGGTGTAGTCGGAATGGCACGCAGACATCACACTTACTTCATCTCAGGAGAAGATGTACTCGGTGCATTACCTGCAGAATACGCTGATTGGAACTTATTCATATCAATCAACGCTTTCCTGTTTTTCTTGTCTACATTCATTCTTGTCGCGAATATCATCATCTCACTGATTCGTGGACAAGATGCCCCGGCCG
Organism: Methanobacteriota archaeon; assembly: GCA_018654845.1. Lineage (GTDB taxonomy): Archaea > Thermoplasmatota > Poseidoniia > Poseidoniales > Thalassarchaeaceae > MGIIb-O2. The sequence goes on along the minus strand of JABIKU010000033.1, from coordinate 5,261 downwards.
ATCCATGGGGCGGCTGGTCTTTCGAGTGGATGACGGATTCACCACCACCAACTCCGAGTTTCCCACTCGATAATCTTCCAGTTCTTCGTGATGCTAACGAGCATATCGCGAATGAGCCAAGCAAACTTGGAGCCTGGTTCAACAGGCTCATGGTTGCTGATGAGGAGGTGAACAATTGAGCGAGCACGATGAACACGACCACCCTAGCGCATGGGGACCACACGATTGGCACCATGGAGCACCACACAACTCGTGGTCACCATTGATTATGAGTATTGGAATTGGAATTTTCCTATTCATGCTCGCTGGTGCTTTCTCCAATGGAGTTTACGATGCGAGTTATGTTCCTATGGTTCTAGTTGGAATATTGGTTATCTTCTGTGGCCTAATCGTCTGGTGGCGACAAGATATGTCATTCGATGGCCATTACGAGCCTCTTGCTCGAGGAGTTCCTTTCAAGAATATTCAAATTCGCAAGGTTGCAATGTGGATATTCTTAATGTCTGAAATGATGGTTTTCACATCATTATTCACAACATACATACGCTACAGAACCGGAATCGAAAACTGTCAAACAATTTTCGAGCGCGGCGATTGGATTGCTCAAGGCTACACGGTTGAAGCCGGGGAAGCAATCAATTGTTTCGAACCAGCAAGTGCATTGATTTCTACCAGCTGGTTCCATATCGCTCCAGGGGCAATCAACACATTCGCGTTGATTATCTCATCATTCACAATCGTTCAGGCTCTTCGTTATGCAAAGATGCCTGTCGGTACAATCGATGAAGATGTTCGCAGAAAGAGGATCTATAGATATCTTGGTTCGACTTGGTTCCTTGCTTGCCTGTTCTTGACACTGAAGTTAATCGAGTGGTTTGTCGGCTTCACACTTCCTGATTTCCTTGCAGAATTCAATCATGGCCACACTCACATCGCTTCTCTTTACGAGGAAGGGTATCTGATTAACGCTGAGCACTACCACCGCCACGATGGTTCGTGGCATGACCCAGTAACTGGAGCTACGATGCTCGCAGATATTCGCGTAAGCGCATCGACATTCTATGTGACAACTGGAACGCACGGTCTTCACGTTGCACTCGGAATTATCGGATTGACTTACATGACATTCAAGGCATGGACTGGAGGATACACTCCTGACAACGCAGTTTCGATCGAATACTTTGGTCTTTACTGGCACTTTGTCGACTTAGTTTGGGTATTGGTATTCCCATTCTTCTATCTGTATTGAGGTGAAAAAAATGGGACATACAATTTTTGGAAAAGACGTTTACTGGATGAATTTCGCAGGCCTTATGATATTGACAATTATCGAAGTCGCTGCAGTTGGTCTTGATTTACCGAATGATACAACCTTGATGATTTTAGTAGGAATCGGGATTCCGAAATTCATAATGATTGCAGCGATATTTATGCACCTTTGGGGCGATGATGATTCGGGAGTTTTGACTTTAACAGCACTCTTCCCAGCATTTTTCATCATCGTGATGATTTTATTTATCGGATTGACTCACCCTGATGCAGCAACTGGTTTACCGGATTGGTGCAGACCGGGAACTTACAATTGAGTACCTGTAAGGTTCTTGATTACCGGCCGTTACGGCTGACCACTGCAGACGTCGCTTAGCCTGGTATAGCGCCGGATTTGAAATCCGGTGTCCCTTGGACTCGGGAGTTCAAATCTCTCCGTCTGCGCCACTATCTATGGTGTGTGAAACCTATCTCATGCGTTTGGGATAGTTTCAGCACCACGCACGATGAGTTGCTCTGAGTGGAACTCGAAGCTGCAAGGTGTAGTCAGACAAGACTCGCCATCTACAGTGACGAATAGAGTTGGATTATGAGTGGCATCAGCTGAAACATTCCCATTTGAATCAAGTGCTCCAATTTCAAAAGTTTGGCAATCTTCCATGGTAATTTTATCCCACATTCCCACATGAGTTCCCTTTTCCAGCGGCCCCATGACCATTAGCATCTGTAATTTAGAAAGGCCGAGTGCAATGAGTAATTTTGCAGAATCTCGCTTCGGGTGAATACCTGGAGCAACTCGGAAACCACCACCGAAAGTTTCGCATTGGCTGATGACGAACAATCCCTGCATGTCGACAATACTTGCATCAGCGCCGTTGATTTTCATCCATGCTTTCTGGCTCTTCCAGCCAAGAATTGCTCGAATTCCCAATGCAGTGTATTTTAGATGCCCACGTATCCACTTGAATTTACCTTCTATTTTCATTCTATTAACACTTGAAGTCACACCACTATCTACCTCAAGAAATGACCATCGAACATGGTTACCTTCCTTGTTTGGCTCGCCATTACATGGGTGAGGTTTTGGAGTAGGGAAGTTGTCGTGGTGAGGCGAAGGAGGACCTTCACATCGCACACCACCTACTGTGTGATCGATTCCGTTTGCGAGAGTATCGACTGCGCCTTGAATATCAAAAAGTGGTATTCCAACTGCACGCGCAAAGTCGTTTCCACTGCCGATAGGCAGAATTCCCATCGCTCGTTCAGTTCCACGTAACGCACTTGCAACTTCGTGGAAAGTACCGTCTCCGCCTACTGCAACAATCATTTCATGGTCGTCGGAGAGAAGTTTTGTTGCGATTTCGACAGCGTGTCCTGGTTCTTCGGTTTTGAATAGGTCAACTTCGAATCCAGCAGCTTTGAGAGCTGTTTCAAAATCCGGCCATTGTTTGGCAGAAACTCCATCACGAGCCTTCGGATTGAGGATACATGCGATACGGGGCATTGGCACTTGAGGTATTGTTCTAAACTTGAATGCTCGCGAAGTGTAGGATTGGATATTATTGTTAGATATTCATCATTTTTCATGAATTGTTTCTGAGCGTGGTATCATTAGTGACAGCAACTTCGACAGTATGAAAATCATGACCGACGAAGCCGAATTCATGGCCCGAGCGATTGAGCTCGCTGAGCGTGGTAGGCATCGCGTGATGCCGAATCCACTAGTGGGTTGTGTACTGGTTCGCAGCGGCGAAATTATCGCAGAAGGTTGGCATGATCATCTCGGTGGATTACATGCAGAACAAATGGCGATTGCCGATGCTGAAGCCCGAGGAGTCGAAACTCAGGGCTCGACTGCATATGTCACACTCGAGCCCTGCAATCATTTCGGACGCACTCCGCCTTGCACTGAAGCACTGATGTGGGCAGGGGTCAAGAAAGTCGTCGTCGGCTCGCCCGACCCAAATCCAACCGTTCGCGGAGATGGATCAGAAGTTCTTCGAAATGCCGGAATCGACGTTACAACTGGATTATTGCAAGATCGTTGCGAAGAGCAGATGAGTCAATTCATGCATTGGTGTCAGCACCGACAGCCGGAAGTATTGTTGAAAGCGGCTGTCGACAAAAACGGTAAAATTGACAGCGATTCGGCTGAAGCAACTAGATTTTCGTCGCCTGAATCGCTCAAACTCGTTCATGATTTACGAGCTGATTCGATGGCAATTTTAGTTGGAGTAAACACTGTAATCCGCGATGATCCATCTCTAACTGTTCGCGGACCTGATGTCGGGCCGAGAAAACAACCGATTAGAATCGTTATCGACCCGAACGGGCGAGTCCCAAAAAACTGCAAATTAATGCAAGACAGTCTCGCCCCAACATTACTAATCCACATCAAAGAAATCAGCACGGACGATGATGCAGAACATGTTGAACGTGTGGTTTTGTCAGATGATGATGGTGAGTTAGACCCGCAAAGAATTCTCTACATGCTAGGGGATCGTGAAATCCAATCACTCCTCGTCGAAGGCGGGGCAGACACATGGCAACGCTTCCTCGACGCAGACGCAATCGACCGCGCACATCTCTGTCAATCGCCTGTTTCTCTGCCTGGCAATGATGGCCCATTTTTCGGGTCTGTAAATCTTGAGAATGCTGGACTGAACCATCAATCGACAGAAATAGTCGGTGGTGATTCGATAAGTAAATGGAAGCGTCTTTAACGAGAAAGATTACTATCATTTGTTCGAAGGAAAAAACCCGAAATAAAGGCAACAAAGCCCAATCCTGCCAATCCTTCGCCAATCAACATATAGAGCAAATTAATTGATTCATATGTGCCGAGTTCGTCAAGTTTCTGACTAAAATTAATCGTGATGGCGATGCCAATTAAAGTGCAAACGAATCCTATTACGACGACTTTTTTTTGCATCTTGCTCAACTATTTTTGTCTTGACTGAATCAAGGTAGGAAATCCGATTCACGTGGTGCAGCAGGGTCATCATGCTCGTCATCATCAGGGTGGTCTCGTTTCATCTTTTCAAGCAATTTCTCCTTCACGTCGTAATCCTCATCCTCTTCGGTCGGCATTAAATCCTCAAGCTTCTCGATCCCAGGCAATGAAATGCCCAGTAATTTGCCAACTCCTGTACTAAAAAGTAATAATCCAATTAGAGTAAATAAACCAATAACTCCCAACCAATGGACTGACTCCCAGAATATCTGGCGTGTGAATCCTGGGTGTATGTCTGATTCGGATGGGTCATCTGGGTTGTATGATACTTGATGATGAGAAGTATAGAATGTGCTCCGGTGGAAACAGGTAGGGGTACCTTCACTTGTATAACATGTCCATTCACCGTCATAATCGACTCCATCTACATTATAATTGTAGACATATCTGTTTTGATTAAAGTGGTTCTGCACTTGCTCTAGATGCACGTCAGCGTCAACCACTACCCAATCCTTTGAAGTCCATTCATCGGTGATACCGAAACCTTCTGTATAGGTGAAAAGTGCAGCACATCCACCGACTATGATTAGTCCTGCGACCAAAAATACCGCCGTTGGGACTTCCTTTCCTTCTCCGAAACTAAATTCGAAATTCGCACTGCCAAACAGCGCCTCATCATCTTCCGGGTGTTCATCATAATCGTCCATTTCTTCTTTCATTCAATAACCTCCTAAATCGCAAAATCGTCGAATAATCGCACATCTTCAACGAGTGAAAGCCAGACGAATCCAATGGCGATTAACATGAAAATGAAATTGATAATCAGTTCCTCCCACCACCTCATGACGTAATTCTTGCGAAGTATTCCCATCTCTTTCAATTGCTTGATAACTACCTCGCGGAAGCCCACGAAAACCTCGTGTCTCCAAACGAAGAGGTTGAAACAAACTGTGGCAAATAACACCATGAAAATCAAGTCAAGAAAACCGAAATACCACGGTACTCCAACTAGAAGAGCGGCGATTGGACCAACCTTGAT
>JABIKU010000032.1 GCA_018654845.1 Methanobacteriota archaeon | reverse complement strand
CGAATAGACGCTGCTCATATCTTCGCTTTCACGCCTATTCAGCTTGTTCCCGACTGGTTTCAGGTTCTTTTCACATCCCGCTAAGGATACTTTTCAGCTTTCGCTCACGCTACTTGTCAACTATCGGTCTCGAGTAGTATTCAGGATTGGAAGTTCCTGCCTCCCATATTCACGCGCGATATCCAACGCACGCTACTCTGGACTCGTCACTTGGTCATATTATCTACATATACGGGACTTTCACCCACTATGGTGCGCCGTTCCAGGCGACTTCTATTTCAATAACTTAGACAATAGACGGTCCAAACCCCACATCTCCCCATGGTTTCCCATGGGGATTCGGTTTGTCCTATTCCGTTTTCATTCGCCACTACTCACGGAATCTCATTTGATTTCTTTTCCTCTCCCTACTGAGATGCTTCAGTTCAGGAGGTTCCCTTTCCATTTAGGAATGGCACAGAGTGCCAGGAGGTCCTATTCAGCAATTTGCGGATCCAAGAGATTCATGCCTCTCCCCACAACTTTTCGCAGCTTGTCACGACCTTCTTCGGCTCTCGAGCCGAGCCATCCCCCAGTCGGGTTGTAGCATCTTTTGATTTCTACATACCCACTTTAGGAATAATTTAATATTATTCTTTTTCTAAACACAGGGACTCTTTGTGAGTCCTCTGGTGTCCAGGCATATCAATTCCTGGTGTCTCAGACCACTCCGTCTCCCCGCAGGGCGGAGCGGTCTCAACCACTAACCCTGATACATAACAGTACCAAGGCGCACTAAATGCAAGTCGCCGACCGACCTTTGGTATATGAATTAGAGGGTTTGAGCCGCCCTAAGACAAAGGTGAATGGTGAATAATAATACTACTGAAAACAGTGCACTGAAGGGTTGTTAAACGAAAAAAGTTTAACTGAGATTTGGTTATCACCGAAGTGTTTTGAAGACTTCAACATTTAGCGGAGTTTTCTGCAAAATTATTGAGGAAAATTATCACATCAATTTTGAAAATAATGACCGAAGAATTTTAATTGTCACAGATATAATTATGTAATTACAGAGTGAAAAAATAGATTTTTTTCTAATAACTACTGTAGAGAATACCGTGGAAAAGAATGATGAATACTGTAGCTGCCACACAAGTAATAATCATTACTGGAAATCCTACTTTCAACCATTCTGCAGTAGTAATCGGGCGTGGGCCACGCTCGCTTATCGCAACTGTCATGACGTTGGCACTAGATCCAATTGGTGTAGCGTTACCGCCAAATCCTGCACCCATAGCTAATGCCCACAACAATGGCGCTGGATCGACCTCTGGATTGGCTTCTGAGATGCTAATAATGACTGGAATCATCGCCGCAGTGAATGGAATATTGTCGACAATAGCACTTGCGATTGCCGAAACCCAGACAACTGCAACTGCGAGCATTACTTGGTCCGCTCCGAAATTTACGAATATCCAATTTGCCAACATTGAAAGATACCCCACATTCCCTACCGCACCGACTAGAATGAATAAACCAGCAAAGAACAATAGAGCAGCCCATTCAATTTTCTCAGTAACTCTATGCATAAATCCTCCGCGAAGTTCATGATCTTCTGGGCGTGCTGCAACTAAGGCTAAGCCTGCCCCTGAGAGAGCGATTGCATGAATTTCAATTGCCAATCCTGCAAACTCTTTCGCTGAGAACATTACAACTGTTAACAACAAGATTATCAGTGTGGTGAACATTAATTTCTTGTCTTCAACCGCATCCCATTCATCCTCTTCAAGCAAGTATTCGATATTTGCTGGTTTACTCTTAGTCCAATCTCGATAATACCATCGCAAATAACTTAATGTTGCAATCCAAGAAATAAGAGTTAAAATTCCCAATTTGAGTAAAAATCCATTAAAACCAAAGGTGGATTCTAAACCTAAAGTGCTAGCCTCTGCGGCAATCATAACGTTCGGTGGGTCTCCGACCATCGAAGCTACACCGCCTGTATCAGAAAGAATCGCTTCAGCTAACAGTGGAGGAACCGGATTGATTTCCATTCTATTACAAATTTTCAATGTCACGGGAGCGATAATAATTATCGCCGTGACATTGTCGATAACAAGAGAAATTAAAGTTGTGAAAGTGCCGAGCAAGACAATGAGTTTCCAAGGATCGCCCCCACTCATTTTTGATGCTTTAATGGCAACATATTCGAAGAATCCACAGAGTTCTAGGATGGCTGCAAAAATCATCATTCCAAGAAGAAGTCCAATGACTTCGAATTCGATCCATCCGAGCATTGTATGTTCAAGAGAATGACCGTGTTCTAAGTTGAAAACTCCCGAAGAATGACCGTAGGTTAACATCACTACTGAGCCAAACCAAGCAACTATCGTTCGATGAATCGACTCAGATAAAATGAACACAAAAGACAAGATGAATATCAACAATACTGTCTGCGGACCTGTAATCATGGCACGGCCAGCAACATTCCGTCTAAATATGTGTTTACGCATAGATAATTAGAATTGAGAAAATTTCATATCTCAATTATTACCAATCCAGTATGTTGCAACGTTTCCTCGGGAATACACTAAAATTGAATTGGAGTTTTTTGCGAGATAGTCAAACAGGCCTTTTCTTTCTTCGGATCCTTCAACAATTCCACGATTAACCTTCACCTTGACTAATTTTCGCTTTGCTAATTGGCTACACAGTTCTTCGATAACTGCCTCGTTCAAACCACTTCGGCCAATCCTGACAGTTATCTCAAGATTACGATTACTAGCCGCTCGTTTGATTGAAAGAGGAACTTCAGTCATTATCATTCAACTCCATATGAAACGTCGGTCCACGTTTTTTGATATTAGCACAGCGCTTACAAGTTGAAATAACCGACTTATCTCTTATTCTAATTTTAACATTTAGGCCGGGTATTAAAATCGATTTGCACATTCGGCAAATAGATGAATTCGTTTCAGAATTTCCTCTCGTACCATGTTTCTTTCCTAACTTCAGCAAATCTCTTGCTGCAACATCACGAATTCTATCGCGATATTCTTTTGGAGAATTGATGATATTGGAAAGTTGAACAACAGATGAATTAGCTTTGTCTTTGCGATTTTCATTTCTCCGCCCACTTCGCTTCCTTACCATAATATTACCTCAAGTTGACAATTTAGAAGCGATGTCATCGCCGACATCTTTGATGGAACGATTGCCATTGACACGACTCAATAATCCTCGCTCTTCATACCATTCTGCTAATGGAGCAGTTTGGTTGTGGTATGCAGCCAAGCGATTTCGGACTGTTGACTCGTTGTCATCTTTTCTTTGAATTAAACGAGATTGAATTTCATCAGCACCAGGTTTGAATTTAATATGGTAGATATCTCCTGTTTCTGGATCCATTCTACGGCCGACAATTCTCTCAATGATTTCTTCATCGGGAACTTCTATAGATATTACATTTGAGACCTTTGCAACATTTTCTAAAGACTCAGCTTGAGCTATCGTCCGAGGATAACCATCGAAAAGAACGCCTCTAGCAGCATCCTCTTCTTCTAATCGTTCAGCAATTAAACCTATGATTACTTCGTCAGGGACTAATTCACCTGCATCCATATACTTCTTTGCAGACATACCTAGATCTGTACAAGCTACAACTGCAGCACGAAGCATATCTCCGGTTGACACGGCAGGTTTACCAGTAAGTTCTACGATTCTTCCTGCTTGTGTTCCTTTACCGGCCCCAGGAGGGCCGAACAATACGATTGAACCGTCGATTGGACTATCCATCAATCGGCTCGATAAAGGCTTTACTGATAAGTCAAACCCAAGAGCCCTAGGGTTGGTTTTGTTCCCACCAAAGATGTCCATAAGCAACCCATTGGTCCATAGTCCAGCCTTCTGGTAATCCACTCAATGGAAGTGGGGCTGTTCCCTCTTGAGTAATTGGAGCACCACCACCAGGCAAAGATGCAGACAATGCTGCATTGACTTCGGAGTCACTTACACCACCAGTAACAACATCTCCTGAACGAGAAGTATCCAAAGCAGCGGCTCGCCTTTCTGAAGTTGAACCGGATAATAGAGCTGAGCCTTTTGGAATTAATTCTTCGTCCGAAGAAATATAATCTTCCGAGGAGCGACGCATGTTAAGACCACCAATAATCAACCCCACTAGAGCGACAACAAATATTAGAGCCAATGTCCACCTAGGAAGTCCTAGACTGACAAAAATACAGCTGAGTCCGCTGCACTGCTCATCTCTTGAACGGCTCATCTCTAGTTCAAGGATTGCGTTGGTAGTCCATGATTCTAATTCACTATTTGTTGAATTTGAATAAAATGTAATAGAAGTCAATCCCAATGCAGATATTGAATCAGGGCGAATATTTATTGTTACCATAACTGAATCACCTGCTGCAAGGTTATCTATGTTGGAATGTTCTAACACTACATCCCATCCATCAGGTGCAAGATAACCTAATTCCAAAGAGGTGGGGACATTTCCTATATTTGATATATTAATTTCAAATTCTTTAGTAGTTCCTAAATCTATCTCTTCCAAATTTATATTGTCAACACTCAAACTCATCCATATAGAAGGTACAACATTTACTCCCATTTCAATAGTATAAATTTCTATTTCACCGGAAGGAGTTTGCGCTTCGATAATCACAGAAATCTCTTCATCAAGCATGCCAACAGGAAGATTCCCCGGAAGATCTAGCCCTACCGATATTGTTGCATGGCGATTCATATCCATTTCGAAATTTTTACCGGAGAGGAATCCTCCAGACCATCCTGCAGCTAAACTTCCCATCGTCAGAGATATCGACAATGGCACATTCCCAATGTTCTGTACATTTATTGCAGACACACTCGATAATCCGAGTGCTACGTCTAAGATTTCAGGGTTCTCGATATCTAATAGTGCTAATTCTTGAACGATTAATTTTGTTCCATTAGTTATGGTTGGTCCATCTTCAAGAGTTGTCCGGATGGTAATAACATTCGATATTCCCATTGACGCACTCAGAGGGACTATGGTATTGATGAAAATGGATTTTATACCACCTGCAGGAATACTTATCGAGAGGTCTTCCCCTATTACCTCAGTAGAACCTTGAACAAGTTGTATTGGCCAGCTATTTTGTGAAGATGTCGCAGACACTGTGAATTGGAGTGGTACGTTTCCGAGATTTGATACAATTAATTCTGTTGAAACAGATTCATCGTTCAACACGGGTCGTGGGGCAGCTAAAGCCATCGCACCCAGTGCGACACCCTCATCGTAAATATCGGCGATAAAATCATGATTCTCGAACACTTCGACGATTGCATTCTCGATCGTGGATAAGGACGGGTCATTGACTGATTCTGTTGTACAAGTAACCAATTCTGTGGAGCCGGCCAATGGTTGGCCAATGATATCATTTGGAACTTTGATCTTGACTGGTAAAGGTAAAAATTGGAGTCGAGCTAATGGCTCAATTGTCAGTACTGGTGACTGACTGCTTCCCAAAAAACTTATCCAGTGATTTTCAGTTTCACATGAAACTGTATATTGTGTCGGACCATTTCCAGTATTTCGAATCGATAAAGAAAATATTGCAAAATCACCTGGTTGAGCCCCAAGATTATCAGTACCCGCAACCACTGTAAATAGGCCTTCTACCCTCTCAACTTCAGTGGTTAACTCAATAGAGTGCGAGATAGTAGGGGCGTTTTTATCCCAGAGATTTAATTGAGAAACAAATGTACCCGGAATAGCATACTGAGGGCCAGCAGGATTACTGAAATCAGCGTCAATATCAGAATAATTCAGAGAGATGATAATACGGTCACCTACATCCCCGAAAGGAGCGAGAACCCATGGCCCTGATTCATTGAAAATTTTCCACCATTCGTCTTGTGGTTGGTGTAATAATCCACCATCACCAACCAATTGTATTGGGGATGCTGAAATGTCAACGGTTACTTCTGATGTCCCCTCATTTTTCAATTCTAATTCAAAAATCACATGGCTTGCAGAACTTGGATTTAATGTCCGATGTTTTGCTAAAGCCAATTCCGCTGCATTGATTGGTAAATTGCCGTTTTCCATCAGTGGAGTTAATCTGACACCAATTTGTGAAACATATACATCGAGTTGAATAATATTATTGTTTATTCCATTCAACTCATCATTAAGTTCGGTAACCTCAGAGTTTGAGTCTAATCTTAATTCAAGTGTATGTATTCCAGTAGTTGAGAATGAATGGGGAAATGATAGTGAATCTAGAGAACCACCAGCTAGAGATGATTTTTGCTGAGTCAACAAGATAGAACCTGTCGTCAAATCTTCAACCTCTATTGAATATGCACCAGTTGCACCCGCCGCTTGGTTTCTCCATGCCGTTTCAACGAGGAAGGTGTCACCTTGAAGCGGGCTTAGAACCGAAGTTGATAATGAACCGGGGAAAGTCGTCAAATCTGCTGAAACAGTTTCAGTAACCATTCCGCTCAAAACGAGAGCGAATCCTTGTTGAGAACCACCTGCATGGCCTATTTCAACCGACCACGTTCCGACAACTCCATTTTCAATTTGAACTCGTTCAACATTGTTCAACCTGTCTGCACTGCCAGAAGTTGTGCTAAATCCATTGATGAAAGAATTACCATAGTAAACAGAACCATCAGGTGCTGTAACAATAATATCCAAATCGTTTACCAATCGAGTACTGCTCTGATTCCCAGTTGCTGAACCCTCAGCATCATTCCAAACTATAGTAAAGTCAAGAGGATTGGTACCGTCACCAGAATTTTCAATTGTGTAGATGAAACTATGACCTGGTAATAATTCTCTTGAATCATCGAAAATAATGTCTAAATTTTGGCCACTATTTTGTGGATAAAGAGAATTTGACAAGTCGATTTGCCCCCATCCTTCCATAGCATTTGGAATATTTTCAGCACCAATATCTTCCGCGCCGTTGATTAATATCGCCTTTATTAAATCTGAACGAGGTTCACTAATTGATTCTACATCTCGAAGATATTGTCGAACCATCGTGGCACCGCCAGCAACGACCGCTGTTGCCATCGATGAACCATTCATGGTTGTGTAAAGTGGCGTGACACCGTTCAAATGAGTTTCTCCAGTACAATTTAGTCCTGAGATGAATTGAGCCTCTTCGGCTCTAGCTGAACATATCATCACTCCAGGTGCGACCAAATCTGGTTTGATACGCCCATCTAATGTAGTACCTTGAGAGGAGAAATCAGCTACCGCGCCAATCGCTTCTGTACCATATGATCCGGTAGTCGATGCGCCTACTGTAATCACGTTTTTTGCAGTTCCAGGTGGTGTGATACTTTGATATCCATTTTCTCCTAATTCACCTGCTGAGAAAAGAACGATGAATCTGGGATAATCTACTAGGAAAGTGTCTGCTGAACGTGAATCAGAGCTATATTCACCCACCAAATTCTCATTACCCCAACTATTTGTTTGAATGCGGGCACTTTGTTGCCAAGAATGAGAGAACATGTCGTAAAGAGAACCCCATCGAGCAAGGATTCCTGATGAATCAGCCTCTAATTGATAGAAGTGGAAAGATGCCGCAGGAACGACACCCGTAGTTTGAGAAGACCCTGAGCCATCCCCAAGCAAGGTTGCTGTAACGTGAGTGCCGTGGCCACTATTACGATCTAGATGAGAGTTATCAGGCCCGAATTGATTGTATATTGCTCGAACTCTTCCTGAAAAATCTCCATGATCAGCATCTAAACCAGTATCTGAAATAGCTAATACCTCACCACTTCCATTTAATGTCATATCAGACAAACTTAGAGCGGAATCAATTCCTGCGATAGAGCGGGCGTTATCATTGTGAATTACCAAAACCGAAGCAGAATCAATGGAAAGAATTCTTCCGTCCATGGCAAGAATAGGAAGCCAAGCAGCATCGACAGAATGAATTTGGCATAGATGAAAATCACATACACTTCTGTATTCATCATTGTTGGAGACCATTTTCAAATCAGTTTCAAGTTCACTTATCTCGATAGCTGACAAATCTGAAGCAGGAGTGATGTCCAAATCAATGATGATACCAGAACGACCGGCTAATTCGCTAAGCTCGTTGGATACTCGCCAGGCGATTGGTAACTCGCCGACCCATCTCACTGAATTCGATTCCTGCAATATTTTCATCGAAGAACTGAGGTGCTCAACTGGTAATCGTACTACAAGAGCGGAATCAGGAATTACATCTAACACACTGAATCCATTCAAATCTAATAATTCATACAAATCAGTCATATCAGCATCATTCGATTGAACTACGACCATTTCAGTTCGTAAGATTGCTGAGGGGTCGAATAAATTTTCAGGGCCTAATGGTATCGGATCGGAAAGTGGGTCAAAAGAACCTAATGGTGAATGAATCAATCTCGAGATATCTCGTAGTTCATATGATGAGGCGACAACATCGGTAAATTGACTCATTTGAGAAGTAGGAGAAATGATTTGAGGGTTTGTCTCAATATCCGATTCTGAATCATTAATCGAAGCAGAAGAAAGGGCGCTCCCCCAAGTCGAGAAGAGGAGAATAAACAGAATCGGCACTGCTGACCTCTTACCAAGCATGACTAACCCGACTCACTGGAGTTTTTGACTATTGATACTAGATGGGTCGGAGTATCACACCTCAAAGAGGTGTTCAAAGGCCGTAATATGCATCAATTGCTGCATCTGTCTTAGCCACACTAGCCCGCCAATCGGTTTCGGTTCCCATCAGAGCACGGATACAATCAACGTTCTCGGGAATCACATCACTTTCTTGGTGAATAGCTTGGAAATAATACAATCTATCACCAACTAACTTCACTCCATCTTCCCAAACGAAAATTTCATGCAAATCCCCCCATTTTCGACCAATATCACGAGCCATTTCCATGACTTCTGCAGTGGTTGTAAGCTTATTTTCAGCACCACTCATGACGATGATGCGAGGGCTATTTTTCCACATATCTAGAATTGAATTAGTGGTTAATCCATGGCCACTAGGTAGATCAGCAATAATCGAGTGAACATGCATTATCGTAGTAGGTACAGCGACAGCGAGAGAATTGATTGAAATTTCTGGTTTCACCGTCATAACATCCGGGCCGTGATGGCTGGGGACACTTAGTACTGGCTTGATAGCATTTATTGGACCCTTTTTCGAATCACCTGGGTCAGCAGCTCGACGAATCATTGTACATTCAACCGTAAGCGAGCCGCAGTGATCATACAATGGAACAAGTGTCCGGGATAGACCAGTAGTATTGCACGAAACAACTCTTGTGCCGGCAGCATTCAGGTTTGCGCTATGATTTGCACATGAGGTGTATGAAAGGCCGGTGAGGGCGTGTTTTTCACCTCCTTGAAACATATATTTGACTCCTGCATTTTGATATTTTAGCAGATTTTCTGCACCCATTTTCCCAGGGGAGCAATCAACGACGACATCGGCTATAGCGAGCATTTGTGATATGCCGCCAGAACATTCGTATCCTTGTGTGGCAAAGGCGGCAATTTTCTCTTTATCATCGAAAGTACAGAATAAGGGAAAACCTTTCTTGACAGCTAAATCACAGCCAAAAGAAGGCCCGGTTTTTGTTACTCCGATAATCTCCATATCATCCTGTGCATCGACCGCATCAGCAACACGCTTTCCAATCGTCCCAAATCCATTGATTGCAACTTTGATTTTTCCCATGACCACACCACACGCCTATCGGTAATCCGTTGCCCTAAGCGAACCTCTATCAATATACCCTTCAGGTTATTTTACAACCTAACAAACTCGCTATGGCGGAGTGCCTTCACCCGTCAGAATCAAGACTACTAGCATTATGTCCGCTTAGGGATATCCATGCGCGAGGTCACTGGTAAGAGTATGAAATTGAATCGTGACCTCGAAAAAATGCTTACTGAAGCGCTACAACGGGATCTCTTAGTAAGAATCGGTTGGGGTCGCGGAGGTGATGAAAAACCAAAAAATGGTGAAATTGGAGTCATCACCCATCTTCCACCAAAATCTAGAGTATTATTGCTAGGAAATTTGGGTGAATGCGCAGGTGCAATGAATAGAGGCGGGACTTTTACATTGCAAGGAGGCTGCACGTCGATGGCTGGCGCTTTCCAAGTCGAAGGGAGATTAATCATCGAGAAGGATGCTGGAGATCGAATTGGAGCAAATATGAGTGGCGGAACCATCAATGTCAACGGTTCTGTTGCCAAAGAAGCTGGGTCTTCAATGAAAGGTGGATTGATTCTTGTTAGAGGTCATGCTGGAAATAGGGTTGGAGCCGGTATGCATGATGGAACAATCGTTGTCCTTGGCTCGGTTGGTTCTGAACCCGGTGTTGGGATGAGAGGGGGACGAATCATTGTCGCGGGCTCTTGTCCACCACCCGGCGATGGAGCGACGATGCGAGGTATAGAACAAGCAGAAATGAAAGATATTTCAGAATATTTGGAACCACTTGGTCTTTCCATCGATGAAGATGCATTGGTTTTAGTCACCGATGTAAATTCTCCCTCGATTGGAGAACAGCCGGAATGCTCCATCATAGAAGGTTTCGAAGGCATTGCAGTAGTACCAACTACCCAAGACAGACTGGCTTCACATTCTCCATTAGATCCTTACACACTGATATTGCCTCCTGGTGAAGAAGAAGGAGGACTTTTATTCCCAATTCCCTGGCTTATCGAAGAAATTGGTACTGGAAATTCAGGTCCAAAATCTGCGACTCAACCGTCATTGGTTTCAGAAAATCCCCGGGAAATCGATTTGTTGTTAATCGATGAGAAAAATCTAGTTGATTCAGTAGATTCCTTAATAAATTGTGCAGGCATTGTCCTAAATCTTGCAAAATTACCAGTGATGAACGATGCTGAAATAGAAGGATTATTAGTTTCTTTATCAAGCAAAATTAAAAATTCTGCTCTAATAATGTTACGAGATCGTGTAGACCGTGTCGATCATCTTTTCAGATTGGTTGTTGAACTAGATTTGGATGGAGCAATAATCGACGCATCAAGCCCGGGAGGAGGTAGAGCAGCTGCAGCATTGCCAAGGATTGGCTTGGCAGCAAGAGCTATGGATTTGGTCAACCAAGGACGTCAATTAATGATTGAACTGGATGAACCACCAAGTGCAGAAGATTGTCTAATCGCACGTGGAGCTGGCTGTTCCATTGTCGTAGCACCAGCTCCAGATGAAAATTTAGAAGAATACTGTGCGTGGTTGGACTCTACAATCAGAGGTTGGATGAGAGAATTAGGAATTGATGGCATTGAGATGATAAACAGAAAAAATCTTCGTGCAATGGATTATGACACTGCAGCAATAACTGGATTACGATTGATTGGTTTCGAACGACCACTTCCGATTTGGCTTGGAAATTGAGGTATTACTATGCCGACATTAACATTTCAACATTCGATATTATCCCAATTACAAAATCGTTCAGGCATTGAATATAATGCTGAAGAATGGGAAAAAAGGCTTCCAGGAATTGGATGTGTCGTCGAAGCTAATGATGAAAATGGAATTGAAATTGAAATTTTTCCCGACAGGCCCGATTTACTCAGCCATGAAAATATTGCACGTGCTGCTCGTTCATTCCTTCACTCAATAGATATCACCCCAGATCTAGAAATTCATCACGGTGAAATTGAGATGAAGGTTGAATCATCATTAGCCGAAGTTAGACCCGTTATACTCGGCGCTATTGTACGAGGCGTGGATAATGGTTCGACACCCCAGGAAAAGGACGAATTTATTCAATCACTTATGGAACATCAAGAAAAATTGCATATGACACTTGGAAGAAGAAGGAAATTTTCATCCATTGGAGTGCATGATTTAGCAAAAATTAAACCCCCATTTAGAGTAACTACAGTTGATAGTGGATTCAAATTTATCCCTTTGGCAATGGATAAGGAAATAAGCATCGAAAAAATCCTCACCACCCATCCAAAGGGAGTTGATTATGCCCATCTGATGAAAGGATTAACGAAATATCCAGTGATTATTGATTCGAATGAAAAGGTACTATCATTTCCACCTATAATTAACGGAAACCACACAGCAGTTAGCTCTTCTACTACCGATTTTTTCATCGACGTAACAGGTTGGGATAAACGATCTTGTGAAGCTTGTTTATTACTAACCTGCCTGTCACTTTCTGAACGCGGAGGAATCATTGAATCGATCGAGTTGAGAAATTGGGATGATGAAATCTCAAATTGCCCACGAGGAGATTCAAAACTTCACAACCTTCCACATAATTTGATTCAAAGAATCCTTGGCATCGAATTGTCTAACGAAGAAATTAACTTAGCGATTAAGAAGATGGGAGGTGTTTTACTCGAATCAAGGACCGTTACCGATGGTGCTGAAAAATCTGAGAAGTGGGCAGATTGCGCTGTCGGGGAAAAAGAGCATGTGATTGCAATGCCAAGATGGCGCTCAGACATTATGCACCCTGTTGATATCGTCGAGGAAATCGCTATCGGTTATGGTTATGACAATTTACCCGATATTCTCTCAACTGTTCATTTAGATGCTATTCCGTTAAAATCATCACAATTAAGGCGCAGAGTTAGCTCTAGTTTATGCGCACTTGGTTTACAAGAAACACAGAGTCTGACCCTTTCAAATAATTTAGACCAATTCAATAATCTAAGATGGAAAGCAAAGGGGGAGATAACGGAAATTGCAAATCCTATTACCAAAGATCATACAATATTGAGGCAACATCTCTTACCGTCTCTGCTGAATTTGCTCGCTGCCAATCGCCATCATGAACTCCCACAGAGAATTCATGAATTTGGTACTGTTGTGATAGATTCAAAAAATCAACTGAAAACCGCTTGGGCTTGTGCTGAGGTTGGTGGAGGGTTTGCAGCAGCAAAAGGCATTGCACAAGCCCTATTGCGTGACCTTGGAGCTGAAATTAATCTCATTACTTACCAAGCGACTACTCCCCAATTAGGACCATGGATTGAGGGCAGAGGTGCAAAAATTTTCTATGATGGAGTTGAAGTCGGAGAATTTGGAGAAATCGACCCAATTGTAAGTCGAAAATTTGGATTAAAATCTCCCATCCAGGCCGGTGAATTTGATATCAACGCCATCGGCCAATCAATACCCGACCCGGTTCTCTGAAATGTAATCATTCTTCTTTTTTGTCTTCGCCAAAAAAGTTCATCGCATCAATAAATTCTTTGTCTTTAAGATGCGATCGATTTGAAACCAAATTCTCTTGGCCATCACTAGTTGGTCTTTCATATTCAACAACTTCTGGTTTTCTGATTTTAATGGTCTTCACCGGC
Organism: Methanobacteriota archaeon; assembly: GCA_018654845.1. GTDB lineage: Archaea > Thermoplasmatota > Poseidoniia > Poseidoniales > Thalassarchaeaceae > MGIIb-O2. Next base: position 54,650 of record JABIKU010000032.1, on the reverse strand, counting down.
TCGGGTTGTTTTTTTCCAAATGGCCATATCGGCACCATGGTATTCGAACAAGGCCTAGTACCATAGACCCTTCGTTTTTTGTAATCAACATATAAGGGTAGGAATGAAAGAGTGAGAACGATGAGCCGAGACTATGAATGAGCGGTTGAACGCGGTGATTCTCATTTTTTTACTATTAGCACCACTCTCAACGCCGGCGAGTTTAGAAGATTCTACTGGGGCATCTCAATCTATAGAAAAAAACGTTGCTACGGATATATTATTCCTAGGAAATTCCTATACAAATCAGAATAATCTTGCATCCAAACTCAATGAGTTAATGGATTCAGGAGGTGAAGAAGTATCAGTGAATGCATTAACTGGTGGTGGACTTAATTTGAAAGATCATGAAGAAAAAGCCAAAGAAGCTGGGAATTCATGGAACTTAACTTTGAACGAAGCAAATGACTATGTCATTATTCAAGACCAAAGTCAAATACCCTCATTTCCAACCAGTTCAACATCTTGGAGAGAAAGTAAGGCAGGAGCAATCTATCTGAACGAACGCATAATCAATTCGAATGGAAACACTATTCTTTTCATGACTTGGGGGTACAAGGATGGAGATAGCAATAATCAATGGAGAAATCCTGATTATTTGACTATGCAATTACATCTTCGACAAGGATATGAAATGTATCTTGAAAACATTACTACTGATTTACAACCTGCTTTTATCGCACCTGTTGGTCTCGCGTTTGAATATATTTACAACAATATTGCAGATACTGGTGCCGACCCGTCGCTGGGCTCCACTTCCTTCTCAGATCTATACTCAGCCGATGGAGCACACCCATCGATAGATGGAACCTACTTGGCCGCTTGTGTTTTTCATTCAATTCTAACAGGTAATTCAACAATTGGACTCGATTACCCTAACCAAATTACAGCATCTCGCGCTTTAGAATTACAACAGGCAGCAACAGAAACTGTATTCAATAATACTCCAAATTATCTCTATCCATTCCAAATCGAACCTCCTGGCATCAAATTTGGGCCAGATTCGGGATCTGTATTTTCAATAGACCCAGGAATACAGATGAATTTGAATGTGAATTTTACAAATTATGCAGAACATTCAGATATTGCTGAGATAAAAATTACTGGCGCGGAAGGATGGAATATTTGGTGGGGTTACAATAATGACACCACTCTTGAGAATGAATTCAGTGCTCCATCTAGCTCCACTGGATGGGTGCAATTTTCAATCACGGCACCAGTGACAAAAAATGGACTTCCGTTAGCAAATTCAATACACAAATTTAGTATGGAATTGACAGCAGATTCTGACGGACGTCAAGATTGGTACAACTTTTCTATGAAATATGGGTACCATCATGAAGCAGAAATTGTTGAGGGAGGAGGTATATTTTCAATATCGCCTTTTGATGTCGCAACGATTACAATGATTGCAAGAAACTTGGGCAATACTCAACGCGATTTAGAAATTGGCATAAGGCCAGTTGATGAAAATGGAACACCACTGGAAAATTTCGGTCAAGCATTCGCATTAGATAATTGGAATATCTTTGTTCTCGATAAGCATGAATTGAATGATTTATATCCGAATCAAACAGCAAATATTCGTTTTCAAGTTGAGTCTCCTTTCCTAACTTCTGGTTCGATGTTCTTTGAAGTGAAAATTTGGAGTTCAGCAGCACCAGAAGATGCTGTATACACAACTCAACGAGTGAATATTGTTCCAAGGTCAGGAGGCTCATTAGAATTGAACAATATCGATTGTAATTTCGAAATTTCTCCTGGTGAAAGCTGCCGCACGGAATTAATTGTAGAAAATACAGGAGACGTACCATATGAATTTGAACTCAAACTCTTATCGACTCCAGAATGGTTAGATGTCGATTTGAATACTCGATTCATCGAGCTAAATCCGTCCGAAGTCGTTAACGGAATAAACATGAATGCCAGTGTAAGGCCAGGGACGAGTGCGAATTTACAGGCCACAATTATCGTTGAATTATGGGTAGATAATTGGAACCCTTCAACGGTGGAATTTGTGATTACAACCGGAGATTATTTCGAGTGGAGTTTGGAGATGATCTCCACCGAAATGATAAATGAAAATAATTTAACATCGACTTGGAAATTAACAAATTTAGGAAATATCGATGATGGATTAGTAGTTAATCTCGACGTTAATGTATTTACGCAATTTGGGTTAATTCCTCCCGAAGGAGCGGCCTTTAGCAGCACTGGAAATCCTCGCTCCTTCGACATTTTAAGCATTCAAGTTGGGGAAACTGTGATATTTACTGCTTGGATGATAGTTCCCGAAGAAGCGCCTGTCGATACTATGGCGACATTAACTATCGAAGCTCATTCGATGAGAGATCCACGAATTAGTTTCACTGCGACCGATTCTGCAACAATAGGTGGGGTGAGCAGTGGAAATGAAAATTCAGATGAGGAAGAATCACAAATATTGGAATGGTTACAGTCTTGGCATACCGTTATTCTAAGCATAATGGTTATTATTTTAGGCAGTATCGGAGTTGCATTAGCGATTAAATATCGATTGAAAGAAGATCGTAAAAGGCTAGGATTACCTTCTGAAGAAGAAAACATTGTTGAAAATTGGATGGAAAAATATTCGAAAAAAGAAGGAGGAATGAAAGTTTCAATCGAATCGCCCCAACAAGATGCCAGTGAGTTTGCTACTGAGTTTATTGAAAAATCTGGTGGATTAACAGAAAGGATTCGCTCCGCACCGGCTCCACAAATTATTGACAAAGCCAGTCACGCCCTCGACCAAGCAATGACGGAAGATGCTCTCGATGACATCGTAGAAATTGCAGATGATTTTAATGAGGGCGAACTCATTCACCCTGACAATGTAATGCTCGACGTAGATGAGGAGTTTGAATCAAGAATTTCAAAACTCTCCAAAAAGAACGATGCTGAGGATTGAAAATGAACAGCATCGGTGTCGATGAAGCTGGACGTGGCCCTGTAATCGGCCCATTAGTCGTCTGCGCATTGAAAATTCCTGACCTCAATCGAGATGTACTCGAATGGATTGGTGCAAGAGATTCAAAGGAATTGACAGCAAAAGCTCGCAAAGTAATCGCAGGACAAATTGAGAAGGCAGCAGAAAAACATAACTGGGGAATAGGCCTAGTGATTTGCCCGCCAAGTAGAATTGATTTGAATAAATCCGTTTCTGATTTGAATACTCTTGAAATTGAATTATTTGCCGAAGCAATTAGATTAGCTAATAATTCACATCAGAATGGAATTATTTTAGCTGATGCTTGTGATAGTAATGCTGAGCGCTTTGGAAAAAGACTGGAAAATGCACTCGGCGAAAATTGGAAAAATTGGGAAATAGATTCACGCCATGGCATGGATTCTATAGATCGGGTCGCGGGTGCTGCGAGCATACTTGCAAAAGTATGCCGTGACTTGGAGATTGAAAAAATTGCAGCCGAATATAATTTCGATATAGGAAGCGGTTACCCATCCGATCCAAAAACTCGAGCTGCGGTTAAGAAAATGGTCGAAGGCAATCTTCCAGCAGATTGTCTTCGATGGACTTGGTCAACGACATCAGATCTATGGTCCGAGGTTCATTCTACTCCAATTCCCATTAGGACTGAAGATGGCCGTGGTATCATTCAATCCTCACTTGATGACTGGTGAATTAGACAAGCGTCAAATGCCGAAAGTTGACGGAAGTGAATGATAGCATGGTGGATTCTGACAATTGGGATTCTGAAATTATCGCTACGGTGAGAAAATATGCCCTTCAAAATGCAGTCGAATATGATGGCGCAGGTCAAGCAGGATCCGTTCTAGGCCGACTTCTTGGTGAACGTGCAGATCTTCGAAAGATGGCTCAAGAACTCAAAACACTCGTCGAAGAAGAGGTTGCTTCAGCAAATAAGCTCGCCTCCAGCCAAGGTATTCAGGTTGCACGTGATGCGTTGGCTGCAACGAATCCAGAAGCCCTTCATCGCGAGAAACAAAAAAAACGCGTTGGACTGAAAGAATTGCCTAATGCTGAACAAGGAAAAGTCGTTCTCCGATTTGCTCCAAATCCAAATGGTCCGCTTACTCTAGGTCATGCTAGAGGTGTATCAATAAATTCAGAATATGCGAAAATGTATCACGGAAAAGTTGTACTCCGTTTCGATGACACCGATTCAAAAGTTAAACCACCAATGCCAGCAGCATATGATTGGATTAAATCTGATTACGAATGGTTAACTGGAACCAAAGCAGATATCATAATTCGAGCATCTGAGAGAATGCCAGTCTATCTCGATCATGCTGAACAGATGCTCGCAGGTGGTTTTGGTTACGTATGTCGTTGCTCAGCCACTGACTTCAAAAAATTACGTGATGGGAAAGATGCTTGCCCCTGTAGACCTCGTTCCATCGAAGACAATCTAATCGATTGGAAATTGATGATAGAAGGAAATATCGCTGAAGGTGAAGCGGTTGTTCGTGTAAAAACAGACATGGATTTACCTAATCCTGCATTGAGAGATTGGCCAGCTCTGCGCATTCAACATTCAACTCATCCAATGGTTGGCGAACGCTACAAAGTGTGGCCCCTATTAGATTTCCAAAGTGCTATCGAAGACCATCAGCAAGGAGTAACTCACATCATTCGTGGAAAAGATTTGATGGATTCAACAAGAAAACAAACAATTCTCTATTCTCACTTTGGTTGGACTTACCCCGAAACGCTTTACTGGGGGCGTGTAAAGGTGCATGACTTTGGTGGATTTTCTACTTCAGGTATGCGAACAGATATTGAAAATGGGATTTATTCAGGTTGGGATGATGCTCGCCTACCTACACTTCGTGCACTTCGCCGTCGCGGCTTCAATGCAACTGCATTACGCGCATTTTGGATTGACCTTGGACTGACTCAGAAAGACATCTCAGTTTCTTTGCAGACTATCGAGGCTTTCAATGCCAAAGAAATCGATGCAAATTGTGAGCGACGTGCATTTGTCAGAAATGCAGTATGTTTGGATTTGATAACAGAAATAGATGAAAGTAACCCCGGGGACATAATTTCTATTTCAAAACATCCCGATGGGGCGATTGAAGGGTCAAGAATTTGGAACCTTGGTAGTCGAAAAATTCTCGTTGAAAAGCAAGATGCTGAAATTGAAACTATTCGCTTGAAGGATTATGCTGATATTTCCAACATTAATGGGAAAGCTATTGTGCAATCTTGGGATCGCTCAGATAAACGCCCAATTGTTCACTGGATTCCAGAAAATATGGCACGAGAGGCTGAATTATCCATTCCACACGGTATGGAATTGCGTTCAGTCAATGGGATGATTGAAGATTATGAATTGAAGATTGGGCAAATCATACAGCTAGAAAGAGTTGGATTTGCCAAAATTGAATCATTAACAGATGATTTACCGGTCAAATTAATTTGGCTTCATAGTTGAATATTGCAAACTAGGGTATTCGTGTGATTCTCAGCACTCTATAAACCTAATATCGCAGGCTCTCGGAAGCGGCGCATTGAAGTCTTGAAGGTCGACCACAGGCTCGTATGACTGGTAATAGAGTGGCCTCGGCAATTATCCTAACCACTATGCTAGTCTTGACCAGTTTCGCCATCTCGCCAGCAAGTGCCGAAGATGCTACGGAATGTTGTATTTCAACAGATTTTGATTTATTCCTAATTGGAGAATCCGCAGATGGCTCGTTAACACCCTTTCAAGGTGACCTCGATCAAGAATACTCCGTTCTAGTTACGCCTTCTATCGGAGGCGAGGTAAATATCGGTTCTTGGGATGTTATATGGGGAATTGATGGTAGTTATCCAGAGCATGGGTGGACATTTACTATGCCTTACAAAGTTGAGGGGGCAGTCGGTGTGACGATTAATTCAACCCTCGACATAAAAATTGGCGGTTCTATCTATTCAGGGGATGCGGGAATAGCTCCGTATCTTACTGGAGAAGGAGATTTGCAAATAACAGTAAATGTTGAAACCGGTGAAATTCGAGATGGAGATTTAGTCGAATTGTCCTTATCTGTTCGAAGCCTACTATTTTCAAGCCCTGGTGAAGATGCAGGATTAAGATTCCTCTGGGGTTCCGAAGATTCAATTTCAAAAGTTTCTACAAAATTTCCATTACTCGAAATAACCGCAAAAGATGCAAGCGTGAAGGGGCGGCTAATCTACTTTCCAATTGTCATCAATTCAGGATTTGATGATCGAATGTGGTCAGCATCGAGCGGTGGCCTATCTGTACAAAATAATGAATTGAGTGAGAGGCCTATCGCAACAAGATTAGATTCAGGAGTTGAAGTCACATTTGTCTGGGAAGCGCCAGAAGATGCTCAAAGTGGAACCTATTCAATTCGCTTCCACCTCGAACCACAATCAGGACTAGAGGTGAGTATGAGTCGCACACATGAAATCACCATCGGCGAAGATACTGACGGAACCGGTGGCTGGTATCCAGCCTCGGAACCTCTACGATCAGGAGGTTCCGATTTAGAAATCGATCTTGATGTGAAATTCGATGGAGATTCAATGGGTCGTGTCGTAACTATTTCCTTTGATGGAGCCATGTCTCAATGGATGCGATGGGGACTGGATAACATTGGAAATGATAGTTTGGATTCGAATAGTTGGTGGAGAAATTTGCAAACATATTCAGATTCGGTGCCGAGTGTTGAAAAAAATAATGGTAGAGTTGATGATTCAGAGCTCCTTGCCTTGACCGCTCACCTTACTGGTTCAGGATCTGATTTACGTTCATTCATCTCAAACGGTTTATCAATTGAGATTGAGTCCCTAGTAGGAGTTAATCCAGTCGATCTAGGGCCAACTGAAATCACATTAGATATGGGAGGCACTCGTGCATTCAATGCAGAGATAATTATCATAACAATCGACACATCTAGTATAGTAGAATTAGGTTCTAGGCAACCTTTGGTTGAAAACTTCATTAGAAATCCTGGAAATGATTATTGGCAAAAAGTTAACTTAGATGTTGAAATTAAGACAACGATGCTCGCAGGATTGGGAGCGGTTTCTGCTGAAGAGATAGATTATAGTCATCGAAGATGGATTTTCATGGAAATGATTACCGTCGATATAGATGAGTTAGATCCAGAACTAGAATATAGAATCGAGTTTTTACCGACCGCAAATATGGCATTCAGTCCACTTATTTCTGCAATGATTTCGGTATTCGCACTTTGCGCTGCTATCGGTATGGGGTTATTGATGACTCGGAAACGAGCAAGTGTGCCGTCTTTACTAACGGTTGTAACACTCGGAGGTCTAGCCTTCATTATTTATGTTCTAGGCATGCCAATGCAAATCGTTCTTGGCATAGTTGGTTCAAGCATCTTGTTAGTTTTCCCTGTCGCATTGGTTTCACCGCGTTCGGACCCATCGAATCATCCACGAAAGATCCGTGGACCAACGATTCAATGCCCGGCCTGCGATTCTATCAATCCGGTAGAATCGGACATTCGGCCATTGCGATTCGAATGTGAAGGCTGTGATGCAATCCTGCGTATTGAAGAATAGTCAAATTTTTCCATCTCGCAATAATTTGTCAACTAATTTTGCTGCCGCAATCGGCGCAGCATATTCTTTCCACAATTGAGCACCGGCAGTAATTTGACCAGCTAAGTCTGTTGACCATCCAGAAGATAGTACACAATGCCAAATAATTTCTTCTAACCTAGCTGTTGAAGGTGTCGAACTAGCCAATGACGGCTTCACAAGGTGAGATAGTGCGCGGGCTCTACCTTCTACATCCAAAGTAGGCCAACGGGAAGTTATCGCATCAAGGGCAGTTGGATCAATCCAATTGTGAATTGAAACATTGGGTTCTGGCACCTCAGGTAAACATACGACTCGGATTACCCCCTCTTCTACCAATTGATCACGAATCGTTGTGAACACGGGATCATATGTCGTATCAAGAGATGAATGCAGCCAGTTACCAGATAGTGCCCAAGGCTTCATTCGCCGCGTTCTAAGCCCGTGTGGTGAAATTAATTGACCGAGCACATTGCATTGAGCTATGGCGGTTAGCGGCCCCTTTCTTTCATCACCACGATGACCTGTCAATCCTTTCACAACTGTTCCAGCAATCGTTAATCGAAACGGATTTGTCTCTATTCTCGGTCCTGTTTCTTCACCACTTCCTAAAATATGAATCCAAGATCCTTCGTTTGGTGCTTCCAATTTAAACCGCCGTCGATATGGAATTCCACTATCTACTAATGCGGCTTCGATTGGTGCCAAAGCCAGAGAACCTTCAATAGAAGGAGCTGCCAATAAGAGAATTGGAACTTTTATCCGGCGAATTTCATCGGCCGCACTGATGAGGATATCAGAAACAGGAGCGAATGGAGCCGTCTCCAGAAGCGCGGTCATAACGAGGTCTGAGCGGTTGTGGTTCAAATCTTCTGCGCCACTATAATCACGATTGAAGCGATTGAATCTTTGATTGGTAAACAATCACTCGACCATCAAGCGTAACTGATCACGCTTGTAAGCCCAAGTAGCAGGTAAGCGGCCATTACCCTTGTAATACCGCGCCAATCTACGAATCCGGGATTCGCAAAGTTCGAGTTGTCGACGATTGTGGATATCCTTGCGGTTTGCACCGAGATGATCAATTAAGCTCAAAGCACGGCGCATAAGGTTCATCATATCCTCTGGATATGTTGAAGAAATTTCATTTCGGGACAATATTTGCCCTATTCTTTCTCCAGTGACTAGGCGCACATCTGGTATTGCGTGTTGATCACGAAGAATTGTACCAATCATTGCAGTTGAGTGACCTTCATTGGAATACTTGAGAACTAATTCTTCAACATCCTTTTTACTAGTCTCCGACCATGCAGGAGCCTTGCTTGCATCTGGCTTTGAGGAGCCACTTGTGCCTTTTCCTTTACTGTGCATTCGAGCCATTTTGATACCTCAGGCGTGCGGGCGACCTGCTGCCCCTCTTTAATCGCTACGTATACACACCCATAGGGTGAGCGTCACAATCGGTGTTGAGCCTTCGCCAGCCTACCAGGTCCTTCAGGCCATTCCCAACCTGCAGCATCCGCTCTTGCTGAGCCGATTAATGTGTCATCCTGATAGACCAAAACCTCATCGCCAACGCGAATTTCACCCTTTTTTGATTTGATATTAGTTGAGAATAGATCACCTTTCCAATCGAAATTGTCGACTAAATTTACAATAGGGAATTTACCGCTTTCTTGTAAAAGTGGTAAGCATGCTTTAGAAAATGAGAAACGCCCGAGTCTTGGATTCCATCTAGCCAATTGAGTTTTATCTTTTTTTATTGTGAATATTGGTGGGCGACCCTCGATTTTGCAACCGGCCAACCATTCATCTGTCCCGTGTTGGAACAATGACAATGCACGTAATTTATTGAGGCGGTGTATATTTTCTTTGGGACTTGAAAGTTTGTATTCTTGAGCGGCTCGACCAACCTCTTTTTCTAATCGGGAGAGTGATTCAGAATTTCCAGCACTTTCGCCCTGACGTGTATCGATTATGTCAATTCCTTCAACTTCAATATGAATTCCAGAATGATTAATTATTCTTGAATATCCGTTTCTAATTGCGTATTTATTGACCATATATCTAATTGTAGTTAATTCATCTAAATCCCATTCACCTGTAACTGGAATATCATAATTTCCAGCAGGCCATATATCTTCTAGTTCACGAGGAACAAGTCCTAACGGAGCTGTCACCATCACCTGGTGAACTCGATTGGATGTAATCGAATTACGAAATCTACGATGTGAGGCAGATAATCGATAGGGTTTTTTTGCCGAACATGGGAGAAGAAGTAATATTTCCGTTTGATGTACTGGTGGAGTATGCGATTCTGCAATGCGCTTCTGCCAATCGGTAATTAAAGCATCATTTCGACTCGTGTACGAATGACAACGGAGTGGGAATTCTTGACCTTTTATTCTAGTAAGTCCGGATTCTTCACCACTCAAGCTGCCCATTTTAGCATCGTGACGACGTAAACGCTCAACCGAACGAGGACTGGACATACTCTGACGCTCAGCTAATTCACGAAGTGAGCCATCGCGAATTGCTGAGCGTGTTGCTGCCAACGCGGTTTTCCAAGCCGCAACTTGAGAAGTCATCGAACAATCTTCATCTAGAGAATCCTCTACAGGCCTAGGGCCATTTTCCGTCAGAAGAACCCCAAGAGATGAAGCGTATCTCGACCTCGCCAGATCGAACAAATCGACCCCCATCCAAGCCAAAAGTGCACAATTATCCGGTCCACCAATTCCCACCGCCCAAAGTAAAGATGTTGGGAAGCGTGTACGGAGTGTATAGATCGCATCGACGAGCATCCCAGGGCGCTGAGCAAGTTGCGGTGCATCAGTCAATATTATCACTGATGGTTCAATTGTTTCTTCTAATAATGAAATATCATGGTGAAGTGATTGCCAAGAAACCGGCAATATTTGATCACCTGTTCCAAATTCCCCCGAGTTTGATTCAGAAAGACTCGGTGGGAGTATCAAACCCTCGTTTGCATACCATTCCTCGATTGAATCGAATGGTAAACAAAGGTTTCCCCTAGTACTCATTTGTATCTTCGCAGGTAATGAAGTACCATCTCTAGAATAAGTTAGAGGTGCGATAGAAATTGCTAATTCTTTGTCTTCAGGTGCGATAACTAATCCCGGCGACCAAGAAATCGGAGATTTACGGTCACCTAGTGCGAAAAGTCGCGAAAAACGCTGCCTTGCGACGACACTCCGCGCCATCGGCCTCTCACTCATAGTGCGTGCGTGCCGCACAATTCGCTTGAAGGATTCTAAGGGGATGTCGCGCCCGACAACGCGTGAACAAGAGTGTTGCCGGCGTTCTCGCTCTACTGATACTATCATCGATGGTGGTGAATGTAGAAGCAGAAAATGAAGAAAAACACGTCGCTGATGAAATATTCATTTACAATTCTGGGCCATTTTATTATAGTCTTGAATGTGAAATTACTAGTTGTACTGGAATGGAATTAGAGATAATTGATGGAAATAATTCCATCTTTATCGAGGATCTTCACGAGGTCACATGGTCAGGTTATTTGAATACAGGTTCAACCGTTACTGCTAAAATCGATTCAGAACATTCCAACAGCTATTCTTCATCAAGAATTGGAGGTTGGCTATTGGCATCAACAGAATATTTTGACCAACCTAATTCGGTTCCATCACCAGGGACTGATATAGAATTACCAATTCTAATGCCCTTATTGCACAATTGCTTCCTTTGGAACTGCAATGATGATCAAATCAATTCATCAATTGTATTATTTGTTGGCGGGTTAGATAACGCTTCTGATAAAGATGCGATAATGATAGAAGGCAGTGCAGGTGATGTGGTTTTTCTCTACGATTTCGTCGCACCCGAAGGTGCTAATCTCGAAATTTGGTCACGAAATAGTTTAGAAAATAAACTGATTACACAATATTCTCCAGTTGATTCAAAAAATAAAATAATTGATTACCCACAAGATGGCCAACTTTGGTTCAGAACAACTCCTGAAGTTGGAGTGAATTATTCTACATATATGTTCAAAATATCTAGAGATTCCAATAACGATGAAGCACCAGGGGGGGGGGAATTATCCAACCCTTGGAATCATGGAGAGCCGCTTTCGTTGAACGATTATACCTCTTTCCGTTCCTCAATCAGTTCTTTCGATGAAGATGGAGATGCGGTCCTATTAGATATCGGTGAAGAATATACCTTCTCAATTACTCCCGAATTTATTTCAGGAATTTGCCATTACGAGATAATATTTCACCTTGAAGACGGTTCAGAAATAATCGAATACATCTCCGCTGAACCGATAACAACTGAATTTACAACGCCAGTTGGAACTGTCGCTATCGAAGTACGTATTACATCTGATGAGGCAGCAATATGGTCCTTCATAATCGACCCTATCCAACCTCCTGATGCGGGAGATTTTGCTGATGCGCAAGAAGAACTTCCAATTCCCACCGATTCTAATAGTGGAAAGGCATATTTATCACCAAATGAGATGTATTCTGGCCACCTTCATTCAGATGATAATGTTGACATCTACCAAATTATCATCACCGACGAAAATGGTTCACGCATCTTCATTGATGGTGGTTCACAATCAAGAGTGAATTATCAAATTCAAGCCCTCGACCAAAGCACCGGAGTGATCGTAAACACCACCGATGGCTCAACCATTATTATTTCAAAAGGAATTCATGCACTCCGGATAGAGAGGCTGGGGGATCAAGGAACTATCATTGATTATTCCTTCGAAGTCGGTTATCTGGGCCCTCATGAACCACCCGAGTTAGAAAATTATACAGATCTTTCTTATCTATTCACGAATTTTTATTTCTTGATAGGGGGTGTAATGTTATCTCCAATATTATTAGTAATATTTTGGAATCGCCGCTCTATTTTCTCAGGAGAAATATTACCCGTTCAAGTTGAAAAACATGAGCGGCGACGTCTTCAACGAATACGTGAAAGATTGTCGTTAGCTCTGGCTAACGATTCGATAGATGAAGGTGCGATAAATTCGGCATTACACCAATTAGGAGATTGTCCGTGGAAATCAATCATCAGCGAATGGGGAGAGCCGACCTTACGGCATATGACCGAGCAAGTGGAGGTTTGTGTCTGGCGTATCCGTGAAGGTACTGCATCATTATTACTTGGTATCAGAATTGGAGATAAGGATTGGAATTTAGCAGCAATGCGCGTCCATGCTCCAGAAGGATCTTTGGTTAGTATCAGTGATGTTTCTCCATCACGATTATTTCAAAACGACGAGGTTTTTCTAGATAATATGAAAGCACGTTCGCAATTATTTTTGAGAATTACTTTAGACGGAAACCCTTCAAGCTTAGGATTTCAATTATCAGGACTGGTAGATAATCAACCTCTCGCAGCAGTACCAAATCGAGCAATCGATTGGGACGCACCTATTGAATGAACAATCAAGATTGACGGCGTTGTCGCGCTTCAGATCGAATCTTTTCATCTAACATATCCGAGTTGATACTCAGTTCATCTCGTATTTCTTCCAATTGTTTCTTCAAAGAACGAGGAATTTTATCAGGAATATCGAGTTTTAACAATACCATCACTGAGCCACGACCAATTCGACTCCTCTGGCTTGGCAACCCTCTGCCTCGCAAAGAAATTGTATCACCAGGTTTCGAACCTGCAGGAATATTTATTTTCAAATTTTGACCATCGATATGAGATATTTCTACAGATGTTCCAAGTACTAAATCGACATAACTAATTGGTAATGCCATCAATAAATCTGAACGATCACGTTCAAACCATTCGTGTTCCTCAACCTGAATTTCGATATAGAGATGCCCGGGTTCACCACGATTGCCTTTGGCTGCTTCACCATGTCCAGACATTCTTAATCGAGTACCACTATCGATTCCAGGAGGCACGTGAAATTGTATTTTCTTTGTACGAGATGCTCTACCCTCTCCTTGACATCTTGTACATGGATTTGGGATTATACGACCAGAACCACGACAACTCGCACAGTCGCTGACAACCTGCTGAGTAAACGGCCCGACCCTCTCAATTCGCTGTATTCTTCCCCGTCCATCACATGCAGGACATTCTCTAATCTCGTCCGGGCTCTTGGAACCCAAACCTGAGCAATCATCACAAGACTTTAGCACATCAATTTCTATCGAATCCTCAATGCCGTCCATGGCAGCTTGAAAAGGAACTTGATGGTGTACTAGTAAGTCTGAACCACGCTGACGGCGTTGTCGACCTCCCGAGGCTCCGCCAAAAAGAGAACTGAAAATTGATTCAAATCCACCACCACCGAAAAGATCATCAAAATTGATATTAACACTTTGAAATCCACCTGGCCCAAACGGTGAGCCTCCCGGTCTTTCATGACCAAATGTGTCAAACTTTCTTCGCTCATCAGGGTTTGATAAGACCGCATAGGCTTCCTGAACTTCTTTGAAAAGTCTCTCTGAATCAGGGTCATCAGGGTTCTTATCTGGATGATGTTTTCGAGCTAGGCTACGAAATGCATTTTTGATTTCTTTATCCGAAGCAGATTTAGAAATCCCTAGAATTTCGTAATAATCACGTTTCCCTGCCATCTACTCACCTAAGCGTGGCTCCAAGGGACCCTCTTTGAATCTCTCCATCCTCAATTGAGAAATGAACCGCAAGAAGAGCAATACGAATCCCCAGAATTGTTTAGTGTCCCACAATCATAACAGGAGACCACAGATTTAGCCATGGTAGAAACCACCGGGGTATTCCAACGAGATTCTTTAGATTCACCTTTTTGTGATTTTATTGATTGAGCAGATGCTTTTTGAGCTTTTTTCTCAGCTTTGGCCTGAGCTTTTTCTACTTTCAATCGTTGTTTTTCTGCTTTCTTTTCGGCTTGGAGTCTTTGTTTTTCCAGACGATTAGCCGCAGAAGTATCAAGGCGGTCAGAAATATTTGCTTTCTTCGAATTATTACCATCGACTACTTGCAGGTCAACTAATGTGTTAATTCCACCTAAATGAGTAACAACTTCTGTTTCAATATCTTCTTCGACTTCTACTTCGGGGGATTCTGCATTCATCGATCCGATACTACCAGACAGCATTGTTTGGGTTCGTAATGCACCCTTGCCAGTTTGTTGAATTGAAGCCGCTGATTCTAGTTTTTCAATAGCAATATCGCCCTTGTTCCAAAGCCCTTTATCTTCTTGTGAATATGATTTTGTCAATCGCTTTATTGCAGCAGAGCGGTGATATTCATGATCTTCAACGACACGATATCTAAGGAACATCAAAACACCAATGATGATAGCTGTGGCATGTATTCCCACCTCAATATTATAATCATTTGATATTGCCTCGTCGAGTATTGGCAATCCAAATCGTAGGGCAACAACACACATCGTAGGTGCGATAAGTAAAGCCAATCCAATGCCTGGTGAACGGTCCGCCATGAATCTAGGCGGATAGTTTCAGGTTTGAACCATTCGTGTTGTTGCGAGGTCAATGAAACAGAGAACATATGACCCATCGACATCCGCAGGGAGGTATGGAGCCGATGATTAGCGTCTCAACTACTGTGCGAGCATGGGAGGATGCGCAGAAAGTAGTAGAAGCTATCCAGAAATTATTTCCAGATTGGATCCCTGATCGGATTCCGGAGCGTGCTTCATTCCCTAGCGACCGACGAGCTCAACTTATGCACGGAAAGTCTGAATCTATAGAATTCATATTAAATTTGATGAAAACTCAAAGAATTTTAGACACCGCACTAGATGCTATGACGATGAACCTAGAATTTGACACAACAGTATTTGACCTTTCTAGACAGGCTGCTATGGCGGGAAAGGTCGCTTTTGCACTTGAAGATGTGAATCTAGGTGGGAAATTAACTGTCAGTCTTTCGGGAGATGACTTAGAACTATGGATCGAGCAACAAACTTGGCACGAAGGAAGAAACGAAATCCCAAGAAGTGCAGGAGATGATTTGTCGATGAGGAGGAGTGGTTTCCCAGTAGAGTGGTTCGACAAAAGGGGTCATCCAACCATTAATCAAGAAGATGATGGGAATCCTTGACTCTGCCATTCTTGAATAATAGGTAAATCCGCAGGTAACCATTTTACCGACATCAACTCATTTATTGAAAGCCAACGAATTTCGTCATGTTCAGTGTGGTTAACTTCGTTCGGATTAATTATTCCACAATTAAAAATTCGTAAATTTACTATTCTGTCATTATATTCATGAATTGTTTTTGCAATCAGTTCACCTTTCAAAATTATCAATCCTAACTCTTCAATTATTTCTCTACGCAGAGCTTCAAAATCACTTTCGAGACCTTCGACTTTCCCCCCTGGGAATTCCCACCAACCTTCCCAAGCATCACCTATTGGACGACGACATGCCAATATCTCTTGATTAGAATTGAAGAGCAAGGCTCCAACTACGTGCATATATGGCCTATGAACGAGACAATTTACAATTCGTTTGACTACATTAATTTGAATATTCAATTCCAGAGATTCTTCAGGCGGCAAATGAATGAATATTGCAGGTAGTGTTCGACCATTCGAATTCGACAATCCCAATTCTATAATTTCATTGAGAGTTCGATATATCGTTTCATTGCAGACATAACCACCAGCATCCTCACTCCAGCAAATGATATCATCGTCATCAAATTCCTCATCAAAAACATGGATTGAAGCGGTTGTTTCTAACCGATCCATTCCACCTTCAATAATTTCACCTGATTTTACAATTCTACCTGAATTATCATTCTCATTCATCCGAAATTGGTTTTTGCCAAATCTTTCTAAAGAAATTTTTTGCCTTTTTGCTGCCAATCCCAAATGTAATATCGCATCATAAATATCCCCATTTCGTAATCGCGATGCAACTTTATCTGACCCGGCTTCATCAACTGATAATATTTCAGTTTCCAACTCAACCCCGTCAATACCATCGATAGATAATTGTTTTACAATCAACTCAGAGATATTATTTGAATAATTTGAAAAAACAGGAAATCCAGTCACTAGAACCTTTGGCGTTGCCATTAGAGTTTCCAGCGAGTACCTACTGTTGGCGTTTTCTATGACCAATATAGCGTCAGATTGATGATTGGTATATGTTCGGGCCAATTTAATGGTAGAGGAGTATGTGGTTCAAGTTGCTCCGGAAGAGGAGCCGAATCGTGTAAATCCTCTAGGCGTGTTTGGCGTGATTTGGTCAGAACTCAGTGGCGGAATTGGGCCTTGGGGGACTGTTAGACCTTTGGTTGCTCTAGCATTATCTCTGGTTCCGTTTTTATTTCTTGGCCAACACTTCAACGGCCAACATTCGAAAGCAGCTAGTTGGTTTTTGATTCAATTGCCACTAATTGTTTCAGTAGTACTTTGGCCTCTCTTCTTTTTCTGGTCAATCGGTGATGCATGGTGGATTTCAAGTAGAATTGTCGCATCTGCTCAAAATGAATGAATAATCAAATATCAGATTATTAAGATTCTAAAAATTATCAGGTAATACAAAGGGGCTGAAAAGATGGCCAGGGCTGGCCGCGTTGACTAATTGTTTTCTAGTCACAGATTCCCAATCTCGTAATAACGTCAGACCATTAATCAATGGAATTTCGGCATTATTCAAAATTGTTCGAATAATTGTGTCAAAAATATCCATTCGATCTTGATCAATGGTCGAAAGCACCCTCTCGATTGGGAATGAATCGATTAGGGAATCTTGATCATTTGTATCAATTTCCCAAGGTTGAGTTAATTCAATTGGTAAAGTTTCACCGACAGTGTTGGCTTTTGTGGTTAATTCACTAAGTAATATTTTGATATATTTAGAAATAACTAACGCAACTTCAACGACCGGTAAACTGTATTGTTTGACAAAATTAGACATGTTTTCTTGAAGGAATAATAATTTTTCTTCAATCGGAGCATCAACGCTCGGAATTTGACTATCCTCCATCAGGTCGCCCCAATCGTGGTGAGCAAATTAATGCAATCCGCCCATATTCAGAAAATATACAATATTAATACAAGAATCAAGCGGATTATGTCGTCCTGTCGTCGTATCGAATTGGAGAACCGCTATTTCCACGGACACCATCGAGCATATCATCTTCAATTTCAAAGAAATCATTCAACCAATCTCCATCAGTATCCCATTTTGTTGGATCGGTCCCATCAGCGATTTGATCACCATCTATATCCAAAACCCACCAACCGAATACGTATTCTCCAAGTCCAGTATTTGGCAAATGGTACTGATCTCCAGCAAAGCGCTGCCATAAATCGGTCCATTCACCACTGCACAATGTTTGGTCATCAGAGGTATCTAGATATTGGTAATCTACATCGTTGTCATCAATTATCAATGCGAACAAGTCGTCCGCATTATTGATCCGGTACATGCGGAAATAATTCGAATTAATTGCTGCAGAACCAGCACATGTACCAAGAAGGGATTCTCGTAATTGCCACCATTCTTGCACATAATCACCAGAACAATCGTAGAGCATAGCTTGTCGAACTAGCGTAGGTGAGGATAGAGTGGCGTTAACCACACCATAGTATTCTTGGAAATTATTGTACGGCTGATAAATGCATGAGCCACTAGAACAATCCCATCCCCCGTCTTTATCTGCATCTTGTCCAGCATCATCAGGATCAGTTGCATCATGGGTAAACCAAACCCAATTCAAAATAGGGCGAGCAATTATTCCTCCGGTAATATCAACCGGTTTCCAATTATTTGTCGTTACTTGCTGCCATTGAACTTCGATTTTTAGATAAGAAGACCAGTTGTCATTCGTTTCATTCCAGCCACGATAATACTCATAGAAATCAGGCATCATATCGCCATCTGTATCATTATCGAGTGGATTTGTCCCATACTTGAACACCTCGCGCCCATCGCTCAAATTCATGTTTTGAATATAATCGGTTACTTCACCGTTCTGGAAGACTGGTTCCATCACCATCGAGTCATCATCTGAATCTGGGTTGAGAGGGAGTGTACCATTCTCATATTCCATTAGATTACCAAAGAAAAGTCCAAGGGAACCATGACCAATCTGCATATCGGTACCTAGGGCGGTAAATTCACGATTTTCCCAGACACCTTGTGTTGCAGGGGTGTCGAGCCAGTTGCGGTCATACCAACCATCGGCATCTGGATCGTAATCCACATCTAGTGGATTGATTGGATTCATCGACCAGCGATAATCGTTGATTGGAAGAAACTCACCATATATTGAGAAACAGAATTCCCAACCGTCCGGCATACCATCTCGATCTGAGTCGTCGTCGGTAGGATCGCTAACACCAGCTAGGCTGATATTGAAATTATTCGAATCGTGTTGATTGATTAGACCAGCCCGTTCGGCTGAAATCAAACTTTTTGACACGAATTGAACATAAAGTTGGCCGAATGCTGCACTTGGAAACATTCCTTCTTCATCGATGTAAGCATTAACTGCATCAGCTCCGTAGGAGACTAAGCCAGTTCCGTTTGGTATAGTATCGATTGCAGTTTTCTTTCCATAAATTCTACTCTCGTATTCTGCGAGATTGTCAAAGGATTCGGAATCAGAAATAATTCCATCATCATTGCAATCAAAGGAATCGCCATCAGTATCAACGTGAATATCTGTATCGGTTAATGGATTCATTTCCCATTTATTGCTCTCTAAATTCCATTCTGTAAACCAATATTCGTATCCATCGCTCATTCCATCTCGATCAGTGTCATCTGAAGTTGGATCAGATACACCAAGCAATGCTTGCAACAATGGCTTGGCGGGCTTACCATCCTGCCAATCTTGGAATTGTTCCAGCGCAATTAACGCCCGTCCCTCTTTATTGAATAGAATGCGATAAACTCGATTCACCGCTTCATCTGGGTCGAGCAATTCCGCCTCTTCCCACATCCGTGGGGCATCGGGCGGCGACAATCCTCCGTTCGCCGGATTGTTAATCGTCAGATTAAGTTCGATTTGATCTGTAATGCCATCCCTATCTGAATCATATTGACCGTCTCCGGCAACCAAGGGGTTCAATGTCCAAACATTATTTGTTGAATTCCATTTAGTAAAAATTAATTCGATACCGTCTAACAATCCATCCCCATCGGTATCGGGATTGTTTGGATCCGCAGTTAATCCAGTCAAATTTTTCTGTTCTTCGGTCAAGAAAGTTCCGAAGGATTCCGAAGATTCAGCAGATAGCCATGGATTTGCGAGCAGCTCTCCACCAATTGGTAATAGGTAGAATTGTGGAACTGTGATTAAATTATCAGTTTCACTCAAATTACCAGCAATGACATTGTATTCTTCCCAATTGTTCATCCCGTCACCGTCAGAATCGCCATTTTTGTCACGTTCATCCACAGGATTCAGTGTCCACTTCTCATCAAAAAGACTCCAACGTGCGTGATAAAATTCCCAACCATCTGGCATTCCATCGCGGTCAGAATCTGCGAGTAAAGGATTTCCTGAGCCTATATCGAATGAAGTTGTTCCATTAATCAAACTCCGGTATGCGGGACTGGTGTATTCGCCAAATGACCCTCCTGCAAAATCTTCCCAGGTTAGATTATAGAGAACGGTAGTGAAATTTTCTGGGAAAGGTATGTCGTTATTCGTACTATCTCCGAATATAACTTCAGTCTTCCAATGATATTCTAGCCAATTTACTAAACTCTCCTCGAGATCGAGTATTCCATCGTGATTAACATCGTAACCATCTCCATCTGGATTGTTCAATGCATCAGAACCATTCAAGGGATTAATTCCCGCTTCATCTTTATTCCATGAACAAGTATATCGTGCCTCCCAGCCATCTGGTAAACTATCTCCATCAGAATCGATTTCGTTAGGATCAGTCTTTGTCCAATTCTCAGCAGCCTCAGATGTTTCGCCATGACTCGGCAATCCTTCACGCAATACCTGATCGAGTAAGGCACCCCATTTGTATTCACATAAATTCGACAAACCATCCCCATCTGCATCGAGGTCTGCATCGTCAGAATTTCTTGGATTCAATGTCCAGAGGTTTCCGCCATTATACACATCACCAATCCATCGGCGATGTTCAATCTCCCAACCATCTGGCATTCCATCTCCATCTGAATCTAAGTTGGTTGGATCAGTAGGCCCATCAGTTCCACCACCTGCCCCAGAACCTAACCATCCTTCAAGATGTACAGTTTGTGCAAGGGCACCGGCAGTTTCATCACAGACATATTCTGTATTCAAATAATGGCAATCAAAATTTGTTGAGTCAGCGAACCACCCCCAATATTCTTCACCATCAGTTAGGCCATCGCCATCCGAATCCATCTCCCTTGGATCAGTTCCGTTAAAACCTCCCTCGCTGGTAGAAATATATCGATATTCGTCAAGATTTGTCCAACTTCGATCAATGCCTTCACCTGACGTAGGAGTGAAGTGAACCCCATCAGCATCAGCATCACGATCACGATCGTAAGGGTCGGTTGGGTCTAAACCATAGATAAATTCCCAACCGTCTGGCATTCCATCCAAATCAGAATCCATCGACATAGGGTCAATAGGCATGATATTCATGAATCGTCCGGGTGAGATACCAGCGAATAG
Organism: Methanobacteriota archaeon; assembly: GCA_018654845.1. Classification (GTDB taxonomy): domain Archaea; phylum Thermoplasmatota; class Poseidoniia; order Poseidoniales; family Thalassarchaeaceae; genus MGIIb-O2. Next base: position 33,423 of record JABIKU010000032.1, on the reverse strand, counting down.
GGAAACTCCATCAGAGCTTTCAAGAGTCACCAATGAAGTTACTAAACCCGGAAGGCGAGTTTGATTATCCGCGATTCCAGTAACTCCGTGATGACCACCATCGAGAACCCATGTTCCATCTCTAGAGCCGACAAAGATTTCATCATTAGTCGTGTATATAGAACGAATATCATTAGCCCCGTTTGCCCAACGCTCAATATTCCACATTCTATCTGTATTGAACGCACTCTTCGGTGTCGTCACTAATCTTGACAAGTCAGTTAGGTGAATACCTCCTGCAGTTCCCATCCAAAATCCAGTTATTTCTTCAAATTCACCTGATGAGTCTTTTGAACCTGCAGGTTCAAGGACATTTACAATTGCAGATTTTGAAACATTTAGTAAATCAGCACGTTGGACATAATTTTCTGCGTTTTGTGAATTGAATACCCACCAAGGCCAACCTGTTGAATCAGAACCATCGGTCGTATTCCACGCGATTAATCCCGCATCTGTTCCAATAACCAATAATGGGCCACGGCCATCCATATCTACATGTAATGCCGTGTTGACAGTAACATCTGCCGAGCTAAGTAAATCGGAGATATCCTCACGGAAAATTGGCTCAGTAATTCTTGGCTCTTCGCTCGAATCGTCGCTGTTGATTACAATCGTCCAAGCCTCACCTTTACCAAAAACCATCATTTCAAGTGAACCGCTTCCTGTTAGCAATGGCACCATCGAGTAAATTGGTCCAATTTCGTGATAAGCCCCCTCGGTATTCAATGAAGAGTCGATTTGTGGCAATCCACTCTCTAACTCAATGCTCAAAATACCCACATTAGTTCCTACAATAAGATATTCAGATATACCTTGATTCCAATGATGCATAGTGTACATCTCCAAACCATCAGGCAATTCGTAAAGTGTTGAACTCATGCTGTATGGGTCGAGAATTGTAATTCCATAACGAGAACCGACAATTAGCCGATCTCGTTGTTGGTCAGGAATTACGGAATGAACTGCACCATCGACGAGTTGAGGTGAGGTCGACTGATCGAATGAATAAATTTCATCTCCAACATTCGATAAACTGATACCTCGAATACCAGGGGTCACCCAAGCACCACCATCATAGTGTATCATGTATTCTTCATAATTACTGAATGCCTCTCCCCAAGCAGCAGTGGCAATCGATGTATCAGGGATAACATAACCATCCGCATCTAAATCCCAACCATCACCATCACTATCGAGGATTGAGTCACTCGCATTCCTTGGATCCAATCCATAGTGAACTTCCCAACCATCAGGAATACCATCTCCTGGAACGGCCAAGCCGATGGCGAGGACATCTGACCAAGTGTAATAATCAGAATCTGACTGTGTTGGATTGCTTCCAAGCCAACCATCATCACCAGTTTCCCGACTAATTTCAGTTTGGCAAGCATTCTTGTCCAAACCACTGATTTCCCCAAAACACCACAATCCATCACGTTCTGTAACCCAATTATCAGACATACCAAAAGCATACTCCTCTGAATTCGTATACATTTCTCCCTCATCGATTGTCCCATCTCGGTTGACATCAAAGCCATCGCCGCAGCCAAAAGTAAAATCTTGACACCGGTCGATATCATCGTATTGATCAATTGGATTCAACGGGTCGAACCATAGGCAATTCCATGCATTTGTAGCATTAAGATATCCTAATCCACCCTCAGTACACATAAAAATCTCATAACCATCTGGTAAACCATCACCATCGGTATCAGCAACACGTGGGTCGAGGAATTCACGTAACCCAGATTCCGATAATTCGGGTGGTTTACCAGTTAGGGCGATACGATCTGTAAAACACTTGTCGAGAGTAAACGGCCAACAATACTCGAGTAAAGCGCTTGCACCATCTCGATCAAAATCAGTCATATTATCAGTTCCGTTAGTAGGATCTAAACCTTTGATGCGAACCACGCCAGTAGAGGTATCAAGAAGAATTTCATTACCAAAGATTGCTTCATGCAAATCGGGTATCTGATCTCCATCAGCATCAGTTACTGGAGGGGCCCCCCCATGTGCATCTCCAGGGTCGATATGATCGACTGGAGCCTGAGGCCTTGTTTGTGAAACAAAAGCCAAACTGCTCAATATCAAGAGTGTCATTAGTACTGCTGACTGCTTGCGACGCACGATATCACCTCCTCTTTACAATACTAAGCCAACTTGTTTGATTTATGACGATGATGGAGCGTCGTTCGGACACACTTGGTTGGTGACAAAAATATGGCGATGTTACAAAGGTATGGAAGAAGAAGAAATACGGCCGATTAAACGGATTCATTCAAGGGGTGTCTGTCGTCACAGTGCATCGATTAACATGGCGTTAGAGATAACACCTCTCGGTTCAGGCAGTAGAGGTAATTCGACCTTGCTTAGATCTGGTTCCACAATGGTGCTCATCGATTGTGGGTTTTCCTTAAAACAGCTTGAATTAAGGCTGAGTAGAATCAATGTAAATCCTCTTGATATCGATGGTATTTTTATCACACATCATCATTCAGACCATGCAAAATCTGCAAAGCGTGCATCAGAAAAATGGGATGCGATATTGCATTGCAACCCAGAAACTGCTGTTCGAATGGGTTGGGCTCCGATTTCTGAATGCAGAACATTTGGTAATGTTGAGAGGATTCAAATTAGTGATGAAATGAGCTTATTGCCTATACCAATTCCACATGATGACGCAGATAATGTTGCAGTTATTGCAACAAATGGAGACGGGCACCGGGCAGCAATAGTAACAGATTTAGGCGAAGCAACCCATGAACTGAAGAGGCATCTAAATGGTTGTTCACATATTTCTATCGAGGCAAATTATGATGAGGAGCGGTTAATGAATGGCCCTTATCCTCATTCATTAAAACGTAGAATAAGTGGTCGTGGAGGTCATTTATCCAATCTTCAAACTGCAGAAATTTTACAAGATATCATGAATCCAAAACTTCAGAGTATCGTCCTTTGTCACTTATCTGAAAAAAATAATGCGCCGCACCTAGCAGAAAGCGAAGTATTGATGCATATTGGAGAAGAATATTCCGGCACAATTTCAATTTCGACACAAGATGGTCCTGATTTTACAATTCGAGTTGGAGAATTGAAGAATGAGGATGTGAAAATTCGATTATAATCAATGGCCCATAATAACTCGATGTACTGAATTTTGAACTTCCCTCATTCGATCAATTGCCCCTAATTCTCGGAAAACAGTTAATGACCTTTGAAGATATTCCATGCGTTGAGACCTCTCACTTTCCACCTCACCTAATCGAGCTAATAATTCACCTTGGAGATGGCGGAAATCGTTCGCTTCAGCGAGTGCTAATCCTTCTAAATAATGTTCTGCAGCATCATCCTTTTGATTAGCATCGCTGAGAACATGTCCTAGAAGCATTTGAACTTCGACTGCGCTATGTGGGTCTGCTAGCCTAGATAATACTTCCAATGCTCCTGAATAATGCATCATCGCTAAATCGTTGTCCTTAATCCGCGCATAGTATCGGCCAAGAACCGCCCGAGAGCGTGCATGTAGAGTTTCGTCGCCGTTCTCTTTCGTTTCATCATGAGCAATCATTGCATGATTTCGAGCTCTATCAAGTTCTCCCATCTCAAGGAAGGCGGATGCGAGTCTAATCCTCGATTCACATAGTTTTGGATTGTCTTCCGAATCAAGTAACTCCTCGACATTTCCGTAAACTTCCAAGGCATGACGATTATCTCGTCGACGACGGAAAATATAGCCCATATTATTGTAGGATCTAGCTGCAGCAACTGCATCCCTAATCGCAATTTGAATTTCTAAAGCCTTTCTATGTAATTCTAAAGCATCGTCGGTAGCGCCTCGCTTAACTGCAATATCTGCCCGAGCAGAATATAGGCGAGCTAATTGATTGCCTAACCGATTCTTTTTAGCGGAAGTAATTGCAGAATCATACTCTAATTCTGCCTCATCCCATCGGCCTTGTAAAGAGAGTATATTACCTCTTAATTCTCGAACCACACCCCAACCTTGAGCATCGAATCCATCCTGATCCAAGGCACGTAATATTCCCAATAATTCAGTATGACCTGTTTCAACTAGACCATGTCCTTCATTGGTTAGTACTTCAGCTAATTCTTCGATTAGATCAGAGCTATGAAGATGATAAATAAACTCAATTCGGTCAGTTGGACTACCTTTACGTGTTCGATACCAATCGACTGCTCTGCTATGTAACTCTAATTTGAGCTCAGAGTCCATAGATCTTACCAAGAATTCACGAACCAAATCATGCACATCATAGTTTTCGCTATCAGCTTGACGAGCAAGTCCTTTCTCAACTAATTCATCAAGCAAATCAATGACCACTTCTTGCTCACTAAGTGCATCTAATGACATTGGCTCGCGGAATACAGCAATAGATCCAAGTAACCTTTTTTGAGGCCCAGAAAGGCGGCTGAAGATTTCTTGCTCGACGAATGCTTCTAAGGTTGCATGGAAAGTTCCACCTACACTCCCTCGATTAATCAATTCAAGTATGAGAGGGTGGCCACGAGAAAGTGAATAAATGTGTGAAAATTGTGTCGATTCAATATCTGGCATTGCATTGAGAATTTGCCTGCTAGAATCTTGATCGAGCCCTTCTAGTGGCATAATCAAAGTCAAAATTTTTCCACTTGAATCTTGGTCCGGAACAACCATACGGAAAGACCGAGAAAACATGATTAGGCCGACTTCATCCAATTTTGGGAACTTTTGAGAAAGCCCTCGTAATGTCGAAATCAACGTTTCATCTCCAACTTTGTGTAAGTCATCGATTACGATAAGTGCTGGTGCATAGCCGAGTCCTTCGATAATCAAATCGACTGCAACAGATGCCTGTGGAACTGGAGTTGCAGCTAAATAATCAGATAAATCGTTGGAGCCCATAGCCGAGAGCCACTCTCCAACCGCTTCAAGAAAAGCTCTCGAACCTTCCCAATCTTGACATCGATGATATATCAAATTACGGCGATGAGTGAATCTCTCCAACACCTTCCCTGCCAAGGCAGTTTTCCCAATCCCTGCTATTCCAGGAATCAGTATTGAAGATGATTGGGCTTCGAGAAGTTGGACAATATCGTCGACTTCCTTTTCACGTCCGTAAAATTTTCTTGTTCTAGGCAGATCATTAAGAGAGGAAATCAATTGTTTTTCAATTTGCTTAGATAAATCTCTCTCGATTAATTCTGCTGAAAGTACAGATAAATCAACTGTACCATTATCATCAATATAGCGAAGAAAATCGACATGACGTAATGGTAAATCAGTTATTTCCAATGCGTTAGAGAGTTCAACAGTCTCAGATCTTCCATCGGAATGTATCAACCTAACTGGTTGTTGGCTAACAGTATCCCAAATATTATTGGCAACTTTCGCTCCTTCATCGGTCAGAAAATATGCCTTTCTTTTTCTTGAAACACCAGTTACATGAGCTTGGCGTTCAATGAGTAAACCTTGTTCTCGCATTCCAGATATCGCTCGGGGAACATTAGAGCGAGCAATAGCGACGGCATTTGCGATTCCCATCTGCGAAAGGGCGAAAGGAACTTCGACCCTCTCAGAATAATCGACATAATCACGTAGATGCAATAGGATACGTTCCTGAACACCTGGACGTGGCAAGGCCATACTCGTCATGCTCGGCGTGCGTACTGATGCACTCAATAATGTTCGGTATGGGTGATATTCAAAATATCATCAATTATTGTAGTTTGGATCTTCTATCCATTCTTCAGATTCTTCATCCCAAATCCATCCATCGGTGCTAGATTCATCTGTGCTTTCCTCTGATTCAGAGTCAGTAGATTCTTCGTCATCTTCGATTTCCACAAAGAAGTATACAAATGCGCCTCCGGCCATTCCTAATATTACAATCGAGATTATAATCATCTTCATCAATGACATGCCTTCGTCAACTTCTCCAACATAGATTTTCTCTCCTTGGTAAATTTCTCCAGAATAACGGAATTCAGGGATTGCTGAACCTCCCAAAATCCTTGATGAAGGTATTCCAAGAATCCAGGTGGCATTGTCACTAACAATTGTATTGTTGACAGGATTCCCATCAATGGTTACTACTACGGTTTTTCCAGGTAGTGCCACTCCTGTGAATATTGCTATTTCGCCACTATTAATTCGAGTTGATTCGGGAGAAAATATTTTGAAATCTATTCCGGCGATTGTGAATGATACTGGCATCGAGTTCATTTTCGAGCCATGGGGGTCAGTTGCGACAAATACAACATCTTCTAATGTCCAAGTATCCATGTCTGTATCATAGAAAAACATAGAAATCGGATCATAGACAGCAATACCATCGACACCGACGTTGATTACAAGACCATATCTGTCATCCGAAGTGAGTTCAGGATTATCGTAAACTGATAATATCAATTCTTGATTAACATCGGCATCAGAAAAGAATTGCATTAAATCAATTGTGCCTTTGGTACAGCGATCTTGAGATTGGGATTCGATTTCACAATAAAGTGTGATTTCTTGTACCCAATTTGTTGAATCAAATGAGGGTTGATTATTTCCAGCATCTGGTGGATTATCAGCAGTGATAACGATGGTTGTCATCTCACTGTAATCATATCCGTCAAATGCAGTGACTTCAATCGAATATTGGTAATCATGAATCAAATGTGTCGAATCCCAGTCGGCGACCCAGCCACCATTAGGCAATATTTCAGTCACTGCTTGCTCGTGGACAATTACTCCGCCATTGAAAATATCTCGGACAGTAATATCGATTCTAGATACTTCGCCATCATTATCTCTAGCTACCCCTTGAATCTGAGAATTTTCTCCAACTGACATTCTCTCATTATCTTGTGGTGAAATCAAGCTCACAAACGGTATCGAATTGGAATTATCCACTGTTAAAGTAAGAACTACTGGCTCACATTCCTCAATCACTCCGATGCAGAAATTTTCATCGGATGCCCAGATTGTAAATGTATATTCTGCAATGGTCCTAGGTTGACCACTAAAGTCCCAAGTCCAACTCCAATCAGAACCACCTGATGTAGGTGTGACACCCTCAAAATTAGGGCCACTGATATGGAAGTATACCTCGCCGACGTCCTTACTACAATCAAGAGGACAACCGTATTGATCGTAGGCGGTTCCTTCGAAAGTAATCATACCTTCTGACCAGGTTGAATGGTCGCTTGGTGTCGAGACCGAAATCGTCGGTGCTACTGTATTCAATTTGATTGTTCGGGAAATTATCGGACTGTAATCGACACCATCAAATGCGCGGAATTCAAAGGTGTAATCGCCTTCTTGACGATTAGACATATCGAAAGAATAATACCAATCAGAAAATGGATGATTGTATCTAGTTACGGTTCCTGTTTCCATTCCACTATCATCGACGGCAAGACCCGCCTCAACCCATTCGCTGGTGAATGGATCTCTAATTTCGATGGAGTGAACATATCCTTGTTGATCCCATTGAGCTAATTCATCTGTAGCGTAGAAACCTGCTAATTGTCCGTCGTGAGCGGAACCAGTGAAATTAACAATTTTTCGGAATGAATGGCCTTCATTTTGAGTGACCATCATAGTTGGGCCTTCATTGACAAGATTAACCGTTTCTTGATATGTAGTATCATCTAATGTGAACTCCCCTCTAACGTATCCAAAACCAAATTTGTAAGCAGAATAGAAATATCGCGAAAATTCACGGGTTCCTGCCGCATCATTGCAATCTTCATCGTCAGTATCAATAATTAAATCTCCATCGTTATCGATTCCATCCGAGCATGAATCTTCATATTCATCATCTGCAAATCCATCAGGATTATCTCCCCCCGCTAAACCCCTGAAGTCAAGGTGAAAATCCGAGGGTAAAGCGAACCAGGGGGTATATCCATCTTGATTAGTATGTAATGAATATATATCGTTCCCTAGCGCATCTTCAATCAAAACATTCGCGTTTTCAACTCGCTCACCGTTGACTAAAGTTTGGAATCGGACCATCTCCGCTCGACGCACCTGAACTGCAAATGGAGTCGGTTGAGTCGCAATATTTATTTTCGAACGATCAAGATTCGATAAATTAGCAAACGTGAAGGTTGTTGAGTTATTATCCATCGATATTGCCAGAGGGAAATCGATGGGAGCCAGGTTATTGCAAGTGGAGCACTCTGAAACGGGAGTAGGGAGAATCGCGTTTTGAAAGTTATTAGCAGGCCAAGCTTCTTGATCTGGCCAAGAAAGCAATACGGGATTAATTCCCGCAGGAGGGCTAGGGATATATTCTGACTGAACTGTAACTGAAGATTTGGTGACATTGTAGGTAGTGGCCACACCATTCCACATATTTTGAGAAAAGAACGCTAACGAACCATATTGTTGGGAATTGGCATAACCATCATCATAATGTTTGATAATTGCGCCGGTGCTTCCAACGTCGAACGTATTTCTTTGAACATCCAGAATAGCTCCGATAGCACGGATTCCATCTGCATCACCTCCAACACTGATTTGATTATCTTTCAATGTTACTCCAGTTCGGAATACGCTTACAGCAGGGCAAGTATAATCTCCTCCCCAATATTTGGTACTGGAGCAAACTCCTGGCGAATTTTGTGTAATTGTATTGTTTACGAAATATAGGCGGGAAGCAGCAGGAGAAGGAGCTTGGCTACCAAATTCTCCCGCACGAAGTGGCTCTTTGGCTGTATTAACTATATTGTTTCGCTCAGCCATTACATCGTATGAACCGATTAACCAAATTCCATTCCACCCTCCAATGGGTCCAATATCGTTATCATGCATATTCACTTTACTAGATGATATTGAAATTCCAGATGCGTCGCTTGCTCCTGAAACTTCATTATTGAATAGTTCAGCTATCGCCCCATCATAAGCATAAATTCCTGCTCCTTCACCAGTAGTAAGTTCGTTATTTGAAATTTCGAATTCATAATCAACACCTTGAATTGCTTTGTGGCTATTGATTTCAATTGCATTACAATTCACACTCATTACGGAATTAATTACATGACCTGCTGAATTGATTAAACTAAATCCATAATCTCCGATTCCAACACTTGCATCATTAATTTCGATAAATGTGTCTTCAGCCCAAACGGTTGGTCGGCCACCATCTCTTCGACCACAGCCATTATTTGTTCCAACGAAAGAAGGAGAATCCATTATCAATGGAGAAATATGTGTCCCAGAACCGTAGATTTGAACAGCGGAACCACCAACATCACTCTCTGCGTCATTTCCTGCAATATATTCACCGCCAACAAAAGTAGGTTGTGCTAAATTAGTGGTCAGAACACTGCTAGTATTGATATCAGTGAATACCATTTCCGTCAACGTCGGTGCAGCACCATCGATAACCATTACACCATACCTCCAACGGTTTACTGAATCAATAAAGTATGGAATTCCCCAAGCCCCATCGAATGTCATATGTCGAAGTCCGGTTTGTGAAAGATCAATCGAACTTCGAATTAAAATTCCCTCAAAGCATGATGGGTCGTTAATGTCGATGTCCTGGGTGCCCTCAGACATTCCCAAACAAGTTCCATTTGCTTGATCGTCGATGGGATTTGTCCATCTGAATGTTATTTTATTAGCAGCACTTGAATCGCCACTGGCGCCACAAGAGGCTTTTCCAGCACAGAGGTTTCCACGAACGTCGAGATAAGTTCCATTTGGAAAAATAACTATAGTTCCAGGTTCAATAATCAGCTTGGCACCGGCAGCGATTGTAATGTCGTCAGTTAGTTGATGCGTACCAGACCAAACTTCAGTTCCGGCAATTGTTCCAGCGGTCGTTTCGTTATTTGCCAAAACTATACTTGCAGGCCCTACTAATGCGACCAATACACTCGAGAACATCAGGAAAACAAGGAAGTAACTTCTCGCACGTGGGTCAGTCATGTAATTTGCGGGTTCGAATAGTGATTTAATCATAGGGTCATGTCGAGCCGTAGGCTCGTTTGATAAAATGAAAAAAATCTTGATATAAATTAGTTATCAATATTCAATTCAAAAGCAATGGCTTCGGCCCATTTCATTGCATCTAATTTGCCATATCCAAAGTGAGAATCATGTGTATTAGTATCGAAATCGTTTCGATTTGCAGAAATTGCAAGGTTTCGTTTTACTAAGTCGATTTCAGATGCATCTATTACACCATCATCACCGGCAATTTCGTCTCCATATAATTGTAATATCAATGCAAGAGCACCCGTAACGAATACTGTTGAATCACTGGTTCCTGAAGAGTATGCGTAGTTCGCTGCAAGATCGGTGGATGCGGTTGAAAAAATATTAACTCCAGGAGCAATGATTTCTGGTTTTTGATTTGGATAAATTCTATCTAATCCCGTGGATGGGTCACTCTGTGAGCCGTATGCGCTTCTACTCCAAACAGAGCCACTCTTTGTTTGTGCTCCAACAGAAATAACGCCCTCAATACTTGAGGGTGTTGAAACATCATTGATATCCGTGTCGAGTCCTGTATTTCCTGCTGCTGCAACAACAAATATACCTACATCAAGTGCTTCTTGAACCGCGGCAGCAGTAGCCGAATGTTGAGTCATTCCATCTCCAGACTCACCACCTAAACTGAGACTGATGATATCAACACGTTCTGTTATCCGACACCATCTGATAGCTTGTGCCACTTTGTCACCTTGACCTGAACTACCTTCAGGGCCGAGTGCAAGAGCAACAGACAGATCGATATTGGGCACAGCACCTCTAAAGGTTCCATTTGCTATCAAAATACCAGCCATTAGTGTTCCGTGATATTCTTCACCGACATCACGAATAACATCGTGTTGCCCAGAATAAAAATCTCTAAATCCAACTATATTTTGATGTGCAAAATCGGGGTGGTTCATGTCTATCCCAGTGTCGACAATACAAACATGAATTCCACTACCATCGAGACCTAAACTTTGTAATTCTCGAATTCCGGTTTCCTCAAAAGCCCATTCAGAATTTGGCAAAACAGGAGCCAAATAAGCATTAATCCATGGCCATGCGACGATTAGGAAAACCGTCCCAATTGAAAACATTACAGCACCCCATGGCCACAAAAATTCCTTAATCGGCCCAGCCGGCCAACGAAGTTCCTTTGCATCTTCATCGCTAATGCCGTAATCTTTGCCAGGATAGCCTGGTGCTGTTGGGTCGACTGCAGTTAGAATTCGATGATCTTCGGGTTCGGGAAGTAACTCCAATCCTTCCAGTGACCTCATCTCAATTCCTACCAATCATTACGAGATAGGCTCGTGTAATAGCCCTATCAGAACGGTGCATTGGGTCGGCGTGAACGAGTTTTGGTTAATAGGAATGCTGCGATTAACAACATTGCACCTAGTAACCATCCAATCCAATCGGTTGTTCCATCAACTGAAGGTGAACGGACATCGACGTTCTTCGCAGGGAATTCTTCAACAGAGTTGAAACCACTTGAATTGATATCGAAATTAATATAATATGGTCCAATAACAACATCAGATAGATCAATGACTAAACTAAATGACACGGAAGTTCCAGCAGGAACATCCTTGATTGCTATTGCTGAAACATCAGTTGGTTCAGCGCAATGGATATCTTCGCAAAGAGTTGCATTCACTTGTACCAAAGATGCATCCACGAGACCACTATTCTCAACGGTCACGAGATAATTTACCTTGGTTCCTGTTTCCACTTGTCCTGCATCACCACTCGATGTTGCGAAATCTAATATTTTCAAAACTGGTTCTGAAGTTCTCACATTAATTTCAATTGTATCATAAGTGCCATTTACCTTATCGGTTACCGAGACATAGATTGTGAAATCCTCTTCACCTGTAGCATTTGCAGGAGCGGTGACGATGATAGTATGGGTTGAGCTGACAAATCCACCAATCGTGTGTGAAGTTGCTCCAGTTCTTTCCCAACTCACAGGGAGTTCAGAATCATCAAATTCGAATTCGTATCTTTCATCACCATTTCCAGAATTTGTGAATTTAATACCAATTTGCTTTGACTCCCCAATAGAAATACCATACACATCATCCATCGGCTCGGAAAGTTCGAAACCGTGCAACTGTGGAACTTTCACCAAGACATCATGAGCTTGGAAGAAGCCATCTTGGGTTGAGAATTGAATAGATATCGTGTGGCCTTCTATGAAAGAATGAGATACATTTTGTTCTGCTGGAGTCACTCTGACGTGCAAATCAGTGAACGAAACTGAATTATCTAATCCTATATCGAAAGTAGTAGAAATATTCCAATCGCCTGAACCATTGTGGAACTCGACAACCCAATCTGTAGAATCAGAACCAGTCACAAGTGCACCGACTGAGTAAGAGTCGAACGATTCGTGGCCGAGATAATCTACAGCTAATACAAACTCTACTGGTACAAAGCCGTTCTCATCATCGACAACGACCGTGACATCTCCAGCGGAACCGATGTATGAATCATCACCGCTAGTCAAATTCAACGTAGTAACATCAATTGAATGATCTGCAGTTCGTGCATGTGTTAATGTAATCTTAGGAGTTTCTTGACCAGCATGAATATCAATTCCTTGGCCTCCAATGTAGGACATGTTTCTGTCCATCTGGTGAACCTCAAATTCACTTCGAAGATCGACTCGACCATTTGGTAGTAGGATGCTCATTCCACCGTCCTCATCGGTTTCACCAATCCATTCTAAGCCAAGACCTAGATCAAGAACTAATTCAGAATCTACAACATCAGCAAGAGTAAATGAATTTCCATCATAATCTAACCAGTGTGTCTCGATGGATAAAATTCCACCATTGGATAATGAAACATCTAGGGTTCCACCGTCTACTACGCTTGCATCAATCAATCCCATAGCAACTAAATTTTGATCGGCAACACTAGCACGCAGTATCCAATTGCCTGGTTCTACCATTGCTGACCAATTCCCATTCCACTCACCATCTTCCAGAATCTTTTCTGGAGTGATGTTATCTCGAATCAATCCCTCTGTTGGGATTAACTCAAGAACAATTGAATCGGAGATTGAAGAGAATTGTGTTTCATCGATATACGAGATTATTCCTGATGTCAAAACTTGACCAGCTGTTAATTCAATATCGATACTGTTAGAGGAGCTCCCAACCGAAACTGCACGACTGACATCCTCGAATCCTTCGTATGAAGTATTGAGTTGCCAAGCCGTCTCAGCAGGAACATAATAACTCCAATCGCCGTTGTTATCTGTCGTGAGATTTGCTTCTAACACCCCCTCACTATCGAAAATCATCAAAGTGACATTGACGATTCCTTCAACCGCATTGGCCTCATTGTTATCGTTCAAATCCCAGAAGATTGTACCACTGAGTTCTACAAATAATTGAGCAGTAATATTGTAATCATTATCTCCACCAACATCGACTGAAATTGGCATGGATTCGACCAACCATTGTTTGCCATAGTCCATGTAATCCAATGACACATCCCAATTTCCTGGAACTAGATCGATAGTGACCATTCCTTCAGAATTGGTATTCTCGATACTGAAAGAGCCTAACCCATCTGTAGATTCAAGATTTAATCGCACATCACCAATAGGGTTTGCTGAATTATCTTCATAGAGAGTGAAAGAGACTTGTGCCAATTCGCTAGTAGACATTTCTAAATCCAATTCCGCGTTATCGACAGAAACCGAAATCAACTCACGTAATCCTTCTGATATTCCCACCGATTCCACATCGGTTGAGACGACCCAATCGCCCTCACCAATGAAATCGTTAATTATGCCATTATCATCAGTAATTCTTGAAAGGATCCAATTACTTTCTGTATTGGTAAATCTAACTAATTGTTCAGCTAAGATGCCGCCGCTTTCGTTTGTGAAAGCAATACTAACGCGCCACTCAGGATCAAAACCAATAGCCCGTTCAACAACGGTGCCATCAAGACCAATGTCGATAAGAACATCGCCGCTCATGATGCGAGTTCCGAATAAGTCACCCTCGTTCGCATCGGAAATATCAACCTCTATTCGATATATTCCGGGTTCAATTGGAACCTGTGCGTGACCGACACTAGTCCATTCGGTCCCATTAGATTGAATTGGATAATCAATTCCTGCGTTCATCATCGAAATGATTGTGAAATCATAAGTCACAGCAGTCCCGTTTGAAGCATTATTATCTTCGGAATTGTCTAGGAAGAAATCAATTTCTACATTTGTATTTGCAGGATATACCAAGATTTCCACCGTATTATTGATTCCATCAACATTTGTTATATTGGTATCAGGGGACAACCATTCACTATCTTCGAGAGTGAATTCCCACTCCCCTTTGGGGAGAACCATTTGGAATAGTCCGTTCTCATCAGTTCCAGCTCGCCATGTCACATCATAATCAGAATTCGTAGCAATAACTACTACAGATTCCCAACCACCAAGATTTGCGTTGTAACTATTACCTATTCGATTAATGTTAATCGCACCCGCTACACCATAGCCTGGCCGAGCATCGATTGAAATTGCATCCATTCCCTCCTCGACAGTGAAATGAATTCCATCGACTAATTTGAGATTTTCACCGAGTTGAACTGTTGCATCTACTGTAGACCCTTGAGGGAGAACTACTGAGAAATGCCCCTCCCCATCGGTTTGAACCGAGGTGCTAAATCCATCCCAATTGAAGTCAACTTGAACATGATCGAGAGTTTTGGATTCATTCAGAGGTGTATCTAGATTTGCATCTTCATTATAGTAAACCGTTCCAGTCACCAATTGGCTAGTATGGAAATAATAATCTGCACTAAAATCATCGGAACCAATCTCAATCTGCTCCCAGAGTTGGTCTTCATTCGAAAGTGTGTGATTTAGAATCCAAATACCTTCTGTTAACTCTACATAATACGAACCAGCGTCTGAATCATAAATTGCTTCGACAGGATTACCACTTCCATCTTTCAGGTGGAAACTAACATTTAGGTCAGCAATTTCTTCATCTACACCGTCTACTATCTGGAATAAACCGAAGTTGACATCAGAGGTCATAGGAACCGGCATTGGGAATTCAAATTCGGATGTCTCATTCGCATCAAAGAAGTAATTTTCAGATAATTCGCTGAATCCATCTCCATCAATATCGATTTCTGCTATATATTCACCAGGAATAATAGGTCCGAATTCAAATTTGCCATCTTCATCAGGTGTAATCAAACAAGGAGCTTGTCCCGTATCTTCACAATTATCGACAATATCTGCTGCAACCGTGTCAATATCGCGGAGAATAACTGTTCCATTAACGGCTTCACCTTCAGGATTGATTAGTAAACCAAAGAGAGCTCCACCGTTAATATCAATCTTAGTGATATAATTTACAGCCATTTGAGGAATCGTAAATCCATCATTAATTTCAATTCGACGATCATCATCAAAGACAATAGTCACATCGTAATTACCAGGGATTGCATCGACGATATGGAATGTACCTGGCTCGACCATTTCTCCACCAAATATTCCTTCACCGGTAAAGATTCCTGATCCATTTAGAGTCCCGTATGATTCTAGATCCATCGTCGTGTTAGTCGAGAACACACCACTTCCAATCAGCGTTGCATGAGTGTACTTTTGTGTGAAAGAAGATGAACCATTTGCTGTAAATCGGCCGGTCGCATTTACGGTTCCTTCCAACAAATATTCTCCAGATGAAGTCATACAAAGGCCAAAGTCTTCTGGCATGGTATCATTCTCATCACAATCGGTAATTTCGATATCATCGTTAACCGTTCCATCGAGCAAACCTCGCCCGGAGAATTCTCCGTCACCAGTCAAACTGTGATTATGATAAATGACTTGAGTGAAATTACCAGTGAAATCAGTTGCAGTCATAATACTTTGAGAAACTACTGAACCATCTCCAGTAAATGTTACTTCTCCAAGACCTTCAAATCTTAGGTTTTCACCCTCGACAGTCCCAACTGAAGTTGATAACACATATGGTTCAAGTTCAATCTCATCCCAAGCAGGGGTGAGTTCGATCGTGACATTGGTAACTGAATCCCCATCGAAAAATTCTGAACCAGTCCAAACTAGGCGGCCTGTAGCGTGAGCAGGGTTGACAATTATTGGAGCATCGATGTGAGCGTCTCCATTACTGTGCCCATCTTCACCAGAAATATTAACGATGGTCTCAGATAACCACGTTGAACCAGAAACATTGCCAAGAATTCCAGTAACTGGATTAATTGATCTTACTCCGGTTGTTGAAGCTTCGAATATATCGCCGAAAGTAGATTGAATATCTGAAGTCATAATCTGAGTTCGAGCAGATACAAGATCAGATTCACCGAAAAATGCCGTGACACGAATCTTACCTGCTGGTGCTTGGAAACTATATCTGCCGTTTTCATCAGCATCAGTAGTTCCAATTGGAATCCAATAAGTTCTGTCATCTCGATCTACGACTTCTCCATCAACAGCGATTTCATCGCCGCTAAATGCATCACGCTCAATCAATATGCGAGCATTAGGAACCACTCCATAGCCATCTAATTCGACAGTCCCTTCTAGAGTTGCACCACTATAGTATTTCATTATCTTGACTTGAGTATTTGCAGAACCGATGGTAGGGTTCGTACAAGTTGAGTCAAGCATTGTTCCGTTTTCATCTACTTCACAACGCTCTGCGTCGTACCAATTCGAAAGAACTAGATCGTTCATCATAGCACCTGGAAGGGGGTAGGCATTTTCTAGATATGAACCAGGAGCACCACTCGTATAGAAATGAGGCATTGGTTGTTCTGCATCCCCTGCCAAACCGAGAGTCGAGGTACCGTATCCCACGTATATTCGTGCAACCATGGTTTCGAAAAATTCCGGCTGGTGTTGATAATCAATATCGACCATACGAATAATATCGCTTGCGTCGTTTTGACCATTGTATTGATTGCGGATGATATCATTCTGATACTCTAAATTGAATTCTTCAACTGTTCGAGGAATTATCGGTCCGTCTCCTCTCTGTGTAAGATAAAGGGATGAGATGTATGTATCAGTATCTAACCCCGAAAGAGTAGTAGGTGCATGGAAAATTCCAGTAGTCTGTCCTCGATGATAGGAATAATCTTCGTAATACTTACCTCCAAGTGGGTATAGTCTGTTATCGACAGCAAAGTATCGGATGTCGTTATTTCGAGTTATCAATTCTCCAAGGCTACCTTCGTAATCTTGTACATCATACTCGATGCTTGTTGTCATATCATGATACATATCGGTGAGTTGATCATTATCGAAGGCCTCTAAGAGGAATGCTCGACTAAGAGATAATCTTGCATTTGTACGATGAAGACCCGTTGAAACATCGTCAAAATCTATAATCAAATCAGGGGTGTATAAATAACCACCAATTTCGTAGTATTCAACCTCTAAATCAAATTCTCCAACACTTGAACGCGCCTCGTTGTAGAGAGACATCGCCTCTGACTGGTCGGTTGATAGGTTACCATATTGTTCACCATCTACGCGAACCTTCCATTGGTCTTCTAATTCTAATGTACCATCATCAGCAAGTATACCGCCAAACAATAGTTCAACATTGTCATCAGAAGCCATTATCGCTAGTGCGCGTGACTCAACAATTGCTGAGTCACCAACTGCAAGACTAATAATTGAGTTGAATTCTTCTATTTGAGCATCGCTCATGTGTGACAATAGAATGTCGTTGAATTCATCGGTGAATCCTTGACCACCATTGTATCGGCGGTCACCTTGAGCGAGAGTTGTGATGAATAACGAAAGCGTATCGTCTTGTCCAGCAGCCAGTAACATTGCTCCACTATTTGGAATACCGGACTGGAAGTTATCAGCTACTGTTGGGTGCTGACCTTGTGCTAAAGCTTGGAAACCATAATCCCACCACGAAACGAATGCGGGTCGCTCAGAAAATGAAACGTCAGAATCTTGTTCTGCTAACCAGTCATAAGCCATATTCCAAGAACCGGAATTGAAACCAGGACCGAATGTGCCCATGTACCAAAGTTTTCCACTGTCTGGATCGTAATTATTGCTGTTTAGAATTGATAAGCCGAGGGCTTCAAGTCTGAAGATATCTGGTGCAATGTCATGAATTGTTTGGTCTACATCGGTTGCTGAATCTTCACCACGTGGGATACCGGAGTCTATTCCGTAAGTCATGTGTTGTGAGGAAATCATCAATATTACCATCAACATTGCTGGTATGCCAGGATTTCTCTTGGTAGCAGGCCAAATAGATCGGAACCGTGTTCGAGGTGTTCCAATACCAGACCGGCGCCATTCCTTAGCGAAGTTGACGAAATTAGCACGTTGCCACATCGACGAAATTCCAATTCCGCCTACAACAGCCATAGCAGGTGTAGCGTTAAAGATGAAACGGCCTGCTGAGAAAGCCATGTATGCTGCGATGAAAACCCAGAGCCCGAGTAGCATATCTCCTTGCCTCTCCTTTCTTGCACCTTTCCAAATCATGATACAAGCAACACCGATTGATATTAGGAATACAATAGGCCCATACGAAGCGAAAAGAACTCCACGACTTGGTGCTTGTGCCTCACCAATTGTTCCGAAAATCTTGTTCTTAGAGAAGTAGAAACCACCGGTAAAGAGAATGTCCCAACCATTGTAAATTTCTGCGTATTGTAGAACATATAGTAAACCTAAAATTCCACCCATTAGGAATATTCCACTACCTAGAACAAGAAGCCAAGGCTTGTCTCGGAATGAACATGTAACCCAACCGAGAGCAAGGGTAAATCCAATGATATAGAACATCGGTTGGAATCCACTTGGGTCGAATAAAAGATTTAATCCAGGCCATATGTAGAATGGAAATGGAATCAAGAAAGTAGTAAGCATCATTTGTAGAGCTGCCGAAGTCAATGGTAGACTGTCACGGCGACGAATCATATTCAGGAAAATTTGTCCAGCGAATGCAAGGAATAGAATCCCTGGTCCGTAAACAAAACCTTTCCAACCAAGTGCAACAGTTGCAAATGAAATTCCAGAAAGAGTAGCATTGGCCATCACAGCAGGGCTGCGAGACCACATTTCTCTAATTCCAGCGAAAAGATAGAGTGGATTTGAACTAGGATTTGAGAACATCCTTTCATTCTTAATTTGTTCAACTGCTTTAACCCAGAAGTAAAATGCCAAAGCGAGGAATAGCAGAGCGAAAGCGTCGTGATCCGCCAAACCAAATGTGGAATGACTGATATGACCTGGCATCAAAGCGATAAGCCAAGCAGCAAATATTCCTGCTTGCTTACTATGAACTCGACTTGCTAATCCAGCTATTGGTAAAACGATTAATGCACCAAAGATTGCTGGCATAGCGGCAACGCTCCACCATGCAACCTCTTCTGCTGCAATTCCGGTAAGCCAAGAAAGACCGATTCCACCAAGTGCTAACGACCACGAGAAAAGTGGCGGCCGAGGATTGATGGCACCCATTGGGTAAGCACGATCGGCGTCAAAGATGTAGTGACTGCGTTCTGCGATGATATAATCGACAACTCGCTTCATGTACCAAGGGTCAGAGCCTCCAGTCATATCCCAAAGTCCAGTTCCTGATGCATTCATAGCAGGAAGGATGTTCCAGCCAGTTCGAACCGCTAGACCAATAAGTACTGCTGAACCGACTAAAATACCATACGAGTGAGCTTGCCACCAGCGGCGAATATCTGATTTCTGTCGCATAGGAGCAATATCACCAAAGTAACCACGAGATGCTATCATTACCCCACCAACATTCAACCAGAAAGCCAAGAAGAACCAAGCGATTGTGCTGGTGAAACTATTACCTGAAAGCAATTCAGGAAAACTATTACCTATTTCTTGTAGATGTCCAAAGGTGTACATTGTCCAGTTTACTCCGGCAAGTGTTCCCAATACATGCCAGCGTTCTGCATGACAGAATGCGAGGAAAACGATAACTACCGATGTAAATAATGCCCAAACAGAACCAAGATAATGGTGGTTAGTGAAAACTTGTAAATCATCGATTTGACCAAGCCAAATCACTGGAATCAAGTTTGTAACAAAAATTGCACCCACAAATGAGAGACTTTCAATTCCAAAAACCTGTGGAATATCAGAAAACCAAGAACCTGATCCGGCTTCTTCGATTCTACCACGCATTGCCAATGTGAGGAATAAACCCAGAACTATTGCCGCAGCCCAGAATGCAAAAAACATCGAACCACTTGCAGCTCGAGCTGCATCAATCATCTCTGCTGCGCTGCCTGACCAATTACTGTCATCGAATACATGTCGAGCCGAATAAGCAACTGCGAGATGAAATCCGATAACAATTGATAGAAGAATTGATGATTCTTCATTCCTATTGTTCAAAATAAGCGCAAATGTGGATATACCAACCAATGCGAATGTGAATCCGATAATCGTAGATGTTAGTCCAGCATTAATCACAACTATTGAAGCGACGAAAAATCCGAGTGAAATAATTGCTGCTCGGTGTTTCGAGGTGAATGAATTACTGAGGGAAATAGTAGTAGCGATTCGGCCTAGTGCCGCAGCAAATGCTGCAGCAATTGGCAGAATCAGGATGTTCATATATCCGTCATTTTCTATATTGCCATTTGCAAGGAAATCAGCTCCAAAGAATAGTACCAGTAAAGTCACTAGTACAGCAGGAGCCGGAAGGAGATTTCCTATTGGAAAATCACTATCCTTTGCATATTTCATTTCGTTCATTATCAATCACCATTTGGTCGAGCCTATAGGCTCGGCAACGCGGCGAAAATTATTCGTGTTATAGCCTTGCTGGCGAGGGAAATAAAACCATTAGCCGTAGCAATGCTTCTTCCTTGACTCAAAGTGCCCGAAAAGCAATGTCAGAACGGTAATGCGAACCATCTAATTTGATACTTTCAATTATTTCATAAGCCGCGTTGACGGCTGAATTCAAATCAGGCGCAATTCCGGTTGCTGCAAGCACGCGGCCACCCGTTGACACAACAGATCCCGCCTCAGAAACTCCTGTTCCCGCATGATGGACAAAGGCCTGAATATGCCCTTCGTCTATTATTGTGTCATAGCAAAAAATTTCCCTGCCAGTTTTTGATGAGGCTGGATAACCCTCAGAGGCAAGTACAATCGTCGCAGCCGAATAATTATGAAACTCTACATCAAATTCTGACAACCGACCTTCAGCTGCCGATAACAGAAGTTGACCCAAATCGCTGGCAATCAAAGGCACTGTAACCTGAGTCTCTGGATCGCCAAATCGGACGTTATATTCGACTACATTTGGAGCGCGATTTTCATCGATCATCAACCCAACATAGAGACAACCCCGGTAGGGTATTTTCTGATTGCGCAAATAATGATGCATTGGTTCAATAATCTCATCAATCGCTCTCTGCATCACCGCAGCAGTTGCGATTGGCGCTGGAGCATATGCACCCATACCACCAGTATTGGGTCCAGAATCTCCATCACCAACCCGTTTGTGATCTTGACTTGGTGGTAAACAGACATAACCTGATTCATCCATTATCACCAAAACTGAGGCTTCTTCACCTGATAAAAATTCTTCGAGAAGAACAAAACCATCGCTTTCTAGACCATAGGATAGTGCCTCATAAGCCTCTTTTCGAGATTCAGTCACAACAACCCCTTTGCCGCCAGCTAATACATCTCTTTTTACAACCCAAGGTGGTGAAAATGTATCGAGCGCCTCTTTGATGCGCTCGGAATTTTCAATCAAAATAATTCCAGCAGTTGGAATGTTTAATTCTTGCATAATTTTCTTTGCATGTAATTTCGAACCCTCCAATTCAGCTCCAGCTGAATGTGGACCAAAACAAGATATGCCCACTTCTCGGAGTCGGTCGGCCAACCCATCTACGAGTGGCCCCTCCGGACCAACGATAACGAGATCAACTTCAAGATGTTGAGAAAGAGAAACTAGGCCATCCACATCTCCTGCCTCTACCTGATGATTCAAGCCCAGTACAGCGGTTCCAGCATTTCCAGGAGCAATGTGTATGGCATCGACAGATGGGCTTTCATTCAAGCCTATTACCAAAGCATGCTCACGTCCGCCGCCACCGACAACCAAGACATTCATGCCCGACATGGCTTAAGGCAGGACACGAGGGAAATAATTAATTCCGCTACGAATTCAGAAATCAAATTCAATATGGCACATCTTTTAGTCCGACTTTATGGCCAAAAATATTGAACGAACGATGAATAATCGGAGTGAAAATAATCAATCCAATAATAGAATTATTAAAGTTCTCATCGACTATTATTTGTTCTGGGAAAAATGCAAACGCAAATACAAAAATCATAATTGCAAATGGCAATGTATCCAAAATTGGTGCTTTCGAACTGATTTCTCCTTCACGCCTCAAACCCCTCCTACGCTTCACAAAAGAACCGAGAGAATCTCCGACTAAGCACCCGAAACCAAGGATGAATCCCATAGTAAAAGCGGCGCTCCACTCATTACCAAACCAAAACCAGTGTGATTCGTTTGCAAAAAAGAGAGGGTCAACAAATGGTTTAGACTCAAACCCCTGTTCAAAAAACAAAAAATGAGTCAACATCATCAATAGACCTGATAAAAATGCTCCACCAAACAATCCATTCCAGGATTTACCATCACCTAGAATACGATTGCCATCTCGCCAGTCCTTACCGCCATCAATAACAAATTTAGGAAGATTATATTTTTCTGGCAACCACTTGCCGAATAGCATTGCACCAGTATTTGCCAAATATGCCGGCCCTGCAATCAATAACACAGTAGCGATATCCATTGGGAGTCCGGCTATAGACATACAAATGCGTGCGAGTAGATTGGGGACATGAACCCTCGCCAACCCTTCACAAAGAATCGAACTCTTAATTGAGATGATTCGCCGCCACAGAATTATGTCTCGTACTGCGGCAGTAATACAAACAACTCTGATTATTACATCGGTCATAGCAATCTTATCCTCATCAATTGTATTTGCTGACTCTAATGATACGATAACCATCGATTCGGATACTATTTGGGAAAATGACGAATCGATTACTGGATTAATCTCGATTGTAGATGGAGGTAGTCTGACGATTAATAACGCGGAGATTACCATGATGGCTGGATCGAGTATCGAAATTGCTGAAGGAAGCAGTCTACGACTCGATTCATCAATACTAAATGCAAATTCCCCTCCAACATCCCTAATTTCATCGACATATTGGGATGAGGAAA
The DNA here is from genome assembly GCA_018654845.1 of Methanobacteriota archaeon. Taxonomy (GTDB): domain Archaea; phylum Thermoplasmatota; class Poseidoniia; order Poseidoniales; family Thalassarchaeaceae; genus MGIIb-O2. The sequence goes on along the minus strand of JABIKU010000032.1, from coordinate 10,125 downwards.
ACCGCTCTCGAATTCTAATTCCACGGGGAGGCTATAATGAATCATTCGATGCAACTTTATTTCCAGTTGATGGACTTTCATTTGATGGAGCACATGCACATATCGAAGGCAGTGAACCAATCGAGATGAATGGAGGGGAATATACTCTCTCATTCCCTGCTGGAACAGAGGATATTTGGGTAGGATTAACGGCCTTTGGATTCGCTCCAGTTACCCTATCAAAAATTCAGACTATGATGTCTACAGGCACCTTAATCGATGAACTGCTAGGTATTGAATTAGAATATCACAATATGATGATTGAGGGCGAGGCAGGGTTTACGATTGATTCGTCTGGAAATATCGAATTAATTTCATCTACTATGCAAGGTGGAAAAATAAATTCAGATGGCTCAATCACAATCGATGATTCAGTTATTGAAAATAGTGCTCCAATATTTTTAGAATCGAATACAGCAGAAATTGACATCAGAGGATTTTCGATACTTTCAGGAAGTCACGATGACCACTATGTCAGAGCATTTCCAGAATCGGTAATACAGTGGGGAGATAATGTCGAAACGAGTGTTGAAATTATCGATCGATGGGAAAGGCGAATCAGGGGTCAATCGATTCAGTTCGATGCAATAGGCGTTTTCTATAGTGTATTAGGAGAGAGTCCGAGTGGAGATTTGGAATTTAACAATGTGAGTGGAGACGATGGAGTTTCGTACATTGTAGGAGGGGAAGAAAGAGTTATTGAAATTGGTTGGGCTGATGGTAGTATTACCAATGAAAATGCGAATATAATAATCACATCGTATAGAACTGCTTGGAATCCAGAAACACTAGAAAATGATATTGGGAATTATGGGCCACAAATGATTCCTCTAACTTGGGAAAAACAAATTGTAATCGATTCTAATATTCCTAATATCCAATGGGAATCACTGGCTATGACAGATGAAGTTACTGAAAGCTCGACTGTTCACTCCGTTCCAATTCTCGCTCGACTAGCAAATCGTGGTACGGCTCCGGCTAATTTTTTCTTCACTTGTGACATTGCAGAAACTGGTGAAGCTGCAGATATTGGGGGATATCAAAATGCAGTTATCGATGCTGGAGAATCTCTCGAAATTTCATTTGGTTGGAGAAATGCAAACCAAGGCAATGCAAGCCTAACCTGCCGAGTACTGACACCAACTCAACTAGTCGAGGACGATGCATTCGGTGGAGGTTTGAGAACTACTGGTGTAATTACATGGATACAACCTATTGAAGAAGAAAGTATGTCGATAATTCCAATCCTTATCGCCACTGCATTGACAATGATCGGAGCCGGTTATTATTACTTCAATAATTTCGTCAAGCAAAAAGATGAGGAGGAAGATTTCATCGATGACGATTACGAATACGACAAGGGCGAATAATTCTAACAGGTCTCGCCATCTACTAATTCAGTCCATGCCTCATCAGTGGCACCATGAGGGTCAGAGGGATTAGGTGGACCAGACCCAGAGTGTGAGCCGGTTTCTTCATACAAATAATATGATGAAGAAATTACAGAATCCGCTTCGTCACTCCATTCATCCGAAGACATCACTTCCACAGTGAATGTGTAGCAACCAAAATCACTCTCTTCCCAATCAGATTTAGGAATTACAGACATGCCTAAGCTATTGTCATCGGCCGACCCGGTTAAGGCGAGTTGGGAACCGTCGATACCAACAGTGCCACTACCAGTTCCAAACTTACCCGACATCGATTCCCAAGTAGCTTCGGTTTTAACAACTGTAATTATTGGATAATCAATAGCAACATGGTTTTCATAATATAAGGTGGCCTTAATGGTGTAATCGGCATAGGATAATGGCCCCGGATAGTCTTCTAATGATGTTATTCCTGCCCATGTAGTAAGTCCTACGGCAACAATACAAGTTTCTTTGTCCTCACCTTCGCAATCATCAGCATTATTACTTATTGAGCCGATACTTGATGATAGTGCAGCGGTAACCACTCTAGTCATCACCATCGGATCTAATTCAGCATCGGAGGTGTAATCTCCAATTTTTACTTGAATAGAATAATTATTAGAAAGTGAAGGGAGTGAATTTCCATCCCAGAAATCTAACGTATTAATTGTAAATTGCCCATAATCTCCTTGATAATCTTCTTTGTTGAACGTAAATGATTCGGTACTACTCCAAACTTCTTGATTGGTGTGGAAAACGCTCACCATAGCATCGTGAGTCCCACCCCCTCCATTCTGACGTATTTTAACTGTTAATTGTGAACCATCATCATTGAATTCCACCTCACCAAGAGAGATATCGCCTACAAAAATTGTTGCAAAGACAAAAGGGGTGCCAACCAGTATCATGTACGTCATTACGACGGCGAATAATTTTTTCAAATCGAATCCGTTCCCACCTAGTATTGTTGGCAATCCTACGTCTAATTTCCACCAAACAAACACAAGAGTTGCTGAAATAACAAGAGGAGTTAATATTGTGATCGGAATCAAATCGATATATATTCCAAACCACATTAGTAGAAAAAATGGTAGAATAGCGCCAATAAATAATATTTTTATCATTCCAACGAATGAAATTGGTTTGGAACCTGATGAGACGATAGAACTTGAATTACTTGTTGAAACAACACCGTCTATTACCGTGTCAGATTCAGATTGTTGTTCGATTGCTTTCTGTAGAAGACCGCCATCACTCATTGAGATACACCTCGTTGGATAAACTCGGGTCTCACTCGCGGGTTATCAACCCGTTGCCGTTTAGTTATGTTCGAATTAGAAAATATCCGCTATCAGAAAAGTCGGGCATCTAATTCATTGGGAAGTTCTGAGTCTTCTTCTTCATCACTACGATATCGGCCAGCGAAGGCTGCTGCTGCAAGAGCTGTGATCATCGAAGTGCCTAGTAATTCGAATCCAGGGAGATAAACTCCACGAATGTAAATTGTTACAGTTTGAATCTGATAATTTGGAATTCCTTCTGTTCTAACAGAATACTCAGAAGTTGCTTTGAATTGTAAATTAAAATATTTATCAGTCCAACCTTGATTTTTAGGAGTTCTCATTTGTATTCTAACCTTTTCAGCAGGAGACATCGATTCAATTTCAACCGAAACCAGAGGAATACTTAACTGGAATCCTTCATCATTTAATTCGTCATAATTTGAAATTTCAACATTAAATCTATCCATTGCATTTCCGTCATTGTATAAATCGAATACTAGATTGTAATCGACTTTAGGTCTGAGTTGAAGGAAGGCGATCTCGGACGCAACTCGGAGCCTGCTGAATTGTTTAATCACTGCAAGAACCTTGTAAGTTGTAGGAGTACCAACGACTGTTACCCCATTTGCCTGTACTACTTCTGCGGTTATCGAAATTTGATGCTGCCCCTCAGCCATTCGCAACTCACCCCGAAGGATGACTTGGAAATTCACCACACCACCTGCTCCAACAGTCAGAGAAGCAGGTCCAGCAGAGATGAGAGCACCAGATTGAATCTGGATGTTAACTTTCTCTGAATAAATCGTTGGATTATCTAATTTACAATTGATAATTGCTGTTCTGGTTGAACCAGGATAAACCTCGATAGGTTGAGGATTATCACATGTCAGAGTGATATCTGGAGTTGGATTCTGTGCTTGCACAGCAGCAACGCCTGCGAACATGCTGAGCATGTACACAGCGAGTATCATCAAGACAGGTCTAACCGAGCGTGCCGACTTCATTAACCGAATGCCGCCAAAGACCGTATTTGAGCCTTCTCACGTTGAGTGTGGCGAAAAGCATCAAAATCCAACCTAATCAATAATTGGGAGATAGAGAAACGAAATTTCATAGCAGGGTGAAAAAGTACAAAATTGGGCTAATTCTAGTAAATCTAGGCTAATTAATTCACCAAAATATTACAATTCCCAATCCTTCTCAAAGTTAGCATTCTCGAGTTGTATACGATTTGAAAGATGGTGGACCCGACCGGATTTGAACCGGTGGCCACTCGGTTATGAGCCGAGCGCTCTAACCAACTGAGCTACGGGTCCTGAGTCGTCTCATCGAACAATCGGAGATGAACTTATCTTATGTCAATTTTAAATTCCGCCAGTTGATTACCTCTCAACCTTGAAGCGTTATCGACTACCGCCGGTAGTTATGACTAACGAATCGAGACTGGCAAAAATTCTCAGAGCACCATTTGAGCCAACCGGTGGTGAGGGAAAGTTATGGGTGATGTTCTTCACTTCACTCCTTTTGGTTTCAGGGATGAATTTCTATGCGGTTATCCGTGAGCCAGATATGATTGAAATCGAGGATATTCAAAATTTTCCGCGAGAAACAGTGAAAATTGAAGGAATTTTAACCAGTTATGTAAGAGATCCATATGGTGAACAGGCAAATAGAATAGATTTACAGGTCGCCTCACATGATGGAAATTCTGTAATAAAAATCAGATGGAATGTCGACCTGACAGTTACCGTCCCCCCTATTGGTAGCGTTGTAACAATAGAAGGAGAAGTTTCTGAATGGAATGGAAGAATTTGGTTACAATCCAATGGTTATGGTGCGATTACGGCGAAAGAGCAGGTGATTCAATTTAGAGGAGAGACTCTTGTTCATGTCGCTCAAAATCCTTCAAATTATGCAAACCAATCCCTTGAAATTGAAGGATACCTCAGTGAAGCATTATCGCCGAACGTCACCTATCAATCGCTCAGCCTAATGGATAATCCTGCTTATGGAAATTCAGACCACCTTCTCTACATGCAAGTAGAAGGTCGTCTCGAGCCAGAATTAGGCACAATCGAAGCAGGCAGTCATGTTATCGTTTCTGGATGGTTACAATATGATGAGAGATCCTTGAGATGGCGCCTGATTGCTCAGGCAACATCCGTTGAAGTTCTAAATTATGCAGACCCTGTGAAAATTAAGTGGGATGTCGAGCCATATATGCTAACTTATGATGTCGGTAAAATGGTCATTATCGATGGCACTGCATCATTTGATGGAACAAATTGGTGGCTACTCGGTCCAACCCCTACTGACAGATTGTGCCTTCTTGCCTCCCCAGAAGATATTTCGAATAATATCGATGGGATTTCAGACGAATGGACTGGCCGACTTGTTTGGGCAACCGATGAAGCGGTAATTTGTCTTGACCGAGGTCAACAACCCGAATTCGGTAACCCTCATGGTCAAATTGGCGATGGTGCTACAAACATGCTTGATGTCGCTCAAAATCCATTCGGTTTTGCAAATCAAAATTACACATTTGAAGGATGGATTACAGATCCAATTTCTCCAGATTATGATAAGGGATATGTTGGCGACGGCCCTGATTATTACTCGCGAAATACAAAATTACGAATTCATTTAATTGGCGAACACGTCGAATGGATTGAAGCGGACCAATTAATCCGATTCAACGCGACCGTTATCTGGTCCGAATCAGAAGGTCGCATTATCCTCGAAGCTCGATCATGGACCTTAGGAGATACTCCTGAACCCACCGCCTTGAATTGGGGGGATGGATATGATTCATGGCGTTGGGAGGTTGGAAAATTAGTCAGCATCACCGGTGAAGCGGTGACAGATGAAGATGGAAACCAATGGGTAAATCGTTCTGGATCTATTGAACAAGTATGCTTACTAGGAGACGGGTCTGAATCCAGCCAACAGGAAAATGCAGGTGAACCTTTGACTTGGATTGGTCGATTGACAATGGCAGATTTACCACTTGAAAATACAATTTATTTTTGCTTAGATGTACGCTGAGGTGATTTCATGGACCCGTTTTTCGTAGACTTCGGATGGTTAATCACCTCTTTTGTCATCGGAGTATTCCTTGGCTGTTTAACCGGTTTAATCCCCGGTTTCCACGTGAATAACGTCGCATTAATTGCACTTTCATTATCTCCCATCGCAGTTGGTCTGGGAATTCCTCTCGATGCAGTCGCTGGAATAATTGTCGCAACTGGAACCGTTCACACTTTCCTGAATTATATTCCTAGTGCGCTGGTCGGCGCGCCAGATGACAATATGGCATTGGCACTTTTGCCAGGCCACAGAATGCTGGTTTCTGGCCAGGCAGCCCAGGGAGTTGCTTACTCAGCCCGAGGCTCTCAAATGGGCATGATGATGTCGATTCCATTGCTAATCGTTGCTCGTCTAATGTTCGGTAAAGAACCAGGATTGGGTTTGTATGAAGCAAGTCGTGAAGTCTTGCCTTGGTTACTTTTATTCATTTCAATATTCTTGATTACTACGGAGACTACCCGATTACCTTGGCCAGTTTGGGTGCAAAATTTGACAAAAAATTTGAGATGGAAACTACCGAAAAAATTCGAACTATCGATTCCTATAGGTAAAAGCAGGATCTATCGTAGTTGGGAATACCTCGATTTCACATTTGGCTCGAGTTCTAGAATAGCTGGAATCCTCGTTGCCACAGCCTTCTTTTGCTTGTCCGGGTTTTACGGCTGGGCTGTATTCGAATTACCAGGCAGATCTCCTATAGGAATGCCTTCTGCAACCCTCTTATTCCCGGGACTTGCAGGCCTTTTCGGCATAGCAAATCTCATCGACATTTATGTTACAACATCAGAGATTCCACCACAAGAACCCAATTGGGAGATGCCGAAGATGCGCCCACTTGCAGTTCCAACATTCCTATCGGCAATCGTATCTTCAGTCATGGCAATTTTACCAGGAATGACTGCTGCTCAAGCCACTGTCGTAGTAATGAGTATGCGAAATTTCTGGGGTCGATTGACCGACCCCAATTATGTCCCTGCTGATTTTGAACATGGGACACAGGACTTCCCGAAAAAAAGTTCTAGCTCAATTTACGAAGGATTGGACGATTTATCTGATGAAGAAGCTGCGTTATTTTCTGCAGCACTTGAAGAAGCAGGAGATACATCAGAGGATGATTTTGCAAGTAGGAGCCAGCAACAGGATTTGGAAATTATCGCAATTCTCTCCTCCGTTAATACAGCGGTTACCGTAATGGTTCTCGGATTCCTATACATGGTGGGAAGACCTCGTTCCGGAGCAGCCCTCGCTCTGAACATGATGTACCCCATCGACATTTGGAACGGCATCGAACCTCCGTCTGATTTTATTCGGCTTCTCGGAATTACGATAGGTGCTGGATTATTTGCCGTTCCAGTAATGATTCGAGTAGGGAAAGGAATGTTGCGAGTTCATGAAATGGTTCCATTACGAACATTAGTTGGTGCAGTCACACTCCTCGTCACAGTACTGGTTTGGTTATCGACTGGTTGGATAGGGGTTGGAGTTCTAATGATTGGTACTCAACTCGGATTGATGCCTCCCCGAATTGGTATACGAAGAAGTCACGCAATGGGTATTATTCTCGTTCCGATAATGCTCTACACTTTTGCTCAACAATTCGACGGCTTCGGATTTATCTGAACAATTCTATCTAAATCACCTGCTAACAGTAACTGGAACGCTTATGTTCGGAACCCGTTCGTAACCACATAGAGCAGTGGATACCGTGAATGGAAATTTGAATGGAAATAAAAATATGATACCGGCAATTTTTGTAGTTGTTGGAATGTTACTGATGATTGTAAATGCAGTCGTTTTGACTTCGATTGTTGATGGAATTGTCGCGGAAACTGTCGCGGGAGCAATCGTAGATGGTCGCGATAACCTTGAAGATTGGGAAAGTGACGAAAGTTGGATGAATTCTACAGATGAGAGGGCATATTATGCCTATAATATTGCCAATATTGATGCAATAAATTCCGGCGAAACAGATGCGCCTGAATTTGAATTGATTGGCCCTGCAATATACACAGTAACTACCCATCGAGAAATTCTTGCTTTTGATGAAGATGCTGGAGAAATGACTTATTCAGAATATGATGTATTCGATTGGTGTGAAAATTGTATTCACGATGGAAAGGCATCGATATCGGGAGATACCGAACTAACCAATGTCAATATCCTATACAATACTCAGAAAATCGCTGGTCTATCCACTGGGATTACTTATGGTGAGATTTTCGCAAAAGCTGGATTTGCCAACGCAATGATGGCTAACGATTTACAAAACCGTGCACCAAGCATTTGGTCAGCTGCTGAAATCAATATGATGGTAGATGGAGTCGCCGCACAACTGGTACAAGCAGGATATGACGAAGCCACAGCTTCAGCAATGGCTCCGGTCGCATACCTTAACGCAGCTTATGCAAGTTGGAATGCTTCAGCAGGAGGTACGAGTCCTATGGATCCAGACTTCACTGAAGTTGCGAATTATATTCTCTATGATGCAGTAGACCCTTCAACTGGTAATTGTATCGCATTAACATGTGAAATCGGACCAATGTTAGCTGCTGGAATCGGTGAACCGGCTGACGAAACTACTGCAGTCCGCGCAGCACTTTACGGATATTCAGACCGTCTCGACACCACCCTCATCGACTGGACTGTTTACGCATTGGCTGGAACAACTTTCCTATCAAACGGAGGAGGTGCAGAATTAGAAAGTGCAGACAACCTTCGTGAGAGATTTCGAACTGCAACCGACCCCTATATTAATCAGGATTCTAATGGAAATGGAATACCGTACGATGATGGAATGGACATTACAAATCCAGATACCTTGAATTATTTATTATTCGGAATCAATGAAGAGACTGGATTAGGTGCTGGCTTATTGACTGAGACTGATTTCAATGGTATTCCACTAAACGGTGTCGCGCTTCTATTATTGGGAGCAGATGGTGATCCATTCGGCACGATGTTAGAATACAGCGTCAATCTTGGTCAAGTACTCGCGCTCGCGGATTATGCTGGAGGGTGGATTGGTATGGTTGGAACAATGACTGAATTTGAAGCGATTTTAATCGGTGGGCAAGGCACTATCAATGCTGACCTTTGGTGGCAACTTTCATTCGGGTCTGTCGAACCTCTTCAGGGGGGATACCTATCAATTGGATTGAATAGAGCAGATCATGCAGGAGATGCTGATTTGGCACCTGAAAAGGTTAGAGAAATTCTCTATGATGGCCCATTTGCACTGACCGGCGATTTTGCTACAGTTTTCATGTATGGTGAATTATCTGGAAAGACACTGCCAACGGGAGCAGATGGCATTCCAGTTAGTGGTGGAGCGCAGATTGATTGGAATGATGAATTAATTGCAGGTATGTACGGAATCGATACCGAAGCTGCATCAGCACTACGATCATGGGTAAAGGATTTGATGTTCGACCAAGTAGTTGGGGCATTGTTAGCTTTCCAATATGAAACATCACCTTATACAACTCAATCACTCAATAACTGGCTCTATGGTTGGAGAGATATCGCAGTTGCAGATACGCTTGGCGATATCAACGACATGACTCTTGGCTGGGTTAGTTTGGAAACAAACATGACCTATTACGGATCAGAAGGAGTCAGTACTGGAGATTATTCAGTTTACAAGATGAGCACAGGAAGTGGTCCAGACGGACTCGACAGTGTCGAACATAGAATTGCTCAAGGATACATCAGTGGAGAAACTGGCGAAATTTATGACATGAGTGAATATTTACCATGGAGGGCTCCGGCTGCTGAAGAATCCACATATGGATTATTGACTGATCATGTAGGTAATGCAGATACAACCCTCAATGGAACCATAGGCGGTATTGGAGATGCTGATGAATCATTCAAAGTAAATCTAGTTGGTTATGCTACAGCAGACAGTATCGTTGGAGACAATGTGGTCTACAAGGGAATCCCTATGGTAGAGCATACCATAAATCTCGACCCCTCGACACACCAAATTCAAGCAAAATTACTCGGAACAGGAACAATCCTCGATGTAATGCCGGGTGGATTACCAATTTACTTTGGCTCGACAGTTGATCTAAAAGTAGAACCGGTCACAAATGTAGTCATGTATGGAAAATCTGTTTCACGATTCTACCTTGACCTGAGAGGAGCCGGGTCAATGAATCCAGACTTTGGCTCAGACGTCCAACCGGTTTTCGAAATCCATACCTTTAGCGAAATTAGTGATGAAGATGCGGCTTCCTTCAAAGAAGCCGTTCTCGACAATATGGGTCCAACTTACTGGACCAATTTTGACTCGGGCGCAGATG
>JABIKU010000031.1 GCA_018654845.1 Methanobacteriota archaeon | reverse complement strand
TCACGGTATTGAATCCATTCTTGTTGCATGTAATCATTCATCAAACGATCTTCGTCAGCATCGGTTGGAAGATTTTCTTCAACATATGCTTCCCACTCTTCTTGATTGCCTTCAAACACCTCACCTTCTAATGTGAATTTCTTTCCAAAATATTTTCCAATACCGCGGTTGAATTTGTCAGATGGGATGAACAACTCCGGCTCACCATCTTTTCGCGGAGCTGAAATCCGTCGCATTTCTTCGTTCAATTCCTGAAAGTAAAGTTCACGGCTCGCCTCATTGAGGTGAAGCCGGTCCGCTTCCTCATCACTCTCTCGCTCATCATAGCGTCCTTTCACGCCATAGACATAAGCCCATTGAGCGGAACTCGAATCGTCGGTTCCGAAAAGATCGAGACCCGTGCTTACCCATTTGTTGATGTATTTCTGGAGTAATGAGCATGGAATCACTCCTTGCTTGACGATTCGGCGTAAACCGTTAGCACCGGTGCCCAGATGGAATGATTCTTCCTTCAGCATTGGTCCCATAGACGCTGCAAGAGGTTTGAATGAGGAAGTGCTCAACATCTTCAATTGGTATTTGCCATCTCGGTCGATGAAGTGAGTGAAGCAGAAGAAATCCAACCAATGGTCGATTGGAGCATTGAAGGAGCCGAGAATTCTTGTTCCTTCCTGAGCGTTTCGCTCAAGCAATTTTGAAGCTTCACGAACGCCGTGCTCACCGAAGAAAGTGCATAGCAGGTAAGCCATTTGCCAACCGTGTCGCTGTTCTTCGCACATTATCCGTAATGCAGATTTTTTGTCGTATTCGGTAGGTGCGGTTTCGAGCAGGTGATTTTGTTGTTCTACACTTGCGAATTCGGTATCGCCTTGGACACTTACCATGCTGATGATCGCATCGCGAATACTCTGTTGTGGGATTTGCATACGGCGTGACCATTTTGGCATTCCTTCAAAATCTCCAAATTCGATTATTTCTCCTGCGGTATCCCAATCGAATTTGATATCAAATCGATAATCGCCTAACCAAGAAGGATCAAAACCAATACGAGTTTGCCATTCACTGAAATCTTTAATCCATTGTTCGAAGTTTGGTGTGTAATCTTCAACTATTTCTGTTTCTGTCATATTATTGCCGTCCGTGCTTTTCTTTATCAAACGCTATGCTAATAGTTCATTCTTTTGGGCTCTGTTCGCGAATCTGATCTGCGAATGCCTCGATCATATTCTTTTCAATTAAGTGAATCATTTCACATAATGTTGATTTTGAGACACCAACTTTTTTTGCTAAATTGGTTAATGTAATCTTCCTTGGGGTGTCATAATATCCATATCTTACAGAATAATCGAAAATTTCTCTTTGACGAGGAGTAAGTAATCTGGGTGTTTTTTCTTTAGAGAATGAATGAATTTTATGAGGAATGCCACTTTCTTTTAATCCTTTAATCAATATCTGTAAATGATCTAGATCTGTCACGAAATTCCAATCTACCCATCCATCAGTTGTTTTGAATGGTGTTCGAGGTGCCACATTTGCCTTCATCAATGGTTTGAGAAAACCACCTCCGGCCTTTGCAATTGTGACATTTACCTCTGCAAGATCTCCATCATTTTCGTAAATTACGATCTCTTCAACTCCATTGTGGTTTCTGAGAGATTCAATTGTTTCATTAATTTCTTCACCAGTAATTGTACATTTTGCTGAACCCCGTCCATTAGGAAGGGGCATGTGTTCATCGACACGGATTGCAGTATGGTGGTAAAGCCTTGTAATATCTCCTGCCCAATGCCCATTTGGAAGCCGTATAGAAATTAGTAAATGTTGTACCTGTGGGTTATTTTTATTGATATATTTCAAATAACTCATATTTTTCACCTTAATTATTTGTAAATTTGTTTATTCTTAATCAGATTTTGACATTCCGCCTGAATGAGGTAATATTTTGACTATAATCATTGATGCTACCAACCCCATTACGATGCGAACAGTCTTTGAATCTGTCCAATCGTTGGTTACAACCTTATCCGGACCGACGATTGAGGAACTCATGATATTCCAAGAATCACCCGCATCAGATGTGCCATCTCCATTGACAGTGTTGACATAAACTCGCCAATTGATTTTTTGAGTGCCACGCGAAGGAGCCGTCCAGGTAACACTCCATTCTCGTTGATCATTCCCTTCTTCTGTGTGAGTTGCTTCACCATCGATAATATGCACAGACTCATCGTGAGATGATAAGATCCCCCCCTCAACTTTCAGATTAAATCCCCCTTGATTTTCTCCGTCGTTTACAACTGAACTTTCCCCTTGAATCGTCAATTCGTATGATTCACCAATTACCCATTGGTCTGGAAATCCTGAAACCTGAATTGAAACACTTTCTTCAGCAACACTTCCATGACATGCGCATCCGTAATCTATTGCATTTCCAGAAATTCCCGTTGGAAATGCTGTTGTTAATGGAGCTATAACAAATAATGAAATAACTAGTGTTGTCAAAACACGTATTTTTACCCAATTGTTTCTATTCATATTTATCTCAATCTTAGCGAAGCGGGTCAAGGGGTTTGACCATCCCCCGAACATGTTCGGGTACTATCGGATATATGAACCGTACCAGTTAGGGCTATTTTCTCATAATGTAAGGATACGCTCCGCTATTGTAAATTTGCCACACAATTTCGATTAATTATTCTAAATGATTATTGAAAAGATTCACAATTATTTTATTATTGTTTTTTGATCCAATACTGGTAAAGTTTCGAAATTGTGTGGATGCGGAGGCGAAGTAGTCAACCATTCGAACGTGTGTCCATTCCAAGGATCGTTCCCGGCCTCTTGTCCATGTTTCATGCTTCGAATGAAATTCCAGAAGAAAATCAATTGTGCAACGAAGACAATCAATGATCCAATTGTTGACCATAATTGTTCATTTCCCCATCCAGATTCTTGTTGGTAGGTGTATACGCGACGAGGCATATCCCAGAGGCCAAACAGGGGGATAAAAGTCAAATTTATTCCGAAGAAAGTCAACCAGAAATGCCACCATCCAAGCGTTTCATCTAGCATTTTCCCAAACATCTTTGGATACCAATAATATATCCCTCCGAGTGTCATCACAGCGACAGCGCCGAGAGTGTAATGGAAGTGGGCTACAAGGAAGTAAGTTCCGCGTAATTGAACATCCATTGCAACACTGGAAAGGTAAACTCCAGTAATTCCACCGACTAGGAAAATACCAACAGCTCCCATGACGAATACTAATGGCAATTTGCTAAAGTCCGGTTTTGATTTGTAAAATGTTGCAATTAAACTTAGATAAATCAGAGCAAATGGTACTGAAATTAATTCAGTTCCAATGGTTTCTATTTTCCTGAATGTAGGGTCTATTCCAGTCAAGAACATATGGTGGGCCCAAACTAATACACTCATTACACAAGCAATCATTAATGCGTAAATAATGATTTTTCGACCATACAAATGCTTTCGCGTAAAGGTTGGGACGACTTCCATTGCCATACCTAAACCCGGAAGAAGAACGATGTATACCTCCGGGTGCCCGAAGAACCAGAATATGTGCAACCACCATGTAGTGCCATCAATACTTGGGTCGAAGAATAGAGTTCCGAAAACACGATCTCCTACGAGCATAAGTACTGCCGAAAGAAGTGCGGGAAATACAACTAACATCAGAATAACTGTGAATAGAATATTCCATGTGAACATTGGCATATCCCATATGCCCATACTATCGACACGATGTCTTGCAATTGTTACTAGGAAATTGATTGTAGTCATAGTTACAGAGAGAATCAGTAAGACTAATCCCGCTCCCGCGAGAGATACTCCTGAACCAGGGCTATACTCAACGCTTGTTAGTGGTGAATAGAAAGTCCATCCTACGTCAGCTGCGCCATCGAAGAAGAATCCAGATGCAGCGGTGAGCCCACCGAGAACTAACATCCATAACGAGGCTGCATTCAATCGAGGGAATGCCATGTCTCGAGCACCGATTTGTAGCGGTACAATGTAGTTAGCGAATGCAAAAGACATCGGTGAAACAGCGAATAACACCATTACTGCACCGTGCATCGTTACAGCTTGATTGAATAGAGATCCAGTCATGAAATCATTATCTGGAACTACCAATTGTAATCTGACAAGAACTGAAAGGGTCAATCCAATAATAGAGAAAATTATTGTTGCCCAGAGATACATCAAACCAATTTCTTTGTGGTTAGTTGTTGTCAACCAATGAATCAATTCGGCTTTCCCGAAATTTTCCATTTTCCACAAAGTTACGATAATGATTATGATGATAGCTAATAATGTTCCGACGATTAACAGCCAAGCAGGTTCATCGAAATCTAGGATTGAACCTACATTTGCATTCTGTCCCATAACGTCGACATTGAGTAGATTCCATTCATCTCCTGTCGTTTCTCCATTCCCGTTAACTGAATTCACCAATAGAGTGAATTTAGCAACAACTTTGTCTGAATGAGGAGCTACCCATTCAACGGACCAACTCCGTTGGTCATTTCCTGAATCTGTATGAGTCAATACCCCGTCAATGACTTGTGTTGAATCATCGAGCGAGGTGAAATCGCCCTCACTAGATTCTAAATTAAATCCACCCTGATTAACACCTATTGCATCGGGGCCTCCTGTAAATGATATTGTCAATGGATATGTTTCACCAGCAATAAATTCTTCCGGTAATCCATATAATTGAACATCAATATTCTCTGTTGGAACTGCTCCATGGCAATTACATCCACCAGCAACTGCTGACCCAGATATCCCTCCAGGAAGTGCACTCATTTGTGGAACAATTGCTAATACCAGCATTATCGAAAGTAAAACTCCAAATTTATTCATATTATTATTTCCTACAAAATTCATGCACTCACCCCCGAGTTATACCATGCGTCAAAATCTTCAGTGGACATCACTTCGATTTCTCCACCCATTATTGCATGTTCATCTCCACAAAGTTCTGCACACATAATCGGGAAAGTTCCAACTTCGTCTGCTAATATCCAGCCTTCATTCGATCGACCAGGAATAGAATCAATTTTGATTCGATGTTCAGGTAAAGCAAACGAATGGAATACATCACCTGATGTCACTTCGAACACGACAGGAACATCGACTGGTATTTTCAATGGCTCTTCACCAACACTAGTGAGATGGATTCCATTTGGATACTCATAATCCCAATAGTATTGGTAGCCTGTTACGGCAATAGTGAAGGAATTATCAGTAGTATGTTCTTCATGTTGTTCAAAGAAATCAATAGAGTCGAAAGTGGTATCTGAAAGAACCAGCAAGAAAAGAGCAATTGTGAATGAGACAATAATAGCTCCTTTATTAGAACCACGAACAACAGGAGATTGACCGATAGTCATTTCTTCTCCAGAATCTTTGCCCCAAGATGTGTAAACAAGATAAAGGAAGTAAGCATAAACGGCAATTCCAATCACGGTACCAAGAGACCAATACAATGTGAAAAGTTCATCATAAACTTCTGCGTGAGCTCCAGATCCGCCTAATCCTTGGAACCAGTTGTAAATTGATGCAAAAGTCAGCATCAAAATGGTGATGCTGAAAAACAATACCCCTGTAGTTTTGTTATTCATTCCCATCTCAAATCACCTCCAGGTAAACGATAAGGAATAACAAAATCCAAACGGCATCAACGAAGTGCCAATACATAGTCACGGCACGGAAACTATCGTGTCGTGCAATCTCATAGTGGCCTTTTTTCATCAAGAAAATTACAACCATAAAGACAACTAATCCTATGAGGACGTGAAGTCCATGAAGGCCAGTTAGTGAGAAGAATGCAGTTCCATATGGGTGATCTGACCAAATGAATCCAGCATGTGTATATTCATACAATTGAATTGCCAAGAAAGCAAGCCCTAGAACTACTGCAGCAACTAATAGTTGGCAGGATTTAGTATATTCTTTTTTGAAGTGCTTCTCTAAGGAAAAATGTGCAAGAACACCAGAAGTGATTAGGAGTACAGTATTGACGCTAACCAACATCATGTCGTGTTCAACGCCTGCTGCTGGCCAAGTGCCACCAACCGCTCCACTCCAGGAGATAGTATGCCACTTGGTCCAAAACCAATAAGCAAAGAAACCTGCAAAGATGATACATTCTGTGATGATTATCCAAACCATTGCCCACGTGGCGTCTCCCCAATCTTCGTAGTTTTCTCTCTCTATTCTTGCTGGCCAAAGTCTAACTTCTTCACTAATCCAGAGATAAATTGAGTAGACCAATAATGGCAATCCTAATACTATTAATGGCAGTACTAAGAGTGCACCTAGACATAAAGTTACAGCTAGTGAAAGAAGAATAGGGGCTGGACTTGAGTGAATCTCTCCGGATTGATTTAATTTTTTTGTTGGTATTGCAGTCTTCATTCGTAAACTCCCTATTTATTCGACGCTTCGCCTATCTATCATACTCCGCGCGAACATGTTCGGTAAAACAAAATCATACCATGACATCTAGGGTAGAATGTAGAGGTAAAGTGAATGAGTCAGAAAATCAATTCACGCTTCCTTCTTATTCCACCTGTTCTATTGGCTATTTTCTTGGCAGTTTCTCCGATTATGATTCTAGGTGATGGTGGAGAACAATCTCTTGTAACTAGGGATGATTTATCCGAATCTCAAATTGAGACCTTGATATCAATGGAATTAGCTAGAACGCCTGCGGATTACAGAGCTGGAAAAATAGCATTATTTGACGCTATTCAATTAGATGATGGCTCGTTGATTGTCGCAGGCTCTTGGGAAGGTGATGAATTAATTCAAAATTATTCAATGTCATCGGTAGGGCATCGAGATATTTTTTTCTCATTATTATCTGTTAATGGTTCGTTCAGTAAACCCCGGGTTGCTGGATCAAGCGGAGAAGATTTGGTACGAGGAATTAGTATCGTTGGTGAGAACATAGTAATTTTAGGTGAAATTAATGGCAAATCTTCGTTTGGGGAATTTGTCGTCGATAATGAAGGTGTTTGGTCTTCAACTCCCTTCGAGGCTCACCTTGATTATAACTCAAGAAAGATTGGTAATTGGACGGGAGCTTGGCAAATCGATGAAGAGCTTCTTCCAAATAATTCAAACAACCTTTGGTGTGGATTTTGAGCCTAATATTTTGTCAATATATCTTATTTTGAATGGATGACTTCAAGTCACTTCAAATTTGAGAGAAAGTTTGTTGCATTTTTAGTATGGCATTTAATGTCGCTTCGAGAGTACCAGTTTGCGTAATTCTACCAATAATTATTCCATTATTATCGGTGACGTAAACACGACGAATTCCATCAGTCATCAATAGATTTAATGCAGAACCGATCGGTAAATCGTTGTCTATAGTTATTAGGGGGTAACTCATAATTTCTCCGAGGGTTACGAAATCAGGATCTTTCTTTTCTCTGAAGCAACGCCTGAGGAGATCACGTTCAGTCACAACCCCATGTGGTTCGCCATTTATGGTTACGATAACGGACCAAACTTGTTCTTCATGCATGGATTTCATAGCTTCAGTTACAGTTGTTGTCAATTCTAATTTAACTAATTTTTCATCAATAATGTTTTTCACATCTAGCGGTATTTGCATCTTATCTCCTCTTTTATTCTCTTTTCCATACAGGTCGGGCATTCAGTATCATAGATCTATAACATACTATATCTTCCTAGCATAGAGTATTTTCTTCCTAAATATACGGGGGGGGGGGTATTCCATAGGAAATCACCCGAACATGTGAGTCAATTTGTATTATTGCGAATATGTTCGGGCAATATACTACAATATTCATTTTATGTCTAATAATGTGGATATTGATTTACACACTCTCCGAAATGCGGTAAATGATGAGGCAATTGATTGGGCATTAGGTCAAAGAAATTGGGCATTTATTGGACTTAATTCAAGTGACAAGAATGATAAGATGATTATTGAGAAATTCATTTCTCGAGGTCAAAATGTGTCACTCATCGATAATTTGAAAAATTCTGAAGGAAGTAAAATTTTTGGATTTGCAGCACATGCCTCTCTATCTGGAATCGACGATGATATAGAAATTGTCAGTGTGCACGGTGATGTAGATCTTTGGACCTTAGTAGAAGATATCACTCAACGAATGCAATGGTTTGGTGACCTCAAGGCGATTTGGATTCCAGCCACGAGTAAGGATGACCGTTGGGTGTCTGAAATGTATGATTATGGATTTGCAGTTATTTCAGGTAAAGATATTTCTCAATTTATTTGAATTGAATAATAATCCAATTAATAACTAGTCTTTGGTATAGACTAATTCCAAAAATGAAAATTAGTTGCCGACGAAGCGAGGTGTTCGGCGCTCAGCATATGCTGAGATTCCTTCCTTCGCATCATTGCTGTGGAATAGAGCAGCTTGCAACTCTCGTTCTAGTGCGAGGTGGTATTCGAAAGGCATTTCTGGGCCAGATTGGCATGAGCGCTTGATGTTTCCAACAGCCATAGTCGCTTTGAATGGCAGAGTGTATTGAGTTGCATAATCGAGGATGTCTTGTCGGAAATCTTCGAGTGACCCTTCCCATACATCATTGACAAGATCGATTTCCTTAGCCTTTTCAAAAGCCATTAATTCACCACTAACCATGTATTCGAGAGCGCGAGCCTTGCCAATGAGGCGGGTTAGGCGAGCGGTTCCACCGGTTCCTGCGAGAACACCGAGGTTAATTTCTGGAAGTCCACATTTCCCAGCATCTTTGCGAGCGATACGAATGTCGCAAGCCATTGCGATTTCTAATCCTCCACCTACTGCGTGACCGTTGATTGCACAGATAACCAATTTCGGTGTCTGCTCAAGGCGGGAAAGAGTCTCGTTAGCATGTAAACAGAAATTGTACTTGAATCCAGGAGTAACCGAATTCAACATCTGAATACTTGCTCCGGCCGAGAAAAATTTCTGGCCATGGCCGGTGAAAACGATGACGGTTACATCGTCATCGAAGCGAGCCTTGACAACAGCGGTGTCAATGTCTCGCATCATCTCGTGAGTGTAGGTATTCGGGCCAATCTCACCATCTTCGAGAGGAGCACCTGACGAGTTCGAAGCGAGTTCGATAATTGCAATTCCATTTTCAGTAACACCGTAATTTACGAGATTATTCGGCATTGATTCGAGGCTAGGCCATGAAGTCATAGCCGCGCCACTGAGGATTCGTTAATGAAAGAAACGGAGAGTTTTGAAAATATTTTTTACATATCAGATTCGCCAAAAGACAGGTTCCCCCCCCTCTTTCTCGTATTTTTCCACTGTTCTCCGATAGCATTTGCACCTTCACTCGGCTCCCAAACATCCCTAACCAATGGCTTTCGGAAGGGCATACGATGAACGGTTCTGCCATCGGTTAGAGTTTTTTTGCGAAGCATGCCGAGTTTTACGATTGGCCATAGCGCCCGACGAAAAATCCCGGGCTGGTAAACCCATTTCATGAATGTCAATCCATCACCGGTTTTCTTCTGGTTGCGCATCCAGTGATTTGCAATTTGCTTGAATGCTCTATCGCCCAAACGATTCATCAAAAATCGGTTAATTGCACTAGTTTTTACTAAGGGTAGGAGTTGTTTACGAATCTCCGTTTCATAATCGCATTTACCAAGGATTGATTTTGCAGCATAAACTCCGCTTGTTATCGCATAGCGCATTCCGAATCCCCACATGAAATCCTGTAATCCCCCTGCTTCACCGACGTAAATTTTACCCTCGTGAACATATTTGTTAGGGATTGCAAAATCACCTTTACCACCGACTCGTTTTATCGGTTGACGATTGAGTTCGTAGTGCTCATCATACCAAGCGATGGTTTCGTTGAGGTAACGACCTGATTTCTTTTGTTGTCGCCATAAACAAGTGCAAATTAAACCGATACCATCGATAATAATCAGATATGAATATGCGCCAGGTGCCAATTTGTCATTGAGTTGGAAGGCGACATGATTCGGATGGTCCGTGTGGAATATTTCGCCAAATGCAATTGCGCTGGAATCTTTTGGTCCGGCGGCAATGATTTGGCATTCATTCGGGTCTTTTTTTACGTTGTAGTGAATATTTACGCCTGCGGCAAGTGCCATTCTCTTGAATCCTTGATCGATACAGTGCGGATCCGTCCCACGCTCGATGACTCGAAAAGCGTAGCCATCGGTAATCGGTTGAGTGATTGTATCGTCAGGATGGATGAGATCAATGATTCCAAATCCGTTTGATTTGAATTCATCTGGATCAAGCCCCCAACTCCGCATCTCATCGAAAAAGTCGATTTCACTAGTCCAATTTTCAATTCCTTGGAAATCTCCATCGAATCTCGCTCCACTATCTGCGCGAATATCGTGGACGTGAACTTCTTTGCCTTCACGAGCTAGAATCGTTGCAGAAGCTAGGCCTGAAAGACCAGCGCCGAGGATGTCGATTCGCTCAGACATGGCTTAGCGAATCTGCAGTCCTGTTTGAATGGTTCCTCCACTCCGTGGCATTGAAGGGTGATGCTGGATTAGCCGAATCATGACCAGCATCGCCGTCGAAGTCCTCTCTACTGACCTCGACCCAGAACTCTTACGCAACCTGTTAGATTTGGATGGTTGTGGTAGTGTAGTTTCCTTTGTCGGCCATACCAGAGGTGAGGATGATGGGGTTGAGGTGGAGCGCCTCGAATTCGATGCGTGGGAGGAGAAATTATCGATAGTACTTCGAGAAATTTCTGAAAACGCAGCAGAACGATTTGGAGTTTCCTCGATTGTAATCGCTCATAGAATCGGTGTAGTTGAGCCCAGCGAGCCAATTGTTTGTATTCATGTTGGCAGCCCTCATCGAGCTGAAGGGTTCGAAGCTTGTTCTTGGCTAATTTCTGAATTGAAAGCCCAAGCGCCATTATGGAAAAAAGAATATCGTTTAGATGGTGAAATTTGGAAAGCAGGATTAGGTTAATCGACCAGAATTCATCAACCGACTGACTTCTTTTACTGCAGGATCTACGCTAGAAGCAACCCCTTCAACCATCATCCATCCATGTCCCTTAACTCCATCACCGACAAGTCTGATTCCTTCGACACCTATATCTCTGGGTAATTCAGCACCTTGCGGCGCCCGATTACATGGCCAATTCCTGTGATAGGAATGAACTGCAATTTCCTCTCCGTGATCTGCTAACCAAGGAATTGAATCATAGAGGTCTTCTCTACCTTTCACTATCTCTGATTGAATATTGTCATCCGGCACGAATTGGTGAGTTATCATCATGTGTTTCCCTTCTGGAGCCAAACTCGGTTCAGTAAAGGTTGGGATTACGTAACCACCTACCCTCTCTAGGTTAGGAATCATAGTCACACCACTATTTTGATGAGGAATGTTTTCGTCGAGGGAAAAAACGAAACCGATTCCCCCTACTGCTTGTGTATTTTCTATTTTGTTAGTTATTTCACTATCTATTTCGAAGTCATCTGAGAGTGATTTGAGCAAATTAGGATGACCTCCATTGTAGATTATTGAATCTGCTCCAATCCACTTTGCTTCCTCTCGGCCTCTCCTGCGAATCCCGATGCAAAAACGGTGTTTCTTTGTCGCCTCCTCAGCATATCCAGGTAATATTTCCATTACTTCATTAGACAATTTCACCCTAGTTCCATTTTCTTTCAAATCACTCCTCAGCCCATCAATAATTCCTTTACAACCGGATTTCGGGACGCAGGGTCGCCCATTCCAAAATGAGTTCTGCACAATTTTGACTACTGCCGATGCTGGCATTTGGTCGAAACGCAGGCTTATGGCAAAGTTAGAAAAAGCGTCCATAAAATCGATAAAATCATTTGTAAAATATTTTTTTAGCCATAGTTTGCCGTTTATCGAATCTCTATCTCCCCACGGTTTATTCGCGCGAGTAGCTAACAATCTAGGTAAATTTAGAGTGTTTTTAACAGGAAACCATTTCATAATTCCCATTGGTGAATTCGCACTCATAATATTGTTATTTTTGATTTGGCAAGCATAGGCAGATGTTGGTAGAAATTCGACCCCGTGCCGGCCAAGATCTAATCCACCAGCACTTTTCTTTCCAAGCATCAACTTCGCAAAAGGTCCTCTACGGCCATGAGGAATCATGTGGACTGCCCCAGTTGGAATTTGAAAACCATCGTGCTCGTGCTGTGTGAACCTGCCACCAGCAAATGCTAGCCGTTCGTAAACCGAAACATCGAATTGACCAGTTTGAGCCAATTTCGCAGCAGCACCTAAGCCACCTACTCCGGAACCAATAATAATTGCTTTTGGTTTACTCATTACAATTCCTCCTTGATTATTTATCGTAGACTAGGGCTCCAGTCGGGCACCAAAGAAGACATCTCAAGCAATCTGTACATTTTTCTTGGTTTACTTTACACAATCCAATTACTATCAAAGCATCATCTTGACAAGCCATTTCACAATAGGAGCATCCGACGCAGAGATGATCGATAACCTGTAATTTCAAGCCGTCGGTAATTGGTCTATCGTGGTTGATGCCAGACCAAAGTTGAGGCACTGCTCCCGGGGTTGCTTGGTCCCGGAAGGATTTCGACATGAATAGCCTAAGTCGGGATACTATTTCAGATTCCTGCTTATTTTCGACCGTATTAATTAATTCCGCTTATCTGAATAGGGAGTGGTGACTCCGAGAGGTTGTCAGTAGGTGAGTGGGTGGAGGAATCGTGGACTGGAATTATTGATGTTGGCGCTAAACCTGTCGTGGCACGTGAAGCTATTGCAACGGGCTTACTTATTCTCTCCGAAGCAGGGATTGATGTCGTTGAAAATGGTCGTTCACCAAAAGGTGATGTTCGTGAAGCGTCGACCATCGCTGCTATTCAAGCGGTTAAAGAAACACCTCGAATGATCCCACATTGTCACCCAATTCCTATTGAAGGATGCACGGTAAATTGGGTGGTCGAAGAGAATGGAGTTCGTTGTACAGTTAGTGTTCGCACACATTGGACAACAGGCGTTGAAATGGAGGCACTATGTGGTGTAAACGCAGGATTACTCTGTGCTTGGGATATGTTAAAATCAATTGAGAAGGATGAAAACGGGCAATATCCTACTTCTCTAATCGAAGATGTTCGAGTTATTAAGAAGAGTAAAGGTGAATCGAAATAACTCCAGTTCTGAATCTTACTTTGAACTCTAATGACCCGCATGATTGAATGCTGATTACATCTCGGACACTTCATGGCAACAGCAGATTTGGAACGATACTTCCTCGAAGCGTGTGAAGCGGCTGCTGTTGCAGCGGCAGCTTGGCGAGGCAAAGGCGATGGTAAAGCCGCTGATGGCGCTGCAGTCGAAGCCATGCGCACTGTTTTCGATACTGTGCCTTTTGATGGGCGAGTCGCAATCGGCGAGGGTGAACGAGACGATGCACCAATGCTTTGGATTGGCGAGCCACTCGGATCTCTACAGAATGATTCAAATGCTCCTTCAATTGATATCGCAGTCGACCCTCTTGAGTGCACAAATCACGTTGCATACGATTTGCCAAACGCGATGGCAGTTCTGGCTGCTGCACCCCGGGGGAACCTTCTACATGCTCCAGATTGTTATATGAATAAAATTGCAGGACCTGCTGAATTATTGGGGAATATTTCACTAGATGAGTCGACCGCTTACAATATTGAAGCCGCTTCAGATGGGCTTGATAAATCTGCTAACGAATTGAATGTTGTCGTCATGGATCGCCCTCGCCACGAGATATTGATCAAGGAACTTCGCGATCTTTCAGTCAATGTCGTACTTATTGGCGATGGGGATGTTTCGGCTGCGCTAAACGCTGCTGACCCTAATTCAGAAATTGACATGCTGATGGGAATCGGCGCTGCCCCTGAAGGCGTAATCACTGCAACTGCCCTTCGCGGCCTTGGAGCTCCTTTCGAGGGGCGCCTCGTCTTCAAAAATGACGGGCATCGAGAACGCGCCGAACAAATGATTGACGGCGACATTGAAAGATTATGGCGTCGAGATGAACTATGCTCTTCCCCTGATGCGATTTTCATCGGAACGGGTGTTTGTGACGGCCGCAGTAAAGGAGTAGAGTTGTTAGAAGATGGGCAATATTCGGTCGAATCAGAAGTTATCGATGTGGCGAATGGCATTCATAAATTCGTTTCTAACATTCGATGATTATGCTCTTATGCGGAATAGTTCGGCGATGCCTTCATTTCTGTTAGTCCCTACGTGAGGCCGAGGTTCTGTTATGGACACTGCACTTCTTGAAAAAACTGCAAGCGAACTCGTCGCTGCTGGCAAAGGAATTCTTGCTGCTGATGAGAGTAATGGAACTATGTCGAGTCGACTTGAGGCGGCAGGAATTGAGTCATCGGTCGAAGCCCGACGTACATATCGAACTAATTTATTCGAGACGAATGGCTACGAATCGGCAATTAGTGGAGTTATTCTATTCGATGAGACGATTAGACAAAAAATGGCTGACGGCACATCTGTGCCAGCAGCTCTCATCGCCCGTGGCGTACATCCAGGAATAAAGGTGGACACAGGCGCGAAAGAACTCGCACATCATGATGGTGAGAAAATTACTGAGGGATTAGATGGGTTGCGTGAGAGGTGTGCTGAATATTTCTCGATGGGCGCGCGTTTCGCAAAATGGCGGGCCGTTATCGCAATCGGAGAAGGTATGCCAAGCGCTGCGAATATTTCGACAAATGCACATGCGCTCGCAAGATATGCTGCAATCTGTCAGGAGCAAGGGCTTGTTCCAATTATTGAGCCGGAAGTATTGATGTCTGGAGATCATGATGCGCAGCGCTGTTACGATGTTTCAGCAGAAATACTAGAGGCGACATTCATTGCTTGCTCAATTCAGGGTGTTCATCTGCCCGGTGCATTACTCAAACCGAATATGATTATCGCAGGTATTGATTGCGCCGAACAAATATCGAGAGAAGAGGTGGCGCAAATGACTGTTGATTGTTTGACAGCGAATGTTCCCCCTAATTTAGCAGGAGTTGTATTTCTCTCGGGCGGTCAATCAGATGAAGATGCAACTGCTCATCTGAATTTGATGAACTCTATGGATATAGAGCACCCTTGGCAATTATCGTATTCATACGGCAGAGCTCTTCTTGCTAACGCACTAAAATCATGGGCGGCCGATGATGAAAATTCGGCTCGACATAGTCAAGAAGTATTCAATCACCGTGCAAAGATGAATAGTTTAGCGCGCAGTGGTGATTGGTCCGCGAATCTTGAAAACTGATTCGCATTGATCTTGAATAATATTGATGAATTAAGGAATTTAACTTCGATGAAGGAGTGAATCATCGTAAGGTTTGTAATTAGTTGATATTTTTGAAAACAAATCAAATGTCGTCAAGAGCACCTGGTCGAAGTTGCCAGACACAAATTTCGTAGCGGCCAGAAAGAGCTCCTCCGCGCTTGGTATTCCCCACCTTCATGATGTCTTTGTCCTTTGAGAGCACATTACCTAGTTGCTGTGGGGTTGTACCGTGTCGCATCGTTGAATTGACGTGCTCAAGAATTTCAGTGGTATTCGCCTCTCCTCTTACGTCGAGGAACTTCTTTATTTTTTGTCGTAGTCTTGTTGTTCTCACTTGTTTCACTCCTTTTTTACAGACTGGTTTCGCTCATGGTGAGCTACCCACTCTTCGGTTGCCCATTCCGAAAGTGGTGATTCGCGTTCTACCATGCCGCTTTTTCTGACGCGACCGATGCGAACGATCGAAGCATCTGATTCAAGCATCGCTGCGAGATCAAATTCGACAGGATTAGTTCCATCTTGGAGGTTAATCCACTGGCTAATCTCAGTCGTGTTTCGCGGCCGCTCTGTGAGGTATGTTCTGAGTAGGGTTCGGATTGATTCCGCGTCCATTTCTCTCGTCCTCTGCAAGTTATCGAGCACGGAAACCGGTTCGATGAGCGTAGGACGGCGGGGGGTAATATAACCATTCTGCAACTCTTTGACTCAATTGGTTACAAGTTGTTGTATAATTAGGTGTATTTTTCGCACCCCTGAGCGGTGTGGAAATGAAAGTGTTAATTATTGCATAAGAAATGTGTAATGAAATGTAACTTCAAACGATAATTTAATACAGAGAAGTATGCTAGATTAATTCGGGGGTGCAGAATGGTGTCGGATGAAACTCAAATCGTATCAAATGGCGAAATCTCTTCAGATCCGATGAAAATACGTAGCCGCCATCGCCGTCGACTTCTGAATCGGTTAACTGACGGCGGAGATACAGTAAGTGCTCTAGCAAGGGATGTAAATTTACAGGTCCCTCACGCATCAGCGGAACTTAGGCGTCTGAGAAACGACGGACTGGTCGCTAGTGATGCCGCTGTAGGTAGTAGAGGGGGGAGGCTTCATCTGACTGAGTTAGGTTGGGATGTAATCCGCTCTGATGAATTGGCTCGGGCACTTGAGGCGTTACCATTACCTCGAGATGAGGGTCAATTCTGCTTATTGGATCGAGATGGTGAAAATGTTCTAATTGGCTTAACTTCGTCTTTATCCGAGCCAATGGTCTTGATTCCAAATCGACCCCCAACCAGAACTAATGAAGATTCTATTTCTAGTGGAAATGAAGGGGTTCGATGGAATTGGGCCATTCTTCGTGAGCGCTCACCCCGTTGGTATGATTTAGAATCAATGAAAATGTCGGAATCGGCACCGCCTACCTCAGATCCATCTAGACTCGAATCCTATGTTGAAACGCCGACTGTAATTGGCATGATTAGGGCGAAATTAATCCAATCTGATTTGCCTATTGCGATTGCCCCAGGGCATTGGTTTGATCCACCAAGTTCCGGCCAATCTCCTCCATTGCCTGAGAATTCCCATCATCGAGGAGATTGGGTTCTAGGAGCAGTTCATGAATTGACTCAAGATGTTAGACCAAAGATTCCAATTTGTGCAATTTTAGCTGACCGACTTTCAAAATCGATGTTATTGAGGACGGCTAGAATAAATTCACTCGTCATCGCTGATTTATCTGGTATTGACGCAGAAGGCGATGAATATCCGTTATCCACTCTGGATTATTGGATTCAACGTGCCCATCCAAGATTATCAGAAACAGAGCGGCGAAAGCGGGTTCAATCTCTTCGTGACAGAATCGTCTCGACAAGAAAAATTCGAACGGATGAATCGACTTGGAGACGATTTAGAAGAGATTGGGGAAATTCGACATTTACAGAAGATGAAAGTCGAATTAGAATTTTAGAAACTAGAGGGATAGAAAATTCGGCTATTGAATCTTTGATTAGATGGTCATTAGCAGAGGTGGAAAAACCCCCATTGGTTTTGGAGTTGGATTCTGGAATACCTGCTGATGTTATTTCTTCAATTTCTGTTCATCCGAAATTAAGATTGATTATTACAGAACAAAAAAAATCACAATTTGAGGCTATGGATGTACTTGAAACCGACTCATTCCGTCCACTTCCTTGGTTAAAACTCACTACGACCAATGGGATATCAATTCCGATTCGTCTCCTCGATCAACTTTCTCAAACCACTCCAATTTTGGATGAAAAGATTGGTACTGCACCAACACCATGGCAAATAGTCGGACTATCTGAGAAATATGATTGTGAGGCACAACAGCTCAAGTCAGGTTATCTCTCGATGGTAAATTCTGCAGTTGCCCAATATCCGAATGGTAACGAAGATTGGGCAAACCAAATGGAGGCGGCATATCCAATCGCGGCTTGGATTGCATCACCGCGTCGGACGAGATGGCCACGATGGCAGAGATTGAGATCACGATTGGATGCTGATTGGATGATATTATTCGATTTGGATTTTATGCCATTAGAGAGATTGTCCGAACTAGCCGATGAAGCACCAGAGATGGTATTGAATCAGTATTCCATAGAGATTCAACGAAAAATAAGGGAAAATCCCGAGATTGCATTAAGAATTCGACCCGCAGTTGATCCATCAGCAGCTTCGCAGGGTGCTGCATGGGTCGCTGCACAATTCCTTGCAAATGCACCTTGGATTCCAAGCGAAATGCATGAAGATTTGCTCAAATGGGCAATGGAAGCATGGTTAACTCATCCTCCGAGTCGTTCGTTGGCAGCATTAGAAGGGGTTTCATGGATGTATTCACCAAAGCGAGGTAGAGCGGCAGATTTTGGACCAATTCTACAAGGAATATTATCTACAAGCAAGAATTTGCCCGAAGGACATGATTTACATCTTTGGTCAAAATTAGTGGATAGGATGTTGGATGACGTGCCCTTAAGTTTGGATGATTTAGAAAGAGTTGTTGAGCATTTACCGAAGGACTGGTGGGCTCCAATTGCTCCAGAATTTTTGAAGAATATTCTAGAATTTGATGATGCCACTGATTGGTTGATCGAAAAATCTCTGCCTTGGTCTGCGGTAATTCTTCGCCCAATAGGGGAACCGAGCCAAGCACCTGGTCTGAGCGGGTTTGAACATCCGGGTTGCGATTCAGAACTCTACTCTTCTTTAGCTCGACAATTAAGGGGTAGAAGGCAGCGAGAAGGATTGTCTGAGTCTGCCGATTCGTTGTTGGATCTATTAGATGCAATAGAATCTGTCATCGATAATCGTTCACCAATACCTGGAAGAACCCATCCATTGGTTGGATGGTTAGCTCAACCTCTCGACCGCTGGCCCGATATAAGTCCTGAATCGGCATTAACTGGAGATTCATCAGTCGGTGAGAGATTATTAGCAAAAAAGACAGGATTCCACCAAGGATTATTTTCGATTAACATTTGAATTAAATTATTTTTTCCATATTATTACTGTTATTAGACAAACGATGCCTTCATAGAGAGAACTTGGGAGGCGGCTTTGCCCAACTGGCAACACCGCGTCGACGAAATCTCCATGCCGGAAGATGAAGGATGACACTCGGTACCACAGAATTGGGCCTGTCGTCCGTCGAAGACCAGTGTGACCCTCGGGAATGACCACTGGCGCAAAATGGACGGCTTGGATTGTGATAGGTCCCCTGTTGACCAAAAGGGATGATTCTAGGGACTACCACACAATCCAACATACGTCCTGGGGTGGGGTCAGGAGCCGGAGCATTGCTGTGAAGGAAACCGTTACATCCCGGGGCACACTCTTTTTTTCATTCAGCAGCGCTTTTCTTGGAATTTGAAGAACACGCGCTTCCGCAGTCCTCAAGGCAGGCGAGTCTTGCTGACAACCAATGCACAGCATCGGCCTCATCGGGGGGACCTTCGACCGATTCCATGCTGGGCACCATGCACTTCTGCTTACTGGCCTAGAAAAATGCCAAAAATTAGAAGTTTGGATGACAAGTGATATATTAGCTCAGGCGAAAAATTCTCAAATTCTTTCTTGGGATGAGCGAGCGGCTGAATTGTTGGATTTAATCGGTAAAGATTTGAGCCCATCCCTGAGTTTACATTTACTCGAAGATAATGTTGGACCAGCACCAACTCATTTGGAAGCCGGAGCAATAATTTGTACTTCTGAAACAAGGGCTAACTGTGAAGAGATAAATTTACAACGCCAGCATAATGGATTAGGGGAGCTTGAAATTATTCAGGCAGAACATGTAGATGCTCATGATGGTAAACCAATTTCAAGTTCGAGAATTCGAGCTGGAGAAATTGATTCTGAAGGGAATCCTTGGATACCTAAGAATTCTCGACAGGGAGTTATCACCCTCACAAAGGAAATTGAATCTAAGTTAAAAGATCCTTTTGGCATTCTTTGTGAAGGGCTAGAGGATGATTTATCGGTTGCAATCCTCGGTGCCTTAGAGATAGCAGGAGATGATGCAAGTCCAATCATAGGTGTCGGTGATGTTACAATTCTCGCACTGCAACAGGTTGGAAGAAATGCCGACATAGGATTAATTGACGAAAAAACACAGAGGGAAAAATGGCATGGTTATAATGATATTAATCAATCTGATTTCGATAATATTCTGAATTGTATTAATCCTCCTGGGCAACTTACACCATCGCTTCTAAACGCTTGTGAAATTGCGATGGTGAATTTCCATAACGAAGAATCAACTCTAATCATTGTTGATGGAGAGGAGGATCTCGCTCCACTATTCCTACACCCACTTGCTCCAATCGGCAGCGTGGTTCTTTACGGTCAGCCACACCGTGGAGTGGTTCTTCGACTGACCGGAATCGATTCAAAAACAAGGTGCCGTAGGTTGCTAACTGCTTTTGATTCAGCATAATCAAAACAATTGGATATCAATTGAATCAGTTTTCTGCTTTTGCCATTACTCGCAAGCCAAACCCAAATGTGACGAAGACAATCATCACAGAGTAGACGCCAGGGTCAACCCAAGTTGTGTTTATTACACTCCAGTAGAAGTAAAATCCAATTCCGATAATGACCAACCAAGATGCGATTGTGTTGATGACTCCATTTGCGCTTGAGAATAGGTCGCCAATAAATGCACTCTGAAAGAAGCCGGAGATTCCGGTTACAGCGTCATCATCGTGTGAATTATTCAGTCCTCTGCATCCAACAGCCATCAAAGCAGCACCGATGATGCCAAAGAAGGCATCATCGAGAACAAATGCCATATCTGTTGAATTTGAAACTCCACCAGTTAGAAAACCGAACCACAATACCTTGTGATCGGGTGAATATGCACCTTGAACAACATTGATTATAGTGAGTAAAACAACCCATGATCCAATCAAAAGAGCGGCTGTTGATGCAGTACAACTAGGGCGAGTCAACGCTTCTTTCCAGTCGGTTTGAACCATGGTTATCGAGGTCGGCGACCTACCCTTTCGGTATAACGCTTTCAGGCGTGAGTTGAGTTCACAATTTTCCTTGGAGCATATATTTGCCTTGACTTGCTTCGTCGATTAAAGGCTCATTTTCTCCCATAATCGCGATTGCGTCAATCGCTTTTGGAATCGCAGAGTTAACTTGTTTACTTCGTCCACCACGGCCTTTGCTGACATTTCTAGCCATGATGAGCCCGAGAGTATCTAATTCATTGAGGAGTGATGAAATTCGCCGAGGCGTTAGAGGCTCGACCTCAATTTTCATACAAGCCTCAGCATATGTTCGGAAAATTTCGCCGGTCGAAATATTTCGTAATCCATTTTCTTCATTCAGTCGAATGGAGAAAAGTACCACTTTCTGATGGAGAGGTAAAGTTCGAAGAATCGGCGTCACCTGGTCGTGCTCTAATTGACTTTGAGCTAATCGTACGTGACGTGGATCCACTTTCGTCTGTGAGCGTTGCTCCGCTTTCTGAACAGAAATTCGCAATAGGTCGAGAGCACGGCGAGCATCGCCGTGTTCTCGAGCGGCTAGACCAGCACAGAGTTCAATTACGCCGCCATCCAAAACATCGGTTCGTAATCCTGAACGAACTCGCTCTTGTAAAATGTCTTGAATTTCAGGTGCACCATATGGATGGAACACAACATCCTCTTGACTCAATCTTGAACTAACGCGAGGGTCGAGTTCTTGAGTGAAATGAAGGTCATTGCTAATACCGATAATACAACATCGTGCATTGGTCAAAAGTGTGTTCATATTTGTTAGACTGTAAAGAAGGTCGGAGCCTGCTTTAGCGACGAGATTATCTATCTCGTCGAGAACTAGAATATGTACGCCACCTGCTCGATCCATACGATGAAGTAATGTTTCAAGAACGCGATCTGTTGGCCAGCCGGTAAACGGAATCGGAGTATCTCCACGTTGGTGAAGTTGTGTGGCAAGGGTTTGAACGACCCTGTATTTTGTGTCGACATTTCTGCAATTTATCTCGTAGGTATTTACTGGATGCCCCATCTCCTTACCCTTTTCTAGCAATTGAGTGAGGACGAATCTTGTCACAACAGTCTTGCCTGAACCCGGAACTCCGTAGAGTAACATGTTCGATGGAATATGTCCGTTTAGAGCATCGACTAAATTGCGAACAAGAGCTTCGACTTCATGATCACGATGAGGAAGTCGAGATGGTTCAAAAGCGTGATCAAATGCTTTTCTATCAATGAAAAGTGAATCTTGTCCGAGAATCTTCTCGAAAATATTCCCCCTCATTTTTTAACTCCATTTTTCAACCCGATAGTAAACACCCCCTCATTCCTCTCAAAGAGAGGCGAGTTGGATTACGCGGATTCTTCACGAAGGACTCAGGGATAATAAAACATTCCAAACCATCTCTTTGATTGATGAGGATTGTTGAGGGTTTAAATGACAGAATAAACCAACTAATAACATGGGCTGTGAGAGATAGAAACCCCTTTAGTGACTGTTTTTTAACATTTTTCCCGATGTAAATTTAACACTAATATCCATTGATTATTGTAGATGACACAAAGGACAATAATACTCAATAATTCCACTTTGGATAGAAACTAAATCTAGTGATAATTTCGCTAAGGTTATAATAAAAAACGCTATTTGCAATGTTGTTGATTATAACTGTTGTAAATTTTTAAGTATTTTTATTAACAAATTTTATCTCGCCATTTTCACTGATAATCATTTCATCACCATCTTCTAACTGCATAATTGAATTAGATAGTTTGGGTTTGGGAAAACCATTTCTTTCCAATTCTGAACTCGCAAAATTATGGGTTACAAGAATCTTCGAATTAGGAAATCTTTCAGCGAGTGCGGTAATGTCGTTCGGTGTGTGATGGTGAGGGCTTTCGACAAAATTTGGTACACCCATTTCGACGAGAATCACGTCGGCTCTACCGGCTCTAGAATCGATTTCTTCACACGGTCCTGAGTCGCCGGTGTGGAGAAATACAAAACCATTTGAATGTGTTAACTCATATCCATGTGGGTCAGTTTCTGGAGTATGGCAAACCTTGAAGCGTTCAAATTTCCAATCCGAATTTTCAAGGTTTGTGATTTCATTTTCATTCCATTTGACAACTGACAAGGTTCCTTTTTCAACCGAACCAGGAAAGCCTAATTCTGTAATTGATTCTAATAATTCTCTTCCTTCGGGTCTTAAGTGGACGGTTAGATTTCTTTCTTGGCTTGGATCTGAGACATGGTGTCTGTCCAGCATTAGAAATGGAAAACCGAAGATATGATCCGCGTGCCAATGAGTAATTAATAGGTGTTCAATTTCTGCTGGTGAAATATTTTCTCGCCGCAATTGAGGCATTAGTGTAGGTGGTGTATCAACGAGAATTTTCTCGTCGATTAACACTAATGCATTCATCCGGCCAGCCGGTGAAAATGCATTGCCTGTACCGAGGAACTGCACTCGCGCCATAGCCTGCGATGAGGTGGTCATGACTTGACTTCATCGCTGTGACGTCATCGCTGTGAGTGTACTATTTCCGCATCCTTTCATAAATGGTCTACGATTCGCCCAACTCAACAGGAAGATGATTTCATGTCGGATTGGAGCGTAAAGAACCCATATACTTCGAAACTCACCAATAATTTTATTCTCAATGGTGAGAGTTCTCGAAAAGAGACTCGCCATCTAGTTTTCGATTTAGGTGATTCAGGGCTTGAATACAAAGCAGGAGATGCTCTAGGGGTTATTCCAGCATGTCCACCGGATATGGTCGAAGAATTGCTGTCTCTTGGAGGATTCACGGGTGAAGAAGAGGTCGAGACTCATCTCGGCCCTTGCGAATTACGAGAAGCACTAACCAACCGTTACGAAATTCATCGAGTTTCAAAGAAATGGTTGGTCGGACTCGGTTCTCGTGTATCATCAGGAAATGGAACAATCTCAATCAGCATTGTAAAGCGTGTCAGAATTTCAACTGTAGATGGATCTTCACTCATCTCTTGGGATGGCTCAGGAGAGGATGATGATGTTCCAGAAGGTTACACAGAAATTTGTTCACCAAATGATTCTGCTGAAGAATTGTGGAATAGTTTGACTTCCGATGCGAAGAAAATGGAAGATTACATGTGGACCCGCGATTATCTCGATGCTTTGGGCGATTTCGGTCATATTGGTTTCACTCCACAAGAGTTTATTGAAGGAATGGATCGCCTCAAACCTCGTCTTTATTCTATTGCTAGCAGCCCAGAACACGAAAAAGGTACAGTTCACCTTACTGTCGGCATCGTTCGATATTCCTATCACGACCGCGACCGTACTGGATTGACGACTGGGTTCCTTGCTGATCGTTGTACGGCCGGCGAAACTCCAATTGGAGTATTCATGTCACCTACTCGTTCGTTCATCCTCCCTGAGGATGGCAAAACCGATTGTATCATGGTCGGTCCAGGGACTGGAATCGCGCCGTTCAGAGCTTTCTTACAACAGCGCGATATCAATGGCGATGAAGGTAGAAATTGGCTATTCTTTGGCGACAGAACTGAATCCGGAGAATATTATTACAAAGAAGAAATGGATGATTGGAAGGAGCGCGGAGTTCTCGATAAACACGACTTGGCCTGGTCTCGAGATGGCGCAGAGAAAGTATATGTTCAACATTTGATGAAGAAACATGGAGAAGAGATTTGGAATTGGTTAGACAATGGAGGATATTTCTATGTCTGCGGTGATAAATCTCGTATGGCTAAAGATGTTCACAAAACCCTGATTGGGATTTGTGCAGAATATGGCGACATGTCTGAAAATGAGGCAAAATCCTATGTCGAGGATGGCATGATGAAATCAGAAAAGCGCTATCTGCGTGATGTTTACTGATTGATGCATCTATTCTAGCAACACCCAGAGGGAATCTCTCATAGGATTGTTGCTCTTGGATTGAATCGATGTTCAGGCGGGTTCTGATTGCAAATCGCGGAGAAATCGCGTTGCGAATCCTCCGCGCATGCCGAAGCTTAGGGATTGAAGTTGCAGTTGTTTACGGTCAAGAGGACCGACTCTCGATGCCAGTTCGATTCGCAGATGAAGGTATATTCATACCCCACGCAGATCCTCTCGCAAGTTATCTCGATATCGAAGCGATTGTTTCTGCTGCCAAAGAAGTTGGTGCAGATGCTGTTCATCCAGGATATGGTTTCCTAGCAGAAAACCCAACCTTTGCTGAGCGTTTGGCCGAGGAGGGAATCACTTTCATCGGCCCTAGTCCAGATGTTTTGAGGATGCTCGGCGACAAAATTACCGCGAGAGAAGTCATGATGAAAGCAGGATTACCTGTTGCAAAAGGAACGGATGGTCCGATATCGGATTCTTCGGAAGCGATTTCAATGGCTACCGAAATCGGTTTTCCGGTGATCATCAAAGCTGCCGCTGGCGGTGGCGGCATCGGCATGCAAGTGGTCGAATCTGCTGATGATTTCAAAGCAGCTTTGCGATTATGTCAAGGGCGCGCTCTTTCAGCGTTCGGAGATGATAGAGTATTCCTAGAAAAATTCATTGAAGGCGCGCAGCACATTGAATTCCAAGTACTTGGTGATGGAAATAAATCTATTCATTTCGGCGAAAGATTTTGCTCAATTCAGCGTCGACATCAAAAAATTCTCGAAGAAGGACCATGGCTATCAGAGGAGGTAAGAGCCGAAATCGGTGCGAAGGTAGTCGCAGGAGCAGAATCTGTTGGATACCAAGGTTTGGCGACCTTCGAATTTCTCCGAGATGTTCACGGAGATTTTTATTTCTTAGAAGTTAATCCACGAGTTCAGGTCGAGCATACGGTGACCGAGATGATAACTGGCACCGATTTAGTTGCCATGGGAATCAAGATTGCAGCGGGAGAGTCATTGAGCCTATCTCAAGACGATGTTCACATCAACGGCCACGCGATTCAGGTGAGATTGAACGCAGAGAATCCTGTAACTCTTACTCCTTCACCCGGAAAATTATGGGAATGTCATTGGCCTGGTGGTCCTGGCGTTCGTGTCGACTCCCATGCTCATACGGGTTATGATATGCCTGCTTCCTTCGATAGTTTACTTGCGAAATTAATCGTTTGGGCACCGAGCAGAGATGAAGCGATTTCAAAACTCGATGCCGCTTTATCAGAAACATTGTTGCTCGGCGTCGACACATTAATTCCGTTACATCGGGCAATTCTTGCTGAACCCGACTTCTGTCAACGAGAAATTACAATCAAATATTTGGACAATCATCCAAATTTACTACAGGGGTGAAAAAATGGAGATGGTAATTGTTGGCAGCATCGGTTATGATGATATTGAAACGCCAGAAAAATCAGGTTCAGATCTATTAGGTGGCGCAGCTGTTTATGCTGGGTTATCCTCTTGCTTTCATATGCCTGTAGTTACAAAAAATCAGACAAGAATAGGTATTGTGAGCGCTGTTGGTCGAGATTTTTCCAACTCAGATCAACTCAAATTAGAGGCATCGGGAATAAATCTTGCAGGAGTTGAAATGCGGGATGGTGAAACGTTTCGTTGGTCTGGAAAATATCATGGTTCGATGGAAGATGTCGAAACGATTTCTACCGACGTGAATGTTCTTTCTGATTTCAAACCAGAGATTCCTGATGCATGGACCTCCCCTTCTATCTTATTTTGTGCGAATACGCACCCCGCAACTCAAATCGCGGTACTAGATCAATGTCCTTCCGCTGAAATTACCGCGCTCGACTCTTTCATGTTGTGGATTGATAACGAGCGGCCTACCCTTTGTGAAGCTCTTCGTAAAGTCGACATCGCAATCTTGAATGAAGAGGAGGTCTGCGCGATTGCGAATGATCAAAATTTGTTCCGAGCCATCAAAGGACTTCGCTCTGGCGCCGCTCTTCACGGTGGTGAAGCGGCTGGGCCAGGACCTCGTTGCGTTGTTGTCAAACGTGGAAGTAGCGGGGTTCTCGCAGTATTCCCATTCGGAGTAATCGCTCTGCCTGCTTACCCGACTGATGATATCGTAGATCCCACTGGATGTGGTGATACTTTTGCTGGAGCGTTTCTTGGAAACTTGGTTGGAAGACAAGGCGCTTTGAATGAAATTGAAACTGTCAGGGACGCATTGATTCATGGTACAATTACCGCATCTTTCACTATCGGGGGTATCGGCTCATCCGGCCTCGCAGGAATCCGGCGTGGGCCATATCACGCTCGATTAGACCGATACCGAAGCATTGTTGGATTGTAATTAATCGAGTCGGCGAATTTGCCTTAGATGAACCGGCTCGTCCTCAACAGTTGTTCGTTGTAATTGATTGAATCGAAGAGTAGTGTTTGGGTCGTGAATTTGTCGAGGCGAATGTTCTTCGCCTCGTGAAACACGATTCACAACTGCACTCAGCGCGTCTTTTGCAGTCGAAGGTTGAGCAGAAGTAATTTCTTGAACATTAGAAATGGTATCTGCTTGGTGCGTGTGGTCTGAGCGAAGACGAAGATGTTGATTCGTTTGAAATCGAGATGATTCATCGGAAATTATTCCATCAGAATCACCGTACTCAGCAGCATAAGTTTGTGCTCGGACACGAATTGGTTTTGCTTTAGGTCGAATTAAACTTTCAAACCAACTAACCCTTCTCTCCGAAGATTTACTGCGTACTTGTACTCGGCCATTTAACATCGGAGTTGCTAGGTTCGCAATTCCAGGGAAATCACCCATGTCCGCGGGCTCAGGTAAAGCAACTCGAATATTTTCACGGATTGCTAAAGCCTTCTGTGCACGAGCCTGTCTAACCAATCCTGGCTTGCACTCATCTCGAACCGCTTCTTCTGTCGGGTCGGGTAATCCTTGAGGGGTGTATGGTGAGGTTGGAGCTCCGAATTGATTGTTTGCTGCTCGAATCATCTGTGAGCTTGACGCCGGTCGTCGAGCAACCGGTTGAGAAATCTCATTATTGAAATATTGATTATTATCATTGTGAGAATCACTCACGTCGTGGTTGAAAGATGCTGGAGCAGGGGTGGATGGTGTCGAGTAATTTGTAGGTGATGAAGAAGGAGATGGTGCTGGATAACTAACTGGATCGGCATCAAAGATGCCGCCTGCACCGAATAGATCCATCGAATCATTGGCTTCAGACAATGCACTATCTATTCGGGAAGGTTCACGTTCAGCATACCAGTCCGGTTTTTCCCTACCCCAGGTTTTCTCGTAAGCAGAAGCTTCAACCTCAGAATTCAGATTTTCAAGATTTGCGGATTCCCCCCAAGTCGTCCGAGAATAATCGTTTGTTTGTTCTGGGGGGGTCTGAGGAATAATTGGAACTTGACTCTGGACAGCATGTGCGATAGGCGGGCTTGACGAGTAAATCGGAGTAGGTCGCCGCTCGACTTCATTTGGTGTATGGCCGAAATTAAATGATTCGACTTCATTTTCATGATTATCAATTTCAGGTGCAGTGAGCAAACCTTTGGTTTGAGGTAAGAACCCTCCAGCTTCAGTGAATGAAGGGTATGGCGGGATTTCTCTATCAATATCTTCTAGACCAATTTTCGCTTCTTCAATGGTCGCACCGTGTCGTACCTTATCGACCATCATACAGATTCGAAGTAATATTCCTTCACTACCAGAAATGGTATGCCGATCACCCGCACTAGTCTCAATTACCAAGACTGAACGTTTGGAGATAAAGTAGGATGCCACCGTAAGCACACCGGTTGCGGCTAGGATTTGACCTAGAGGGGCTACGAGAACAAATGCGCCGAGATATGTCGCAACTCCTCCTAGAGGGACGATGCTTGAAGGCAATCTCGCAATCTGTATATTTCGCAATCTCGAGATTGCTCCGAGGTCGAGTCGAATGCCATGACCATCATATCGTTCTAGCGTTAACTGACGTTTGGTAAGAACAGCGACAAATCGCCCACTCGACCCGACCAGAGACAGATTGCCGAATAACTCCGACATCCCCTCATCCGGTCGGGCATTACGCCCAAGACCGTGCATCCGCACCGGCAGCCAATCTTGTACGATATAATAACTCGCTAAGTTGAGTAGGTTGAGGCGCCTCTTCTCGAGGTCGGAATCTTACGCCGAACTAATCGAATTTGCAACACCAAGAATCCTCATCGGAACAGCATCTAATTGGGTGATGAGAACCGGGGGACTCGACTTAGAACGAAGCCAGAGAGGGCTCTCCCATTCTACTGTGATATCCTCGCCGTCCACCGTTTTTACGCGGCCGACTGTGAATTGCATGTCGACGGCTGCGTGAACGATATCTGCCTCGTGAAGGTCTCGGCTTTGGAAAGGCGCCTTTATCAACTTGAAATTTGAAATTTTGTGCTTTTCCAAAGCATTGGTTTCGAGATGAATAATCATACATCCTCGATGAAGTGCCTCCTCTCTCAAATTGCGTAATGCAAGACCTACACGATCTCCAGAGACTGCAGCGTCGACATCATCGTCCATTACCTGTAAGGAACGTACGATTGCATCCTCAGTAGCCGGCAAAACCTGAACCGTATCATGCTTGTTGACGGTTCCAGATTGAACGTATCCAATAGCTACCAAACCGACTCCTTTGACATTGAAATGTTGGTCGACTGGAAGAATTAAATCTCCCTCTGAATCATTTTCAACCTCGTCTAAGTGAGCAAATAATAGCTCTCGTAAATCATGTTCATCCGGTACAGATTCATGTAGTTTCCAATTCTTAAGACCAGCTTGAGATAATATCATTTTGACTTGATCAGGATCGACCCAACCTCCCTGTTCAGGATTGATAATCACATGTCCAATCTCGATTCTTGCACATCCGAATGCAACGAGAATTTCTCCGAGTGAAGCATCGACTTTTGTTACCTCAACGAGGCCGACCTTTGCAACATTCAGAACTGATAGCAAAGGTCGTAATCGCTCAGGGTGTTTTAGTGGCCTGAGTAAAGATATGATTTGAGTGAGACCACCCCTGACCTCTTTGTAAACATATGATTCGATATCTCTGACATCGCTACGTTTCGCAATACTGCGAGCCAATTCCTCAGTGCCAGAGAATGCGACATTGAGTACGGGCATGGCTCGCCGACCGAACGACCCCTGTTGAATCGATTGGTTCGGTTGAAGACAGAATTTGAGGTTTATACGGAATAGTAAATGTATTGAATCTATTTTTTCTTTACATCATTTCGCGAGCCTTTTGAGCAGCATTCCACATATTTTGCTCCTCATCATTCACAGGAGTGAATTGTGGAATTTTACTTGGCTTCATATTTTCATCGACTGCAACCATGAAAAAGAACCCAGAGCAAATTTCTTCACCAACCCATTCGCTTCGAGATAACCTACAAGAAATCACGTGAACACCAGCGGTGTGTGGTGAGGTCCAAACCACTTTCGAAGTCGTTCTAATGACATCTCCTTGGTATGCCGGTCGACGGAATTTCAATGAGTCGACCGAAATTGTGACGAATTGCTGGTGTGCAAATTTCGATGCTGCCATACCGGCAGCGGTATCCATAATCGACATTAATCGCCCACCAAAGAGCGTGTTTCGTGCATTTGTGTGGCCAGGAAATACTTCGTTCAATTGTATGACTGGTTCGAGAGAGTGGGGTTGTTCCATGTTCCTCAAATGGTCTCGGGACGGCATCTGCCTTCAATGCATCAGATTGAGAATGAACGAAATTAACGATTCTTCGACCGTTGAATTGAACCGAAGGGAGTGATTGGACGCGTCGTGGACGTACCTCAGCTGACTTGGAGTTCAGTGATTTTTTCAGACCCAAAAGGGGGAAAAATCGTATTATGGCCACATTTACCTTGTGTACGTATGCCAAACATGCTTCGTCCACGAGAATCTTGGGATGGCTTAGCACTACTGGCATCATCTAATGATTTGGCTGAATGGCGAATCGAGGAAGAACAAGACAAAGAGAGCCCTGGAATTCATCGAGATTCTGCCTTGACTTCAGGAACTGCTTTTGGTCGACTCGTATCTGATTTAGTCGAATTGGAAATTGATGGTCCGAACATTCCAGATCCAGAACAAATTCGATTGATTAAACATGCAGAAAATGCTCGTGGTGGGATGCCGATTTATTCAATCGAACCTAATCTCGATGACGAAATTTGGGAAGATTATCTCACTAGAAGCGCTGATGAACAGGTGCGATTGGGCAATTTATTGGCAACGCTTCGGACATCGAAGCGTTGGAAAACTACTCGACGAGCAGCGATATCGCAAATTGAAAAGAACAATTATGTTGATGTCGAATTGGGTGCAGCTTCAGCATCCTCAGCAACATGGTGGCTAGAAGAGGAGCGTTGGAATTCAGATGAACTCAATTGTGAGCGAAATCTCCGTTTTGCCTCTAGATTACGCGGTGCACTTAGAGACCTGTGCGATAGTAGGGTTGATGATGGCGGAGCACAGGACAGAACTCTACTGGTACCCATCCATCAAGCTTGGCTGCCCTCAATGTCAGAGGCAATCTCGTCTTGGCCGGATGTGGAATTAGTTGTCACGGAGGAGTGAAATTGACTGATGAGAAAATTAAGGTCGAAGTTGAAACACAGACCTTCCGCTTCACACCTTCAGAACCTATTGACCATGATGGGGCAGTAACTCTGGGTGGTGGCTCAAAAAGTGGAGAATATGTCGTAATCTCTCACGAAGAACCACACGCAACATTTGTTATTGAACCGGAAGGAACCATACTCGTTCACGGAATCTCAAGAGGTGAAGTCGCCCGGTTGGCGATTGAAGAATTATTGTATAAACTCGGGATGACTGATGAATGGCTGATGATGGATTCTGGCGATATGATAGTGCAATTTAGTATCGGCAGAGCAGTCATGTTAGAATTAGTAGCAGATAGATTTCTCGAAGCAGATGTAGACTATGATATCAATGCACTGCGGATTGATGCTAGTCGCCATAACGCGCAAATAATATTATTCAATAATGGACATGGAATCGTACTTGGCCAATCTTCGAAGCGAATAGCTGAGATGGCGATTCGGCATTGGATTAAACGATTCGAATTAGAAGGCGCACTGGCGTGAGGCCCATGCTGAAAGATGGTCGTTGGATAGGGCCGATACTCGACCAACATATGCATCTCGATCGCTCAAATAGATTTCTTGATGCGGTCGAAGAATTCGTTCGAGTTGGGGGTACGGCAATCAACTTGGTTCACAAACCAAATTTTGAGAATTTGCCAATCGATATCGATGAATATCGCACCGCTTATCTTGATACATTGACGATGGCTGATGAGGTTCGAGCAAAATTTGGCATTCAAGTCTCGGTGATATTGGGGCCACATCCCGTCGCATGGGCACATCAAGTTTTGACACTAGGTATGACGAAGGCGAGTGATTTACATTTGCAAGCGGTAGATTTGGCGCTAGAACACTATTCGAGCGGTGATTGTGTTTGTTTAGGTGAGGTCGGTCGGCCACATTATCCCGTTTCAGAAGAAATCTGGGACGCTGCGAACGAATTACTCGTCGAGGTTTTGAGCCGTGCTGCAAAGATTGGTACGAGTGTTCAACTTCATGTTGAAGATAATGGCTCGGCCACATACCGAGAATTAGCTGAAATATGTGGAAGAGCGGGGATGCCTCTAAATCGAACAATTCGTCATTATGCTCCAGCTGACGTTAGTACTCAATTCACCAATGGACTTGCTTGCACAGTAAGTGTTGGAAAGGGATGTATCGAATCCTTGGTTTCCACGATTGATAAATCGTCTTCGCCTTGGGGCATGGAAACAGATTTCCTCGATGATCCGCGTCGTCCCGGGGCGGTTCTCGGACCTAAAACAATTCCAAAAAGAACCCAGGAACTTTGTCGAGCCCTCCTCGAATCTGGAAAAAGCGAATCCGAGGTCTCGGAAATAATGATGAATATCCATTCAAATTGGCCATCAGAAATCTATTCTTGAAAAGGGTTTTTTAGCTTCGGAGAAAAGGTCATTATTCCTCCTAAAATGAAAAGAAATAATGAAAGTATGAAAAATGAAACTTCGCCGATGTTTATTGGCAAACCAGCGATTTCAGCAAGCATACGCCAGAGCGGCCCATTAATTGGCAAGAAAATGATAATCAATACAATTCCAAGCCTCTGACGGAGCAGCATGACATCGCGAAAAGCACATTACATTTGAACGGACTTACACCGAATTGGTCATATCTGAGCCTTAGGTCGAGCGACCCACGCGCCTGTAGTGAAGGGGTTATCACCTGAGGTTTCCAACCTCATGTCCCGGGTTCAAATCCCGGCGGGCGCACCAGACAACTTTACAGATAAAATCCGTGAAATAGTTGAGTGAATATTTTTCTAATCATGGGTGTTAGATTTTGAGGTAGTTTCCCAACAGATACTGAAGCATTCAAAGGGGCTTGACTAGACGGGTCTGTATGACTAGGGCTATGGCTGTGGGTTTGTCTAAGGATTCTTCTGATTTAGATGAGGAAAAACAGATTGTCGGTAAGAAAATTTACCGCGTTTTACCTTATATCAAGCCCTATTGGCAACGTGCGTCTTTTGCAATAGCAGCCAATGCTTCAGCACGAGCATTCGATCTCATTCCGTTTATCGCAATTGGGATGGCAGCAGATTATTATTCGAGTGGAATATTTACAGATTCTCGTGTTGAATCATTGGTAAATTCTAGTTATCTCCCTTCAGTCGAGGTTGGATTTGGACTTTTGATATTCTCCGGATTTGTATTCCTTGCAATTTCTCAGGGAATTGGTGAGTTTCTTTGGCAATCTACCGCTTATCGGGTTCAGCACGACATTCGCATGGACGCGACAGCCAGTTTGATGAGAATGGAAGCTTCCTATTTCGAAACTCGTCAATCTGGAAATTTAATGTCGGTACTGTCTGCAGATGTAGCTCAACTTGAGGATTTAGTTTCTGATGCAAGTACCAGTATTATCCGTATTGTGATAACGTTTTCAGCTTCGTTTGGTATATTATTTTGGATGTCCCCCAAATTGGCCCTAATTCTATTTGCTCCGCTCCTACTAATTCTTCCGATGGTTGTTTGGTTCTCGACGCGGGTTCAACGCCGCTACAAGAAACAGCGAGAGAGTACCGGCGGCATCGTCGCTATTTTGGAGAATGTTTTGTCAGGAGTTATCGTCGTTCAAGCATACAATGCGACTGAATATGAACAATCTAGGGTGTCTGGCGAGAGTGCAGAATATAGAGATCAGGCGATTCAAGCTTCTGCACTTCGAAACCGTTTCCTTCCAGGAATCTATGTCGTCGCAGGAATTTCATTTGGTTTGCTTGTTTCCGCCGGTGGATGGTTGATGAATTCAGGCGAAATTTCCGTAGGGCAATTCGTTACATTTTTGTTAATTTCAACCAGAATGACAATGCCTATGTTCATCATGGGAATGTTGCTTAATCAGTTACAACGAGGTGAGGCAGCTGCTCGTCGAGTCTTTGCACTCATCGATTTGGAGCCATCAATTGTTGATGAGCCAGGTGCGATTGAACTGGATGGTTCAATCGAATCCATCGCTTTTACAG
Source organism: Methanobacteriota archaeon (assembly GCA_018654845.1). GTDB lineage: Archaea > Thermoplasmatota > Poseidoniia > Poseidoniales > Thalassarchaeaceae > MGIIb-O2. The sequence continues at coordinate 34,584 of JABIKU010000031.1, read as the reverse complement.
ATGTGACATTTGCTTACCCAAATACAGAAGTAAATGTCGTCAATAACGTTTCTTTCGAAGCCAAGTCAGGAGATTTTCTTGGAGTTATGGGTCATACTGGCGCGGGCAAATCTACCATTCTCAAACTGGTTGAGAGATTTTATGTTCCAGGTCAAGGAGAAGTTCGTATCAACGGGCGAAACATAACTGATTTCTCAATTGAATCTGTACGCAATCGTATTGGATTTGTATCCCAAGACCCCTTCCTTTTCTTCGGTTCAGTCCGCGATAATGTCGCCTACGCTCGTGTAGCTAGTGATGCAGAGGTACAGGCTGCTTTGGAGGCTTCAGGTGCCTGGGAATTCATTTCGGTATTGCCCGAAGGGATGGACACAGAAGTTGGAGATCGTGGTGTGAGATTATCAGGAGGCCAGCGTGCTCGTATCAGTTTGGCTCGTGCACTATTGATGGATCCAGATGTCCTCATCCTCGATGAAGCCTCTGCTGCTCTAGACGCTGAAACCGAAAAGCGAATTCAACAATCTTTGTTCGGTGGAGGAAAAGGAAAGAACCGAATTACGATTGCAGTTGCACATCGTTTAGCGACCATTCGTAATGCGAAAGAAATTATTGCAATGGTCGATGGGTTCATTGTCGAGAGAGGAATTCATAACGATCTTATTACCAACGACAATGTATACGCATCACAATGGTCAATTCAAACTGGACAAATTGATACTGAGGAATGATCGTGGAAATTGAGTGGGTCAGGGTTATTCCTGGACGCGCAGAGATAGGCAGCCAGAATCGCTCAATTCTATTCGGCCAAGCCGGTCCACGCCACATGGTCGAGTTGAAGTATGATTTTGAAATTTGCAGAAAACCTGTTCATATTGATGAAGCAAAACCTTTGCTTGAATCAAATGAGTGCAGGGTTGCTTCGGAATCAGAATGGCAATTAGCATTTGAGCAAGGTGTGGTTGAGGGAAGTGATGAATTTGAGAAATTATCAGATCGATTTAGGGGTGATTATTGGGGCAAAGAACTCGATGGTCGTCCGATGTCACATGATGATTGGACTTTCCGAATTGCAAAAAAATGGAAAGGAGGAGTGCCGAAAACTTCTCTCATTAACTCTCAACAGCCAGAGCCGGAATTTGTCCGTCTAACGCGCGTTGAGAAATTGAGTGAGCGCGATTCTAATCTACCGAGATTACCTTCTCAGCGTGATACTGCCAAACTTATTCGTGAAGAGGCAACAGTCGTGATTATTGCAGGCGTGGCACCTTCATTCGTTTGGGCTTACTTCAATGCCTCAGATGGCTACATTCAGACGGGCTGGCCTGGGCTGATTCTTGGAGGGATTATTCTTGGATTGGCCACAGGTATTTTTTGGCGCCCGAAAACAACTTCATATCGTATTGGGCGAAATTGTGGTAAAGTAAAACCGAATAACTGAATATATGCAGTTAGGGAAATAGTAAACCATGAAACCCGTCCAGCATGATTCTAGATGAGTGATGGCTTCGGCAAGATTGGTTTCTCGGGAACACTCAGGCCGTCTCAGGTGGCTTCTTCCAGCATAATCAGGAAGGAGTTGGAATCTGGATCAAGAGAACTGTTAATCGTGGCTCCTCCTGGTTCCGGGAAGACCGTACTTGGACTGTACGTCTGGTCAGATCTGGTCAGACTGCCCACGTTGGTGCTTAGCCCGAACTCGGCCATACAGGCCCAATGGGTCGAGAGAGCCAAGGAACTATTCCACTTGGATGACAGGGAGTCAGAAATAGGCACTGACCCAGAGAACCCGGGTATTCTGACCTCGCTGACCTACCAGTCGGTGACTCTCCCGAAGAGAGGAGGAGACGAGCTAGACGAGTCTGCGATGGAGCTGTGGATATCCAGTCTGATGACTCCTGACTTGAACGACGGTTCGGTCGAGGCGGACGATCGGGAAAGCGCATTGGCCTGGATTACTGACCTGCGGGAGAAGAACTTCGAATACTACTCTGACAGGATGGGGCACTACAGGAAAAAGGTCAGGGATTCGCTATCCGAGCATGGGAACGCCCTATGGATCCTCCACGAGTCCGCCAAGACCAATCTGAAGAGACTTTTGGAAGTAGGAGTCGGTCTAGTCATCCTCGACGAGTGCCATCACCTGATGGATCACTGGGGCAGGGTTCTCATCGAGGCCATGGAATTCCTCGGGAATCCAGTTGTTCTCGGTCTCACTGCCACTCCTCCGGAGGGGGCCAGCAACTCCTCGGTCGATCAATACTTTGACCTGTTCGGAGAGGTGGACTACGAGGTCCCCGTTCCTGCCCTAGTCAGGGACGGCAATCTCGCTCCCTACCAGGACCTCGCATACTTCGTACGCCCCTCTCCGGGAGAATTGAGATACATCGCTAATGTAGATGAGGACTTCAAGAGCCTACTAGGTGAACTGAGGGGGGGGGCGGAGAACGTCAAGGGGCGCACACCAAGACTTGAGGTCTGGATCGCCAGAGTGCTCGATGGACTGATTCTGCCGGCTGGCAGAGCAAAGGACTGGAACTCTTTCCATAGAAGAGACCCGAGGCTCGCGGACGCTGCTAGAGCCTACCTCGTATCAGGCGAACTAAACCTGCCCGAAGGTGTACCACAGCCGTCGGCTGAACTCGTAGCCGGAGGCAATAGTATGGATGTGCTGATCACGATACTCGATCGCTACATCAGGAATGGTCTGATGAGGTCGGAAAGCGAGGAGGACCATGCCCTTGCTGAGGATGCGAAGAGCAAACTGAGGATGCTTGGCGTCCAGATTACTGAGGGCGGCCCCAGACTATGCGCTTCACCTGTCGGCAGGGTGATGGCTTACGCCTCCGCCAAGTACGATGCTCTGCGAGACATACTGAGGGCGGAGATGGAGGCCCTCGGATCGGACATTCGGGCAGTGATCGTGACCGACTTCGAGAAGACCTCGGCTACTGCCTTGGTAGAAGGCGTCCTCGATGATGACGCCGGTGGAGCAGTAGCAGCATACAGAGCGGTGCTCGGATGCGAGTCGACTGACAGGCTGGATCCGGTGCTGATGACGGGCACGACCGTATTGGTCGACGACGACCTCCTAGAGCGGATATTCCCTCGTTTTGAGCAGTGGGTCTCCGAGAGGAATCTGAACATCAAGTTCGATTACATCGAGAGAGGCGGTTACTTCGAAATCAGAGGTAAGGGAAAGGACTGGCTGCCACGCCACTATACGATGATGATTACCGAGATGTTCCAAGATGGAGTGACGAAGTGCCTGGTGGGAACAAGGGGACTACTCGGCGAGGGCTGGGACGCGAGCAGGATTAACGTCCTAGTGGATCTGACCACAGTGACCACCAGCATGAGTATAAATCAACTGAGAGGAAGATCGTTCAGGCTGGACAAGCACTGGCCTGAGAAGGTAGCTAACAATTGGGACATAGTCTGTCTGGCTGACGAGTTCACCAAAGGATTCGATGACTATCTCCGATTCAAGAGGAAGCATAAGCAGTTGTACGGAGTCTGCGACGACGGCGCCATTGAGAAGGGAGTGGGGCACGTTCACGCTGCTTTCACTGAAGCCGAGCCGGAAGGCGTCTCGGAAACGATGGAGATATTCAACGAGGAGATGCTGATGAGGGCAAGAAACAGAGGAAGGGCAAGAGAACTGTGGGGGATTGGACAACCCTTCAACGCAGTGCCAAGAGAAGCAATCGAAATCAAAGGATCATTCGGAGAAGGATTCCCTCCGGCTAACAGGATCGGTCTTGTCGCGTGGTCAGACGAATCCCTGATTCAAGCAATCGGGGATGCTGTCGCTTGCTCCCTACAGGCTTTGGGCCTAATCCAGTTCGATGCCAAGGTAGGAGGAGGGAGCAGAGGAGGGGGCTGGATGAGGGCTTACCTCGAGAATGCTTCAGAGGAGGAGTCAGAGATTTTCGCCGAGGCAATGCAGGAGATTCTAGGGCCTCTGGACAACCCCCGATATGTTATACCGAGAGAGGTCAAGGTGGTCAGCGAGACCTGGCTCAGCGAGATGCTCCCAAAAGTCATCGCCAAGTACTTCCGAAGAAGCGAGAACATCCTGTCGATGTATCATGTAGTGCCTAGCAAGCTGTGTCGGAATCTAGAGGATGCCAAGGTCTTCGAGCAGCAGTGGAACTGGAAGGTAAGTCCCGGCGAGGTGATGTACGGTCACAGCAAGAAAGGGAAGGAGTGGGTCAGCGAGATTAAGATGGCCGGACTGGCTCCTAAATCTTCCTTCCACCGCAAGAGCGTGTTCACCTAACCCTGGATGACGCAGTTCAGGATTGCGAAATAGTGTGCGATTGAGCCCGCGAGAACGAATAGGTGCCATATTGCATGATTGAAAGGAAAATTATCAGCGCGATAGAATAGCACACCGATTGAGTAGAATATGCCGCCAAGTAAAATCAAGTTTATCCCTTCCCAGCCTAGGGAATCAAAAAGCGGTTTGATAGCAATAATAGCTAACCAGCCCATGATGACATAAGGGGTTGCTGAGACATATTCCGGTATATTTCGATTCAACACTCTCGCAACGATTCCGGTAATTGCACACCCCCAAATCAATACAAAGAATGTCCAACCGATCCATCCATGCATCGTTACCAGCACGAATGGGGTGTACGATCCCGCGATCATCAGGTAAATTCCGATATGATCTGCGATTCTCATACGGTGTTTCATCTCAAGATTACTCACCGCATGATACAAAGTCGAGCATAGATAACAGGTAATCATGCACAAGCCGAATGTGATACTCGATCCAATCTTCCAATAATCGCCTGTTAGATTTGCTTCAACAGCTAGAAAGTAGAGTCCGACAATGGCGAGTAGGGTGCCAAAACCGTGGGTGATTGTGTTGGCGAATTCTTCAGCCTTGGAGTAGGGGGCAATATGCAACCGTGAGATATGCTCCATCTCACAACACTTCCACCTAATCCTGCCCCTCAACCTTGATGAAGACTAGGTGAAGTTGCTAACACCGAGTGTCAGAAATTACCATGTATATTTTATTCTTAAATTACATTGCCGGATATCATTCGAAGACGATAGACTAGAATTTCACAAATCAATCGCGAGATCGATCATCAATCTGGAGTCCGGCTCGTCCAGTCAGAATCCGCCATTTCCCACGTAGAACTCCCATTCCGTAATTCCAGTGTAACGTATAGGTTACAATTGAGGAGAGGAAAATTGTCTTACTGGTCTTGCTCGGAGAATTGCCCTTGGCCGAGCCAAACCAGGCGAGCAAGTTGTACAGCAGAATGAGCGAGAGGAGTGTGTGAACTCCTGCCCTCGGCCAACCCATAGGGATGGTTTCAGTGCTGATATCCCAGAATTCTGGCCAAGCCAGTCCACCATTTATCAAACCCCAGAAAAAGAATGCGAAGGCTGCGGTGACGAGTGGAGGAAATGCAGCCGTCATCGTATGCGTGAATGTGTGTAATTCGGGGTACTGATGACTTGCAAGAGTACGCACAAGTCCATAATTACCAATTTGTTTTTTGACACGTGAAAGGTTTCGGCGCCGGTGCCACATCACTGCGGTACGGTCAGTCCACAAGTTGTGTCCCGCCATACGAATTCTGTGATCGAGCATCACATCTTCAGCCCCGATAGCACCTTCATCAAAACCGCCAACTTGCTCGAGGACTGAGCGCCGATAAGCCGAATTTACTCCGGGTAATTGGTTGACTTCAGTAAGTTCTGAATCACCGACTTTTCCATAATTTGTTCCTGCTGTATAAATTGTCGAACAGAATGCGACATCTATGACGCGTTGCCACAAAGTCGATTCCTTGACCGGTGCAAAGTTAGGTCCACCAACTCCTGCAACGTCTTCACGCTCAAACCACCGAGCAAGTTTTACAATCCAATCTTCAGGTACAATCACATCGTCATCGGTGAATAGGATCAGTTCCGAATCGGTCGCCCCTATTGCCACATTACAAGCATCAGCCCGTGTGCGAGAACCGTCATCATCGACAAAACGCACACCTGCAGCCTCAGCAACCGCCCTTCCCGGATCATTTCGAGGCCCGACAACGATAATTTCGAGTGGCCCAGAATATGTTTGCTCAGCCAAACCCTCCAGAACTATGGCCAACTCATTCGAGTTGCGAACTGAAGGAATAATTACACAGACGCTAGGGTTACTCACGCCTTTGGCGTGTCCGCCTCTGCTTTCAAGCAATCTCATTTTTCGTCTTAGGATACTCTTCAGTGGTGAGTGCCTTAATTTCAATAATCATTCAAGGGTCGTTGGTGACTCTAGGAGCGAGGAAGTAAGTCCATTCCGCTCCACCACCATTACTTGTCCAGGTGAGTCGAAGTGGATACTTGTCTTGGAATTCAAGAGTAACTACTTCAGTCAATCCGCTCGCTAATTTTCGAGTCAATGGATCTAGGAATTGTAGCGAATAGGTCGAATTTGTAGGATTTGGACAAACTAATTCGCTCAATTCACCTGCATCGAATCGGACGTTGACCGATTCGCCAGCTTCGACACTAACCGAAACTGACATTTGGTTAGAGTCGAGACTCAAATCTACCAATTCGCCGACCATCTTTGCCGCACGAAGAGCACGTGAAAGCTTCTCAGCGCCGATAGATGCCCTACTACTGAAATCCAATACTGGCATTTTAGGTTCATTCATCGAGCCGGGGTCGAGTCCGCGTAGAATCCTGTGAACTTCGCCTACGCGGATATTAATCGCACCGACCGCTTCATCATAATCAAATTCAACTAGGTCGGACGGCCCTGCAAGTGTTAGCAAATCACGAATTTTTGAGAGTTCGAGACCGATTTCGACAGGTTCGACTTCATATGTTTCAAAGCAAGCATCGCTGATTGTAGCGGAGAGCAAAGCCACGTGAGAACCATCGACGACATTGACATGAAGGCCGTTCTCCCCCCAGACCAATTTTGCATCTTCTGTTAGAACGGAAAGAAGATCAACAATCTCCTTCATTAATTGTGTATTAGCGGTTACTCTGAGCATATCAGCACTCTTCCTTATCCCTGCTCTAACTGCGGGTTCTTCATGATTACCACCGATACATCCGTAGGATGAGTTCAATTTTCATCATTAATATATTGATTATTGAGAGTTTATGAATAAGATGATAGAAATTATTGATATTCTCTGAATCGATGACCACAGCCTTCACAAGTACAAATTTTTGTTTCTGGTTCATCGGAAGATCTCGTCTGCATCAACACGATGAAAATGCGATCTTCATCACACTTTGGGCATCGGTAATCGCCGACCCAAAGTGTTCCTTGAGCTACTTGCTCTTCGACAACTTCCGTCAAATGTTTCAACGAAGTTGATTCCCTCGTCGTGGTAGCATTACCTAGATCGAGAGTTTCTCCAGTCATTGGGTCGGTAAATTCTGCGCCTTTACCATCTTTACCTGAAAGTGGTCCTTCGTAACCACAGGTGTAATTTGTACAACGGATTTTTCCATTCGGTTCCATGAATCCTAAGGTTCCACATTCTGGGCAAAACATATTCTCACTCTCAACGTTGGCTGTTATTCACTAACCATTCAGTGCTGAACCATTGTGTTATTGAACATTACCACTAAAAATGCAGGAAATATTTACGAAATCTACGAAATTAGTGCAATTCCGGCCCTATATCCAGCCCATGCAAATGTTAAACTTCCAATTATGGTCAAACTCACGTACATCGCTGCACTGGATGGAGCCTTTTGTGAGAGTTGAATTGTTTCGAGAGCAAAGGTCGACATCGTTGTGAAAGCACCGAGCACGCCGGTGCCGAAAAGAAGCAGGTTATCCTGGCTGATTAGTGCACCTGCTGCGATGGCACCGAAGATGATTCCCAGTAGGAGTGATCCGGCTAGATTTACTGTCATTGTGCCATACGGCATAGTTTCAGCTGGCACGATGTTTGAGATTATGTAACGAAGGGCGGCACCGATAGCGCCGCCGAGCGCGACTAGTAGAACGAGTCGTACTTCCACACCATGCGCTGTGTGCTTTCAGTTTTCACCGCTTCGCCATATAGCGTTGGATTGAAGCGGGAAGTCGACGCGGAGTGAATTATGCGCATCATCTACGATTGGAGATTAGCCCGCGTCGTCGACGCGGAGGGGATTACTCTCGATGAGTTGGTTTGGGAACGTCAAAGTACAGGTGCTCTGGTCGATCGATTAGCAAATTTACAATCCGGTCGAATGAGTCATGAAGCCCGTGTTTTAGCAAATCGATTTGAGGATGCTGAAGTCGATTCATTAGGTGCATTATCGGCAGAAGATTGGCCTGAAGAAAGTGCTGAAGAAATTGAATTATTCACTGAAGCCTCTAGTCGTTTAGCCAAACGTGGAGTTGCCGACTCGTCTGCGGATATAGATCGCCGACTCGATATGTTGGTTAGCTCGGCTAATGAACTTCGTTCAGCTTGGACAACCTCAGAAGCGCGTTGTGTAGAATGGGTTGGATTATTTCTTTCTGAGGTTGATTTAGACGGTCAGAGAGATGCGATTCCAGCCGCAGTAGCAAAGTCAATTTCGCTGGACTCCGCGGCTGAAATATTGAATGTTAGTTTACCTCCACACAAGCCTGATGAATTGGAATGGAATGCGATATTTGCTCATGCGAATGGCGTTGTAAATCTCGGGCAACAATTATCTGAACACGAGGATGCAATACGTGCGGTTTCGTATGATTATGTACCTTCTTTATCCAAATTAATTGGACCGTTAGGAGCAGCGAAATTACTGGTTCTAGCCGGTGGGCGAGAACGCCTCGCTCGGATGCCATCAGGCAGTCTACAAGTTCTTGGCGCATCTGCGGCGATGTCTGCACATCGACGAGGTGCGCCACCACCAAAACACGGTGCGATTTTATTTTCAATGCCGGCGATTAGTCGTAGCCCAAGATGGGTTCGCGGCAAAATTGCTAGGTATCTGGCAGGTAAAGCCAGTATAGCGGTTCGAGTCGATCATTTCGGCGGCGAACCTTGGAGTGAGGAAAAAATCGCAGAAATTCACAAAGAAACGGAGGCAATCAAAGCAAGATTCCCCAAGCCTCCGAGCAGGAAGTGAAGAAATGGCTCGACGAAAACCGATTCAGATCGGTTGGGGCGTTCGTCGAGAAGGTAGGATTTTTTGGACAAGAAATGCGGTGAAGGGCGTTTCTGTGAGTGATGAGCGGCGGAAAAAGGATGGTCGAATCGAATGGCGCCAATGGAACCCGTCGAAATCGAAAGTCGCAGCAAGTTTAATCAAATCAAAATCCAATCCTAGTGAATTACTCCCCGAAACAGGCTCAACTTGCCTTTATCTTGGTGCTTCAACAGGCTCGACAGTTAGCCATATTCATGACCATGTTTGTGGTGCTGGAAATCATCATGGTGGGCAAGTTATCGCAGTTGAAATCGCACCACGGATGATGCGTGATTTAGCAAATTTAGCCGTGAATCGTCCTGGATTAATTCCGGTTCTGGGCGATGCTAGAAATCCTGCTGTTATTGCTCCATATTTGCGTGAAAAGGCTGATTGGTTACATCAGGATTTGAGCATCGCAGACCAGGCTGAGGTTTTTTTGAAAATGTCTGAGACTTTTTTGAAAAAAGGTGGCTGCGGATTACTTTCACTGAAAGCAGCGAGCGAGCGATGGAGTGAAGGAGGAGATGATTCTCGTTTTGATAGCGCGAGAAAATTGATTGATGATTCAGAAAAAATCACACTTGTCGAAGAGATAGACATCTCACATTTCGAAGAACAACATCGAATTTATTTTTGTCAGCGACTCTGATTAGCCCATTGCCGCGAGGCCACCGAGAGCGACGATGAAGAAGATAATAACAATAATTCCAATAATTGTCAAGCCGATAGTAATCCATGAGATAACTTGAGCTGCTTTCGCAGATCCTGAGTCAGGATGACCCGGTTGTCCATTTGTAATAGTCAGGGCACCATTAGCGATAATAACGGAAGGGATTGCGAGAATTATTCCACAACCGAAAGTTAAAGTTAAGATTATTCCAATGATAGACAATATCAACGCTAACATTGCATTCGTTTGAGTAAATTGACCCATTGGAGCACCTTGAACATAAACTGTTTCAGGAGCAGAATTTGGCTCTGTGGTTGGTGTACCGTCAAACCATTGCTGTTCTCCCTTTTCTTCCATGGTTGGTGGAAGTGGCAGTTCAATTTCAACCATTGTATTGTCTCTATTTGAATTAGATATGCTCATGACCTTCTTGCATTAGCCTTGCTCATGCCGGAAATGCCTGAGGTTGAAACGGTCCGTTCAGGTTTAATTCCGAATTGGGTTGGCCGGCGAATATCTTTCGTTGATTTACGCCGCCCTAATCTTCGATTCCCTTTTCCAGAAGATTTTGAAGAATCGTTAACCGATGCGGTTATCGAGCGCATCGATCGACGTTCGAAATATCTCTTGATTCGATTATCTACTGGGAAAACTTGGTTGAGTCATCTCGGTATGTCTGGAGTTTGGACAATCGGTGCGGATGGTCAAGCTAAACATGATCATTTTTACATCGAATTTGATGATGGCGCGGTGACTTCAGTCTACAATGATCCGCGTCGATTCGGCTTCATGGATTTATTTGAAACGAGTGAAGAAGCCAATCAAAAATTATTGCAAAATTTAGGTCCAGAACCACTGACTGATGCTTTCACCCATGCCGCCCTAAAATCGGGTTTCCACGGGCGGCAAACACCAATAAAAACCGCTCTACTCGACCAAAAAATAGTCGCAGGTTTAGGCAATATTTACGTCAGTGAAATACTTCATCGCTCAGGAATTTCTCCGCTAAAAACCGCAGCTGAAGTCGCTGGAAAAAGCGCCCACATCAACAAAAAAATTGAGCGTATCCATCGGCAAACTAATGAGGTTATTTTCGAGGCAATCGAAGCCGGTGGTTCGACAATATCTGACTTTAGAGGGGTTTCAGGTGAGGCCGATTTAGGCTATTTTACACATCAATTTACTGCTTTTAATCGTGAGGGTGAACCGTGCAAGAAATCTGGATGTATCGGTATAATTCTACGGATTGTTCAGGCGGGGCGTTCAACTTTTTATTGTAATAAATGCCAAAAATAATTAGCTACTTTCCATCAATAATTTTGAAACAATAAGTTGCATTCTAATCGGTGCGGTGCGTAATATTAGAGGAAATGGTTTATTGAACCATCCTGCGACGACTTCGCGACGACTGTTTCGCATCGCACGAACTGCTGAGCGGGCTGTTACTTCCGCGCTGGTCGAACCGATAGTTCCGATTCGACTCTGGTCAATACCAGCAACTTCTTGGAATCCTGATGGAACATATCCAGGGCAAAGTGCAGTCACGCTGATTCCATCTTTTTTCAGTTCAGCGTGAAGTGAACGAGAGAAACTGAGTACGTATGCCTTTGTCGCAGCATAAACGGCCATCGACGGAATTGGGATAAATCCCGCAATAGATGCGACATTCAAAATACGATTTCCTCGCTTCATTTTCTTCGCGTAGGCGTGAGAGAGTTGAGTAAGTCCTCGAATATTCAAATCAATCATTTGTAACTGCCGATCAACATCTACTTCAGTGTGTTTACCAATCGTTCCAAAACCAGCATTATTTACCAAAATATCTACTTCTCCTGCTTCCTCGATAAGTTGGTTTACACCTTCTTCTGTAGACAAATCTGAAATGATAATTTGGCTTTCAGTACCGTGTTTTTTATTAAGTTCGACAGATAATTCTTCTAGTTCTGTTCGCCTTCTTGCGCAGATTACTAAATTTGTTCCCTGACTCGCCAATATTCTCGCAATTTCTCTACCGATTCCACTCGATGCTCCGGTGACTAACGCTCTCTCTGGCCTCTCATTCATATGATTAGCAAAGCCGCTCGACTTTTTCATTCAATTGTATTTTCTTAACATGAAAACGGTTTGTTTATAGTCCTTGGATTCCGTATTACTCTGCCGACAAGGAGAACCGTGTTTCTCCCGAAGATATCTGTTCAATTACATTTGAACAGGCGCACACATGTTGCGAATAATGTTAGCAGATCAAACAAAAATAAGGTGAAAATATGAGCAGAGAACCAATAGTTACCAATGTCTGGACCTTGACAATTTTTCGGTCCGGAGGCTACGCCCAAGAAAGCAATGTTGAAAATGCAATTTTTGCATTCGGAAGAAAAACCGAGGAAATTGAGTTTCATCCAAAGCAAAATCTTCCTACTGGTATTATTCAAATTTTGAAAGAATCCAACCTTGTCGATGAAGCTTTAGAATCAGGTTTTGTTCTTGAAATATGTAAGGCCAAAATTAAATCGGAGGGTTGGTTTGAATTCGACCGTATTTTTCTCAGTAAGAAGCATAAGTCATGTCATGGAACGGGCTATTGGAGAAATAGAGCCTCATTCGGTTCATCGATAGGCATGGGCTCTTTTGAGATGGCGCCAGTAGACTGGAGTCTTTCGGAGTTGCCTCAAAAAATTTGGATGCGTGCTATACCTCTAACTGACTGTCGTTTGGCCTGGGCTCTAGGTAGAGGAGATATTCTAAGTTCAGAGCCGAATGAGCAATCGACATTAGAGGATTATTTTGATTTGGGTAAATTAAGTTCAAATCGGAAAAAAATAAATATTTTGCACCTGCCAGGGCCACCAGATAGTCCCTACCATTTTTTCACAGACTAATATTTGATGAGTCGAGATGGTTTTGTAATTTTTCAATGCCTTTGCCTGGCCATTGGCAAACCTGTTTCCCATCGATGAATATTGAATTATGTGGCAAAATCGAAATATTTTGAATCCATTGATTTTCTATTTTGAATTCTGTTAAACGTGGTGAATCAAGTAATATTTTTCCAAATCTAACATCGGTAGAAGGATTCTCAGAACCGAGCCAATCACTGAGTTCTCGTGTCCATTCATCACAAGAAATACAATTGATTTTGCTAATAATCAACACAGCTTTTGGTGAGGAAAGAAACTCTTTCCATGAATTTGTGCCTAAGGTTTCTAACTCAATCATTATTGTTCCTCTCACTATTTTTTCAACATTTAAGAATCATAATTCTCATCCCTCGAGGTGGGTTTGATTAATCCTAGAAAACTGGATGTGATAATAGTTTCAATCTAGTAATCTGAACCAACAATCTGTTTACAAATGTTGATGAGCGTTCGATTTAGCACCAAGGATATGACCGAGCATACACTACAACAAAAGCTGATAGCTGAATTCATCGGAACCTTCTTTCTAACTCTGACCATTTGTCTCACAGCAGTATTCGGATCTTCATCTTCAACTCATCCGGCCTTCCCAATTGCTGCAACATTAATGGTAATGATATACGGACTTGGACATATCTCCGGGGCTCACTTCAATCCGGCAGTGACGATGGGAATCTGGATTAGAGGTGCCTGTGATAAATCAGATGTGTTACCATATATTGCCACACAGGTGATTGCTGGAATCTTTGGTGCTAGAGTCTCTATACTAATCTATACTGAAGAGTACCAAATACCATTAGAGGCAGTTTCGTTACTAAGCAGCCATAATTATTCACCAGTACTATTAGCAGAATTATTGTTTACTTTTGCCTTAGTATTTGTTATATTGAATGTAGCTACTTCAGAGAAAACTTCTGGAAATCATTACTTCGGCTTCGCAATAGCATCAGTTGTATTTGCGGGAGCACTTACTGTGGGTGTAGTATCAATGGCTTCATTCAACCCTGCTGTATCTATTTCTTTAGTTGCAGTTGGCAAATTAAAATTAACAGAGGTTCTCTGGTTACACATAGCTCCGCAGTTGGCCGGGGCTTTCATTGCAGTTCAGGCCTTTAAGGCGACTCATTAAGTTGTTGGAATACTCAAATGGCAGATAAAAATCACTCGAAATAATCATTCATAATCATATATACTGATATTAACTCGAACTTGTTCGTGAGATTATGATTCAATATTCATGTAGTTCGTGTGGTATGGGTGTCGTAGGCATGAAGTGTGCATCTTGTAATTGTGAATTGGTTCCAGATACCATCACAACAGCAGATGGAAGAGTAGTCTCAGTAACACGTTGTCCAAATGGTTGCGGCAAAATCAAGTCGCCGATGTGTTGCGGCTCTGATATGACTTGTGCTGTTTGATTAATCACATATTTCGGCGGAATTTTCCGCCGGTTTCAAACAGCGCTTGTGTGACTTGTCCAACCGAGCAATATTCGACGATTTCCATCATTACTTCGAATAGATTGCCGCCATCTCGAGCGACTTGTTTCAACTTCTCCAGTCCAGCTTCAGCCTCTTTCGAATGGGTTTTTTTGAACTTCTGATTTCGTTCAATAACCATCATCCTCTCTGCTTTATTCGATCGTGTTACCTCGATATCGAAATCTTCTTCATCATTAGACTCATTTGTATTATCGAGGTCTTCTTCGAAAGTATTCACGCCAATTATTGGTAATTCTCCAGAATGCTTTCGATGCTCGTAAATCATCGATTCATCTTGAATTCGGTTGCGCTGGTAATTCACTTCCAGCGCACCCAATACACCACCGCGACGGTGCATTTCTTCGAATATTTTCAAAATTTCTTCTTCGACCGTATCGGTTAACCAACTAGTGATATGAGATCCTTGAATCGGGTTCTCATTTTGGAGCCATCCATATTCTTTTGAGAGTATGAGTTGAATCGCCATTGAATCTCTAACTGTTTCTTCAGTCGGTGTCCCAAACGCTTCGTCGCGAGAGTTTGTGTGAAGTGAATTTGCATTATCTGAGAGTGCGTAAAGTGCCTGTAAAGTCGTGCGATAATCATTCCAAGTATGCTCCTGTGCGTGCAAACTTCTGCCACTGCTTTGAATATGGTACTTCAATTTCTGACTTCGCTCATCAACGCCGTAAAGATCGCGCATTGCAATCGCCCAGATTCGCCTTGCTACTCGGCCAATCACGGCGTATTCTGGATCCATTCCGTTTGAGAAAAACCAACTGAAATTGCGCAAAAATTTGTTTGGGTCAATGCCTCTAGCCTTGAATAATTCAACATATGTTAATCCATTTGAAAGCGTCAATGCTGCTTGTGTGATTGGGTTTGCTCCAGCTTCAGCGATGTGGTAACCGCTGATGCTGACAAAGTAATGATTTCTGACATTATTTTCGACGTAAAATTCGGCGACATCCCCCATCATTCTAAGGGCGGTGTCGAGATTGAAAACAAGTGTATTTTGCCCCATCGATTCCTTGAGTTGATCGGCTTGAACGGTACCTCTAACGGTGCTGAGGGTGTAAGTACGAATTTGTTTGAGTTCTGCATCGGTGGGTGAGCGTTTGTTTTCTTGTTCGAATTTCTTAACTTGTTGGCGGATTGCTACGGTGAAGAAAGCGGCAAGGTGCCACCAGTAATTGCCATTGATAGTTTTCGAAACGCTGGTATTTGGTGCACATAAATCAAAGCCTTCGAAGAGAATTTCCATTTCTTCAACTGTGCTAATACTAACTCCACTTTCACACACTTTTCCGAAAATGTCGAGGCGTTCTACTGGGTCATGCCCGTAGAGCGATGGGGAGTCGAAGGCGGTTGATATGCGATTGAAAGGCTGGCCTTCGGAGAGGAAATGGAAGCGTTTGTTTGTGCGTTCAGCACTGCCTTCACCAGCAAACATTCGAACTGGAAGTTCGTCTTCACGCTTGAATGGAAAAACTCCGCCAGTGTAAGGGAAAGCACCAGGGGTGTTTTCTCGACGAATCCATTCGAGAGTATCTCCCCAATCAGTGTGGTCGGGTAGTGCAACTCGAGGCAATTTCAATCCAGAGAGAGTTTCTCTAGTGGTTTTGACTGGGATATCTTTGCCTCGGACGGTGTAACTTGCTTGCCCTGAGCGATATTCGGTGGATTTTTTCTCAAATTCTTTGAGGATTCGCCAAGCTCCCGCTGGGATGCTGGAACGGATATTGTCTGCCTCTGAAATGAGTTCATCAGCGGCATCAGAATTTTCTGTTCGCTGCATTTGACTAGCCGATGCTTCGAGATGTTGAACGAGTCGCATCTTTGCTGCAGCATCTTCTGTTCGCGTATGGTAATCTCTGACCGATGCAGCTACTTCTGCGAGATAGCCTTGTCTTTCTGGTGGAATAGGTGCAGTTCGATGTGGCAATCCATCAGCGCCGAGCCGAGGCTCAGCCGCCGCAAATGATTGATTGTGGTTATTGTTCAAGATATTGGAGAGGCGCTGCCAAAGTTGGTCGATACCTGCGTCGGCAAATTGACTTGCAATAGTAGGAATTACTGGAAGGGCGCCATCTTCGGCTTCCCATAATTCTCGATTTCGCTTGAATTGTTTGCGAATTTCAGCAAGAGCATCTTCAGCGCCAGGCCGATCGAATTTATTGAGCACAACGATGTCAGCAGAATCCAACATCTCAAGCTTCTCGAGTTGACTCGGTGCGCCATATTCTCTTGTTGTAACATATAGTGAAACATCTGCAACTTCGGTAATCGCATCGTCACCTTGGCCGATTCCACTGGTTTCGACGATAACCAAATCGAAACCAACCGCTTGACAAAGCTCGACTGCACGACCTACACAATCTGCGATTTCTCGGCCGCTATCTCGGCTTGCGAATGAGCGCATGAACAAATTTACATCGGAGAGCGAGTTCATTCGAATCCTATCACCGAGCAGCGCGCCACTGGTTCTTTTTCGAGTTGGATCGGTCGCCAACAGCGCGATTTTAGAGCCTGGATTATCGCGCTGAATACGCAGCATCAATTCGTCGGTTAGGCTGGACTTTCCAGCACCGCCAGTTCCGGTAAGGCCTATGACGGGGCAAGCGGAGCTTGCATCGACAGAACGAATTCGATCCAAAACCAAATTGAATTCTTCTTCATCAGAATTTTCTGCCAAGGTCAACATTCGCGAAATTGCACCATGATCTTCCGCTGAAAGTGGCTCT
This sequence comes from Methanobacteriota archaeon, assembly GCA_018654845.1. Classification (GTDB taxonomy): domain Archaea; phylum Thermoplasmatota; class Poseidoniia; order Poseidoniales; family Thalassarchaeaceae; genus MGIIb-O2. The sequence goes on along the minus strand of JABIKU010000031.1, from coordinate 17,621 downwards.
GAAAGTGAATTAAAACGATCCGAATCAAGCAAATCAATCTTACTCGCTTCCTCAATTGCATTTGCAACCATACCAGTCAAACCCATAGCCCGACCATCGTCGGTAGAGTAGATTCGAGCGATACCAGAATCGCGTAAATGTTTAATTTCATGAGGTAATATTGTTCCGCCCCCACCTCCAAAAAGTAGGACATGTCCGTAACCGGCTTCGTCGAGCAGTTGCTTGGTGTGAGTGAACATTTCAACAGCTCCACCTTGGTAGGATGTTATTGCAACACAATGAGCATCCTCCTGAATAGCTGCTCGTGCAACATCATCTGCTCCACGATCGTGACCTAGGTGAATAACTTCGCACCCCATCGATTGAAAGATTCGACGAAAGATGCCTATGGCAGCATCATGTCCGTCAAAAATCGCTGCAGCGGTAATTACTCGCAACGGCATTTTGCCGTTTGAAGCACGTGCGGTCCCTCCTTCTATTTCACGAGTTACACCAAGATTTCCAGCCTCTGCTTCGCTGGACATCTCATCATCGGCTCCCCCTGCCATGACTTCGGGACACTACGTGTCCCCAAGAAACCGACGGATGCCATAGAATTCCAAGTAATTGAGAATTATTTGCCCAATGCCGGGTAAGCATTCAATATAGGAGAGTCGCCTGAACTATTTGTGTCCGGTGAGAAATTGCATTGTCCGCGCGATGGAACCACTCTAATTTCACCTGAGGAAACCAATACCACAGCATTTTCTCGTCATGGTATTTTTCATTGTCCTGAATGTGCGGGATTAGCACTACATGCAAAGGCAGCCGCTTCGGCAATTTCTGCCGAAAAACTCGAACATCTCCATGATGGATTCACAGATCAGGGCGCCCCTGTCGAAATTTCTTGCCCCTTTTGCAAAATCGGAATGCGTGTCCGAGATTTTGCATTTCGTAAACTCGATGGAACCCTGACAGAATTAATTGAGATTGATGGCTGCCCCTCGTGCTCCTCATTTTGGCTGGATGCTAGCGAATTACAACGTATTTCTCCTACCAACGAATTGGATCCTTCAGAGCCTAGTTTATTCCCTGCAAAAACTACTGGTGCTGAAGCAAATACTTTAGCCATAGTTCTTGAAGTTCTTTTCCATCTACCTTTTGTGTTAATTTGAATTCGGCTACGACATGCCTAGCCACGATTCGTCGTCTGAATCGGTAGGATTATCCAATTCTACACCAAGTTCTAACATCTTTTCAGGAGATGTTTCATCATTTTCTTCTCAGAATAATGTCTATGCATCTGGTGATAATGGCCCCGGTTCTGATGGATTTAAATGGAGTTTATTTTTCTTAGGTCTCTTGGTTATCGCCCCAATTATTGGATTTATCTTAGCATTTAATGCTGTATCAAATGATGGAAATAATAACTATTTTAATGATTGGACTAATTCACTTTCCGGGCCAGAGGAAGTCATTATCGATGGAGCCACTTACAATTCTTGGCACCATGTATTTGATTTTCAGAAAGACCCAGTTCCGACTAATAGTGAATGGATATATGTGGAAATAGATTTCTATAATTCTAATAATTGGAATAGTTGTTCTGCAAGCGAATATAATTTTGATATCGTAAGTTCAATCGATGATGGTATTTATTGGTATGATCTAGATTGTAATGGTGATGATTTAGATAATGCTCAGGGGTATGTTACCTACGATGGAAGTACATTCACATTCGCCGTAGACACGACAAAATCTCCATCTTCATCTAGAGTAGATGGTGAATATATGAATGAAATAGATAGCGAAATCTCATTGGTAATAATACCAATTTTGATGGTAATTATTTACATTGGATTACTAATTTATAGCTTCAATTCAGGTAAAAAAGAGCTTGGATATGGATTGTTAGCAGGAATTCTAACGGGGGGGGTATCCTTTTGTTTCTCAGCGATGATATTGTCTATTATGTTTTATAATGAATATTAATTATTTATATTTCAAAAGGCTCCACTGACGAGTAGTCCTGCGAAAATAAACATCAATATACCCATTACTCCATCTATTTTTCTAGCGTTTGCCCGTAATCTATCTACACCATTTCCTCGGGTCAAAACTGTGGCGACGGTAACATACCATGTTCCGTCAATCATCATTCCCATCGCCCCCATCCCCAACAAGGTTTGCAAACTTATACCTGCTTCAATAAAAGGTGCATACAGTGCCAAGAACCAAGCAAGGATTTTTGGATTCAGTATTGCGATTAAAAATCCTTGAACAAAACCCGCACGCTCCGAGAGAGAGTGTATCCCCCCCTCGTTTTGTGAATCTTCTTCATTTGGGGTCATGGCATGTTTGAGGAAGGTAAATCCTAGATATAGCAATAGCACAATTCCTGCATATCGCAATATTGAAGCAATCGTTTCATCGAAAGCCAGTATTGTCGCTATTGCAAAAGCAGCAGAAAATGCATAGATTCCAAAACCGATTCCATGGCCAATACCTGTGGCGACCCCACTCGCCCGACCTCCTGCTGCAGTATTCCGCAATACGACAGCCAGACTCGGTCCGGGGCTCATCGCACCGACAATGAATACGCTAGCTAGAGCGATCCAAGCCTCGGGGTTCACGGGATTGCACACTCGCCTCAAGCATCTGCATACATTGCTTCTATGACATCTGCCCAATTCTCACGAATTTGGATACGACGAATTTTCAGAGTTGGAGTCAATTCGCCATCATCGACAGTAAAATCTCTTGGTAAAATTGCGAATTTCTTCAATTGTTCAGGGTTAGCAAATTTCCCATTCAATTTATCAACAGCAGCTTGAATCTCTGCTCGGACTTCTTCACCAGAGGTGTATTCTTCCAAACTATGTCCTGAACTTAGAATCAATGCATATTGGTCGTTTGGGCTCTTTGGAATTTCTGGAATTGGAATGCCGATTTTATCACGTAGTATTGCACCCATATCGAGCGTAAACAGCGCACTGCAATACTTTCGACCATCGCCGACTAGGAAACACTGTGAAACGATTGGAATCGCTTTGAAAGTCTCTTCAATGACCAATGGTGCGATGTTCTTTCCACCACTTGAAACATAAATTTCCTTCATTCGACCTGTGATGAATACATATCCTTCTGAATCGATTTTTCCGATATCACCAGTATGTAGCCAATTTTCTGAATCGATTGTTTCCGCCGTTGCTTCTGAATTTTTGTAATAGCCTTTCATGACGTGGCGACCGCGCATCAAAATTTCTCCATCTTCAGCGATCATCATCTCTGTACCCCCAAGTGCTCTACCAACCGAACCAATTTTGTTATTACCAGGATAATTAATGGTGGCACCAGCTGTATTTTCTGTCATTCCGTATCCTTCAAAAATTGGAATTGTCAATGATGTGAAGAGGGTTAGGATGTCTGGATTAATTGGTGCAGCACCTGAAATTGCAATTTTTAGATCGGAAAACCCAACCGCTGCTTTCAATTTCTTCTGGAAGACCGATTTCAAACCAGGAATTTTCAAGCCAATTTTCAGAATTGCTTTACCTGCGATTACAGCGCTAAGAGTTGAATAAATCTTCTCGTATATTCGAGGCACTCCAATAAAGAGGTGTGGCTGAACTTCTTTGGCGTAATCGACGACCATCAGAGGGTTATCACACGAGTATAGGTGCATGGCGTATCGCATCCAGTAATGGTTGTCTAGCGCTTGTCCGAAAACGTGCGCGAGCGGCAGCCAAGAGAGATATCTTTCACCCTGTCCAAACGTGAAGCATTTTTCTAATATATCTAATTCGAAAATCCAATTATCATGGGTCAGTTCAACACCTTTTGGGTTTCCAGTGGTACCTGATGTGTAGATTAATGCAGAAGTATCATCTGGGGTAATAGCATTAGATCTCTCGAGGACAACCGAATCAGACAATCCATTCCCTCGGGTATAAAATTCAGACCATGTTGTCACTTTCGCGTGGTCTGGAACATCGCAACCATCCATTATCACAACACTTTGCACATCATCGAGTTGATCCAAAATGTCTGCGAGTCGATGGCTAGGCATTTTTGATGTGTCACCACCATCCATGGGGTTATTGCCGACGAATACAACCTTTGATTCAGAATTTCCTACAACCCATTGAACCTCTTCTGGAGAACATGTGTGGTAAACACCAACACCCACTCCTCCGAGAATTTGAGAAGCAGTATATGCACCATACCATTCTTTTCGATTATATGAGTAAATCGAAAGTTTATCTCCAGTTTCAAATCCTAAATCTATTAACGATTTTGAAATATCCATGACATATTCATAAAATTCAGACCAAGTCGTTGTATCCCAACCACCTGAAGCATTTTTTAATGAAAATGCGGGCTCATTTGCATATTCTTGTGCATTTCTTATCAGATACTGGGGGGTGGTCATACTCGACATCAATATCGGAAGGATGTATTTCTCTTAACAACTCCGCGTAGGCTGAGTCAGGATTTTCTCTGGACTATCTGGTAATTATTGCATTTTTACGGAAGGACTGAGCGAACATTGTTTCTCCAATCTGCTCCGCCATTTCTATTCGCGAGGGGTGAAGCCGGACTAGGATGCCAACAAGTTTTGATTTCTATTTCGGTGTCAGATAGGGCTTTCAATGCACGTTTTTCTGCGAATTTTCCAACCCCAATGACAGTTGTGATTCCCAAAATATCTACAATTTCCCTTAGATGTTCATCACATCGTTCGAGTAGTAATCGAATAATTGACCCGGAAATTTTGTCCGGAGTGATATTTGTAGCACGATTCCCTGAGAATAGCATCAATGGACAGTGATTGACAAGGAAGACCTTCGAAAGTATATTTTCACCCGAACCATATTGTTCTGAAAGCAACCCCCAGAGTCTTGTTCCAGACACTTCTTCTTTTGGCCAATCCAGCCCGCTAACCGGCCGTTTAGGATGCAAATTTCGTGGCTGCTCGACTGGTAAATCGCAAATCTCTAATATTTCGCGAACCATACCGGTTGCTGCGAAAGGAATTCCCATTTGCCCCATTCCATGCGGGCCGGGATTCATTCCCAACAGTAGTGTTTTTGCCTTTCCTTTCGCAGCTTTTTTTAGATAAGCGAGATGAGGTTGCCAAGCATAAATAAGAGGATTGTAGATGCAATCAACCAAGCCTTGCTCAACCAAATCATCAGCATACAATTCAACATCATCGCGCAATCTTGCCGCAGCATCGATCAATTGTGTTTCTAACAATTTCTCACCTATTGTTTGACATCACCGACGAGTGCACCAGAACGCTCACATAATTCATCTGGAGTAATTGGAAAAACGCTGTCGGCCGAGCCTCCAGCTCCCCAAACAATATCATATTGAAACAGGTCTTCATCCATCAGCACGATGCATGGTTTTAGGTGGCCGAAGGGTGGTACTCCACCCGGGGCATATCCGGTATTTTCGATGATATAATCAGCATCAGTCATCGACGGTTTGTAGCCCAAAATGCGCTTTAATTTGCGCTTTCGGTCTACTCTATTCGCCCCTGAGGTGATGACTACAATTGCACTCATTTCACCCTTGAATACTATGGATTTTGCAATATGTGCAACATCACAACCAAGTTGTTCGGCCGCATCTTGACTCGTCCGAGTGCCTTCTGCATATCGTCTTGCATTTGGTTCTAAATTCAATTTTACACACTCAGCAAGCCAAACCTCGTGCCCATCCATAATCTCTGATGTTCGCTTCTTGCCTTCATCATTGGGGCGTTGAATTGAAGGGTAGATGGTCTAGCCAGTGTTCATGCAGAGGTTGCTTCAAGCGAAGTGGGTTCGTTTCAATCTCATTGCGACAATCTTTGGAATTTTATCTACAATTCTGTTAAGTTATTTAGTTTGGATTCGTGAAGGATGTGATCCTTGGCTGCCTTTCATTTCAGATACCGATGTCAATCCACAATCTGGAATCCCGTTCACAATTGGTCTCTCGATAACAGGAATAATGCTCACACTCGCTTTTCTTCAAATCGGCTGGTTACGCCAAAATTGGTTACTAAAATATGATACTGAAAGCCGTTTGATATTTTGGAATAAAATCTCGATTATAGCAGGAGTTTCATCAGGATTGGCAACTTCTTGGATAGCATTTACACCATGGCATGAACAGACGATTTTACATATTTTTCAGGCGAGTACAATATTCACTGGTGCGGCAATTTGGGTTGTGATTGCAAGTTTTGTAAGTATCAAAATGTCAGAAATTGATGAAAGTTTTTCAGCAATTTTGAAAAACAGAATTATCGTTGCGATAATTTCAGTTTCGAGTTTTTTTCTAATGGTTATTCACTTCGGGTTGGTCGTTGGTGGAGATGGTAATTTATCGGGTGTAGAATCTTATCTCGATAGCGTTGTTCTCTGCACCGAATTAGTATCGCCTATACTTGCTCGAGCGGCTTTCTTCGAGTGGCTAATGGTTTTCGGCCTCGGTGCTGTGCTCGCATCTTTCATCCCTGAAATCGATTTACTAGTCGACGAGAATCAACCAAATTGAGTTTTGAATTCACCTGGAACGGAGACCTCAATTAATTCCAAATCTTTCGTCGCATCAGAATATTTCACTCTCATCCCCGGTGGGATAACGAAAGCATCACCTTTTCCAAGAATCTGTGAATCTACACTTTCTCCTTCGAGTGTTAAACCGCCACTCATGATATAATTGAACAAAATATCTCCTTCATGACTCGACCAAATTGTCTCGCCTTCATTTGGTACGACTACCTGAACACTCGCGACACCTTTGGTATTCTCACAAATGGTTGTGTCGCGGCAAACAAATCCCGGTAATCTGAATTCTTGCCAAGTTGCTTCAGAGGCTTGATTGTGAACAAACTTCTGACCTTGCCATTCCCTATCGGGTCGCAAATGTTCGGACGGTAATTTCATTTCATGGTCGATGACTGTGACATGATCTGCCGGTACACCAATCTCAACAACCTCTAAATTATCGCCTGAAAACAACACACGATGGCGGATTTCTGGAGGCTGAATAAAACAATCACCAGCGGTCAATCGAATTGGTTCACCCTGATCTTCATAGACGACATCAACCCAGCCATTTATGCAGAAAATAAGCTGAAATCCGACCTTGTGAAAATGCACCATATCAGGAACTGGCCCCCCTTCGGCTATTCTGATATGACTCGCGATTATCGAACCTCCAAGTCTACCTTTTATCAGGTCTCGATAATACATTCCGGCTCGACCGATTACCCATGAATCATTATCGGCGAGCCGACGAGTTTGGAAACTGTGTTCGGTCTTCGGAATCACCATCGGCTGGTTGAGTGGAGCGATTTCGATGACCGTTCCATTCGGCGCTACCAATCGAGTTCGGCCTGCAAATTTTTCATCTGATTCATCGGTGCAAATTCGTAAAAGCCCCGGTGAAACATCTTCGTCCATATCGATTCTGAGTCGCAACCCCATCCCTGAAATTTCTGCGACTCTAGGATTATCAGCTGGATAGATTGTGTCCATTTTCATACCTAATGTATTTGTGAAAAATTCGATGTCCTCATCCAATTTTTTTGATGGCAGAATTACCCATCCTTCATGAGACATTATACACATCTTAATCAAAATTTATTATAATGATAACCTTAACGATGTCCGAAAAATGTTGAAATTTCCTTTTTGATTCTTGCTAATTTCACTAGAAAATTAAATCTAAACTTCTTTCAAAGCGAAGCCACTCGATTCAAGATATGGTTTGGCCCATCGGACCCTACGGAACTTCGATGGGTGCACTCTTGCTGCTGACGTTACCCGTCCATTGGTTCCTCACGCGAGACGAGCCGGAAAAGCGCGTCAAACTTCGTGAGTTACCCGATGAAATCCGGGACAAGGGCTACGGTTGGCACATCGCTCTCTACGCTTTGATGTTCATTTACAAGGCGTTGATAGACCATCATAACGAGCCTGTGAAGGCACGTGTAGGGGGATTTACACATTGGTTTTGGTCTATTGAGGGTGATTGGACTTTACGCATACAAGAGGCTTTTGAAAATGACCTTTTGACGGATATATTGTCTGCCCATTACCTCTTCATGTACCTTTTCATTATCTGGTTCGGCCCGATGTATTACATGCTCAGTCGTGACGAGAGAATGGCCGACAAAGCGGCTCTGAATTACTTCCTAATCTACATTCTCAGCGTACCACTATATCTTTTCTTCAATGTTGAAGTAACCTCTTCCTACATTCCTGGGATGGACGCATTGTTGTATCATGATGACTTTACTTTGCAATTCTTTGTCGAAAATGATCCAATGGATAATTCAATTCCGAGTTTACACATTGGATTGTCGGCCTCACTTTTGATGATTAATAGATTACACGTTCGCGAATTAGGAATTTCGATTTCTGATTGGCGCCATCGAGAATTTGACTTATTTATTATGGCGAATTTATTGATATATTTATTTTCGATTCAATACCTCGGAATTCACTGGGTTTTCGATGCGATTCCAGGGTTTATGATGGCAGTCATTACCGCCGGATTTGTCCATGCTGTACAGCCGATTGTTCGTGCACATCGAGAGAACGGTTGGGCTTCATTATTGCCGGATCGCCGGCAAACTATTGCTGCTATTGGAGTCATGTTAGTCTGCTCATCTTGGTTGATGCTCGGGGTTGTTGATGGGGCTGGTGTCGATGAGGATCAGGCCAATTTCCGCTTAGGTGAAGGAGATGTAATCATTGACGTCATCGAGGTTCATTCATTGAATTCCCCTGTTACGATGACAGTCAAAAATGTCGGAGAACACCCCATTGAAGTTATGCTGGTGGATTTGAAATCGGCCGAGGAGCATATGGCTCGAGGAAAAATCGATTGGAATTCAATTTCAAATTTTGATCAAAAAACGCAAATTCCAATAGGCGAGTCAATCGATTTTTCCGTTATTCCCAACAACTTTTTAGATACTCACCTAATCATGGCTCGTCTATCTGATGAATCGGTGAGCGAAGAAGTTCTAGGTGAATTGAGAATAACTCCGCATTATGTCGATGACGTACTGATTTACTCAGCCCTTCTGGCGAGTTTGCCGGCATTTTTCATTACGGGAATAGTCATCGAAGGGATTGCTCGCCACCGCACCGCAGGTGCTACGCAATAAGCAATATCATTCATGGAATATTGTATGCGACAATTCCGCCGACATATAATCCAGTCATCGAACCTAGGGCAATCCAGATTCCAATCCTAAATGGTGGGAAATTGTATTTCCACATATAGGTGGATTGGAATACCCATGTTAATCCGACGATGATAAACCAAACTGAGAAGGCCTTAATGGGTAAAAATCCAATACAAATTCCGGCCAAATAACCTGCGTAAAGCTCGAATTTATTTCCGTATCTCTCATTCAAAAGGAACAAACTCAATGCAGCGATTAATAATACTAGAACCGAGAAATCAATCGATTCTTTGGACAGGTATGGTACTTCGGTCAAATATGGTATTACTCCGATAAGAAAACCAAACCCTGATGGAATCGCAACTGGCCAAAGTGGGGGTTCTTCCCATTTCATGAATGGACTGCGGACGCACATTGCTGAAGAATACTGTGAATTGCCAAGAGCGACTGTATCATAACTAAAACTACGCTCCGGCAAATGATGACAAAAGGTGAAATCGTTCTTGGATGCCTCGCACCACACCCTCCTCACCTTGTTTATGCTGATAATCCTCCTCAAAACGAGGCTTATTCTGAAGGAGGGTGGGAAACTCTCCGTTGGGGTTACGCTCGCCTCGCTCGAAAATTGAAAACAATAGATTATGATGTATTAGTTGTCTTCACACCACATTGGCAGACCTACATAGGAACTCATTTCCTCGGTCTGCCAAATTTCAAGTCAAAATCCGTAGATCCAATTTTCCCTAATCTATTCCGATTCAATTACGACCTCAATGTCGATGTCGAACTTGCAGAAAAAATGCGCGAGGCAGCAGATGAGGCTGGAATAATTACCAAGATGATGACTAATCCAGATTTCAGAGTAGACTATGGGACAATAGTCAGTTGTCACCTGCTAAATCCTGATTGGGATAAGCCGATAGTAACAATTTCTAGCAATAGGAATACTCACTATTATTCCGCTGAGGTAATGAATGAACAAGCAGCAGCCTTAGGTCGTGCTTGTCAAAAAGCAATCGAAAAGAGTGGGAAGAGAGTCGTTCTAGTCAGTAGCCACAGTCTCTCGCACCGACATTTCACCACAGAGGCGCCCTTGCCAGAGGATATGAGCCGTGAGCATATCTACAATCATAGCAACTATGTTTGGGACTTAAAACTCGTCCAGATGATGCGAGATGGTAAGATGAAAGAAGTCATTGATATCATGCCTGAGTTTACTGAGCAGACGATAGCAGAAACCGATGCAGGTGCTTTCACTTGGATGATGTCCGCTTTGGGGTATCCTGATTATCCTGCTGAAATCTATGGTTATCAATCAGTTATAGGTACTGGAAACTTAGTTGCTTCTTGGGATCCAAATGACGAGACGCGGGAGTATGTTCTTTGAGGTGATATTATGACTGAAGAAAATAATGAACCTGAGATTTTATTCGGTATCTACTGTCCACCTCATCCTCATCCTCTGCTATGCCCTGAGGCAAACGAGGGTTATGGAAAACTGCGTTCTGCATATGAGGAATGTCGCAAGCGCATAGAAGAGAGTGAAGCCGATTTGATTTTGATTTACTCAACGACATGGCCGAGCATTGTTGGACATCAAATTCAAGCGCTTGAAAATCCAGTTTGGACGCATGTTGACGATGATTTCCACTATCTAGGTAGTATGCCGTATGATTTCAAAATAGATGTTGATTTTGCAAATGGTTATGCTCAAGCCGCTGAAAAACGTGGATTACATTCGCGCACAGTTGCATATGAGGGATTCCCAATCGATACCGGCTCGGTAGTTGCATTGCAACTATTGAATCCAGACAACCGAATTCCAGCTTGTATTGTTTCGAGCAATATGTATGCTAATCGTGCCGAAACGATCGTTCTCGGCAAGGCTGCTCGTGACGCTCTGGCTGAGCAAGGCAAGAAGGCGATTGTTGTGGTTGTAGCAAGTTTGTCGAATCGCATGTTTACTGAACACATCGATGAAGTAGATGACCGTATTCATTCCCAGAAAGATGATGATTGGAATCAAAAAATATTGGAATTCTTCGGAGCCGGAAGATTGGAGGATTTGAGTCAATTAAGTCGAGACATTCACGGTCAAATTAGAGTCAACAAAGTGGTGGCGTACAAGCCAGCCTGGTGGATGGCTGCTACTATGGGTCAGCACAATAATTACACTGGCGAAGTGCTGGCTTACGAAGCCCTACACGGCTCTGGTGGGGCGGTAATTACTCTGACTCCAACCGATGGATCTTTTGGTGACAAAGAATTCGATGAAGATGATGTTGAATTCTACCATGGGGATCGTAATGTGCTCGATAAGGGGATGCTGTGATGACAGAGGATATCGATGAACGGACTAGTTTTGAGTATCGTCGATCCTTAATCGCAGGAATTATCAATGCTCCTGATGAATATATTGAAAAATTGTATGAAGATTACGGTAAATCGATGGCCTCCTCGGCTGGTGGGGCTATCGGCGCAGCAGCAGGTATTGCAGTTGGTGGTCCGGTTGGAGCAATTGTCGGTGGAGTTGTTGGAAGGAAAACAGCGAGCAAAATGATTAACGAAGAAGGCCCAATATTTTCAGAGAATGCACCGTCAGCAGTTGGTGCTTATCCTCATGCATTCCGTGCCGGAAATTTTCTTTTCGTTTCTGGTATTGGCCCACGCCAACCTGTTACCAATGAAATTCCGGGCGGTCCGATTATAGATGCGAACGGTAATCCTCTTGATTATGATATTAGAGCTCAAACTAGAGCGGTAATCGAGAATATCAAGATAATTCTTGAGGATGCTGGCTCATCCTTAGACAAGGTGGTCGATTGCCTCTCTTTCCTTGTCGATATGGACCGAGATTTTGCAGGATATAATGAGGTCTATGCTGAGTATTTCTCTGAGATTCAATGCGCTCGCACGACCTGTGCTGTCCGCGCCCTTCCAACCTCTATTGCGGTCGAGTTGAAGGTCATCGCTAAAGTCTGAACTTGAATTATTCAGGTTTGAGGTATTGATGACGATTCTATGCGTTCGGCAGTACAGTCCGGTGGCGCAGTAACCGGATTGCAAGTGGCAGGAAATTCAACCCAGTAGTCAATATCTTCTACCTTAGCGGGATAATCGGTTGAAATCGAATGAGCACCGCTAGCAATTGCAGCCTCCAATCTCGCTGTGTTATTGCTATCAGCCTCGCCATCCTCGGCATCGTCTGCTCGGCTGCGAACGATGTATCCCTCTTCGACAAGATTGCGAATTTGATCCCCATTACCAATCGGGTCGGTATTGGAAAAAATTGCTGCTTCAGGTGTACCTTCAACAGACATTGTGAACATTGTTGAGCCGACTAAACCGGGGAAATTTTGGTGGTATTCTTCCCTAATTCCTCCACCCGCTAACAGAATAAAAATCGTCTTGCCACGAGACTCTTCCAATAATGGCCAGCCATTTGTTGTTACAGCCTCGGACAAACTCGCTGCATCTCCACGTACATCGTCGGGAGTAATCAATTTCTCTTCCGGCCAATTTTGCTTTATTTCCTCTTCAATTTGTTCGAGCATGCCTTGCAACTCGGCGATGGTCGTAATATCAGAAGCTTGCTCCACCCACTCTTTCGGCTCGACCCAAATCATCAATGGAACATGGGTCGGATTAGCATCTGACCAAGTATTCAACACACCCAAGCAATCAGCGAAAATATTGCAGGTGCTTCCGAAGTCGTATTGATTGTGATAAACTCGTAAATCCCCTCGTGGATCCCACCAAACATCGAGTTCAAACTGCCGGACGTCAAACTCACCTGCTTGAACATCCAATGGTTCATGCGTGTATTCATATGCCCTCGCCGTCGGTCCAAATGGCTTGATATGGTACGAATTATGTGTACCTTTTACCTGAATATGATTGATTTTCAACGGTGTCGGTTCATCATCAAAAATTGATGATTTTCCGTCTCCAAATCCGAGACATCCGCTGAAGGTGGCTGTAATCATCAGCAAAGCCAGAATCGATGCGCGGCGGTACATTTTCGTTCAGTCAGCCACGCCGTTGGCGAATAAGCATTCGATTGCAGGTTTTGCTACCATTCGACTTCACAACATTAACACGCAGAGCGAATGCCGACCGTCTATAATTGGGGGTAAATTTGGGTGACTGCAGAAGCAATTTATGACACCAATTTCATTTCTTTGATGTTCGTATTATTGGCGGCATTTCTTGTCCCAATTTTGCTTTCAAGAAAAAGCAGCTTACAAGTGCCGATAGTTGTCGGTGAAATTATTGCTGGAATTATATTAGGCCCCAGCTTTTTAGATTTAGTCAGTTTAGATTCAGAAGTAATTCTATTCATTCGCGATTTTGGTCTCGCTTATCTGATGTTTATTGCAGGAATGGAAATTGATTTCAATTTGCTCGGAGAAATCGCGAAAAAATCTCGTGAGCGTCATGATTTGGCTTTTTATCAAAACCCGATAGTTCTCGGTCCGGCTTCCTTTTCGATGACTCTTGCGATTTCTGCAGTTCTCTCAGTTCTTATCGTTCGACAAGGATTCATCGACGACCCATGGATGCTTGCATTAATTCTATCAACTACCTCACTCGGTGTGGTTTTACCGGTTTTGAAAGAACGTCATTTGAACGAAACTACATTTGGTCAAACTATTTTGTTGACTGCTTTACTTGCTGATTTTGTGACAATGTTATTGATTTCACTTTATGCTACCTATCTTGTAGAAGGCTCGATTAGTCCGAAGATGTTGCTCGTATTCCTGCTATTCGTTGCCTTTGCAGCACTTTATCGCACAGGAAAGGTACTCCAAAGTATTCCTTGGATTTCTAATTTGCTCGAAGATCTTTCGCACGCTACCGCACAAATCAAATTGCGTGCGAGCCTTGCATTGATGGTTGCTTTCATCGTTCTCGCCGAGGTGTTGAACACAGAAATGATCCTCGGTGCTTTCATCGCAGGTGTGATTATTTCTTTACTGACCACTTCCAAAGATAGGCGTGTCGAGCGAGAATTAGAGGCCTTTGGATTTTCTTTCTTTATCCCAATCTTCTTTGTCCTCGTTGGAGTCGGATTTAATCTTCCAGAATTGATCAACTCACGAGAAGCGATGTTGATAGTTCCAGTGATTCTGGGCGCGGCAATCGCAGTCAAATTCATTCCATCACTGCTATTTCGATTTGCTTTCAGTTGGAAGGAATCTATTGCCGCCGGTTCACTTCTCTCTGCGCGTCTCTCACTAATCATCGCCGCCTCAATGATAGCATTAGATCTTGGAATCATCAATGAAGCAATGAATTCAGCAATTATTCTCGTCGCAATTATCACTGTGGTATTTGCTCCAATGTTATTCTCTTCACTCATCCCAATACCTATCTCGCAACAAAGCCGCCGAGAAAAAGGAGAAAATGCACTGAAACGATTATTGACGATAATCGACGATATGGGAGAAGAAATTCACGAAGACGATTTGACTGCGATGTTCGAGAACATCGATGTAAATCATGATGGCCAAATTGACATTCATGAATTAGTTGCGATTTTTGAAGGCGATTTGCACGTCGGCGAAGATGACATTCTCTGAGTCTATACTGTCGATTAACCCTAATCTTCGATTAATATCTCAATCGTTTAATTGAAGGTAGGTATCGCGCTCGCAAGACTTGCGAGGCGAGTCTATGGCAATTGCATCTGGCGCAAAAAAGGTCACAACTCATACTCTTCAAGAGATGAAACGCAATGGTGAAAAAATCACCATGTTAACCTCTTATGATTACTCATTAGCCCGCCTTGTCGACGCTGCTGGAATCGATGTCATCCTCGTTGGTGATTCTGCTTCAAACGTCATGGCAGGCAATGAATCGACAGTTCCAATCACTTTGGAGCATATGATTTACCACGCTCAATGCGTAGTCAATGGAGTAGAGCGTGCATTGGTTGTAGTCGATATGCCATTTGGCAGTTATCAAGGCGATTCAAAGACAGCCCTCGACTCAGCCATCCGCATCATGAAAGAATCTGGAGGGCATTCGGTTAAACTCGAAGGAGGGGTAGAAGTCGTTGAATCAATTGAGAGAATTCTCACTGCTGGAATCCCTGTAATGGGACATCTAGGACTCACTCCACAATCGATTTACAAGTTCGGCACATATACTGTCCGTGCTAAAGGAAATACTGAAGCCGAGAAATTAATCGAGGATGCGAAAGCGCTCGAAGCAGCGGGTTGCTTCGCTATCGTCTTCGAAAAAATTCCTGCTGAGCTCGCAAAGCGAGTCAGCGAAGAATTAACGATTCCAACCATCGGAATTGGAGCCGGCATAGATTGCGATGGGCAAGTTCTGGTTTTGCACGATATGTTGGGAATCACCAAGGACTTTTCTCCGCGCTTTTTGCGTCGATACGCAGATTTGGGGGATTCGATTGATGGTGCAGTCAAGGCTTACATTAGCGATGTCCGAGACAAGACTTTCCCGTCCGATGATGAATCGTATTGAGGAACTCCGAAGGCCGAACATAACCTTCAAGGACGCTCGATGTTGAGAGGTTAAATGTCATGAGCGAACTTTGGGTTGAACGCCATCGACCGGCTACGGTTGGCGATATCAAAGGTCAGCGCGCAGTCGTTGACCGGCTCAAGGCATATGCAAACAATCGTTCCTTCCCTCATCTATTGCTTGCCGGTCCGCCAGGAACTGGCAAGACTACGGCTGCATTGGCGCTGGCCAAGGATGTTTTTGGCGATGATTTTCGGCGAAATATGTTAGAAATGAATGCCAGCGATGAGCGAAAGCTCGAATCGATTCGAACCAAAGTCAAATCTTTCGCAAGAACTGCTCCAATTCCTGGAACTTCATTCAAAGTCATCTTCCTCGATGAAGCCGACGCACTAACCCCCGATGCTCAAGGTGCGCTTCGTCGAATAATGGAACAAAATGCAGCGACGTGCAGATTTATTTTATCCTGCAATTATTCATCAAAAATTATCGAACCAATCCAGTCGCGGTGTGCGGTTTTCAGATTCCGTCCAATCGCGGACGATCAAGTCAAGGACATGATTGTCTCAGTCGCTGAAAGAGAAGGAATCAATCTTCACCCCGAGGCTGCTGATGCAATAGTTCACGTCAGCCTCGGTGATCTCAGAAAAGCCATCACATCTCTTCAGGTTGCATCTTCACTCGACACAGATGTCACCAGAGAATTAGTTTACGAGACGACTGCAACCGCTCCGCCAGAGGAATTGCATGGATTCTTTCTCGCTTGCCAACAAGATGGCTTCCAACCCGCTCGCCGCCGCCTGCGGGGCTTACTCGACCGCTTCGGACTTGCAGGCACAGATCTTGTCAATCAATTACATCGAGAACTCGGCAATGTTTCATTCCTCGATGAATTACAGAAATTGAAAGTCACAGAAGCGATGGCAGAAGCCGATTATCGAATGGTCGAAGGCGGCGGAGAATCCCTTCAACTCGATGCGATGACTGCAAAGATTTGTTCACTAATCTGAATTGAAAAGCAAATTTTGAATCAACTAATATTCGCAAACTCAAGCGGTTGAAGTTTGAGCGATGATAATCGTGTAAGTCTTATCCCAGACATTTTCCCAAGGCTCACCTTGTTCACTCAAAACGATGTGGACAGTATATTCGCCTGGGCTTAGAGTCCCCAAATTCCAAGCTAGGCCGATATCCATTTCATGCGGAGCAACTTTTACCCCTCTTGTCCAATTTCCAACCGTATCAAAAGTAGCCATTTCATCCGTATGAGAAATTACAGTTCCGGATGAAATCGTTTGAATAATTTCACCGCGATATGAAATCTCACCAGAAAGCATCGCGGTTTCAGCATCGACATTGTCTCGAACGGCGAATCCCAACACTACATCGACACTCCCTTGATCCAATCCGATAGTGTATTCACTGCCTTTCCAAGTTGCATCGACGACACCATCTGTTAACTCGATGTCTAATCCACCAGCAGTTGTTGGCGGAGCGATATCAGCTAGTGGTGGATTAACCAATGCAAACGAGAGGGCGAGCCATGAAAATATGAACAACATACAGGCTCGAAACCAATTTCCTTTCGTGTACTGTTCGTAATACTTATTTGGTATGAGTAATTTGTGAAGCGAAGGAACCGTAGCACAAAGAAGTAGGGGAATTAGGTATAGAATTGCGTCTGGTCCAGTCATCGTAGGCATCATGACATAACGCAGAAGTGCAGCGATACCTAAACCGTAAATGATAACGAGCCACATCGAAAACATGTCCGCAGTTTCCTTTTTTGCATAGGCAACCGGATCGAACGGCTCAATTCTTCGTGATTTTGAATCATCGTCTTTAGCAGAACCGCCAGACTTGCGTTTTCGGTCGTTGTAAGCACTAGCTTGCAGCGCTGTGTTGACGTCGACCATGCTTTCGCGAGGGTAAACGCCTCATCAATGGTTCG
>JABIKU010000030.1 GCA_018654845.1 Methanobacteriota archaeon | reverse complement strand
TTTTCATTAAATACTAAGTTTTCAATTAGAAAATTAAAGTTAGTTTGATTTTTTGTATGATTATCGGAAATTGGAAATTTCCACAATTTCACCTTGAATAATGAGCCCTAACCTAGGATCTACTAAGTTGCAGAATCAAGAATTATGCCGGATTCTGCCTATTCATTTCCGGCGAATGTTGATGAGCAGACCTGCTTAGGATGTGGCATGTCCGAGGCGCTTGCAGACTTGGCGGAAATCCGTTTGAATTCTGGTTCTAAACGAACAATTGGTCTTTCAGATGAAGTAATTGAAAAATTTCTTAAAACTGATGAAACACTTTTTCGTGCGATAGAAGAAGCTGTAATCACTCATCGCCGATATCGAGAAGAATTCGGCGATGAATATTTGATGGGTGATGAAGAGACTCTGGTCACTGAATTACAATCTGATTATGTCAATTTTTACGCACCTGCTACAATCAATCCCTTCGTTGCAATTGCTGCGCGTGGCCCATGGGTGGTCACTTCTCATGGAGCTGTTCTTCACGATAATGGCAGTTATGGTATGCTTGGAGGTGGTCATGGACCTAGCGAAGTGATTGAGACCATGAGTAAAAATTGGGTAATGGCAAATGTCATGACTCCTTCATTTTCTCAGAAGCGTCTTGCTGCTGCACTTCGAAATGAAGTCGGTCATACACGCGGCGAATGTCCATTTTCTCGTTTCGTCTGTCTAAATAGCGGTTCTGAATCGGTCACTATCGGCATGCGAATCGCTGATGTCAATGCACACCAGATGACTGGACCGGGTGGGCGCCACGAGGGTAAACCGATCAAATTGTTATCCTTGAAACAGGCTTTTCATGGTCGAACTCAGAGGCCGGCTTCGATTTCTGATTCTTGTAAAGATAGTTATAACGCTAACATGGCTTCCTTCCAAAATAGAGACCATATTCTCACTGTTGAACACAATGATATCGAAGGCCTGCGTGCTATTTTTGCTTCGGCGAATGAAGATGGATTTTTCATAGAATTAATGGCGATGGAGCCAGTTCAGGGTGAAGGAAGTCCAGGTGCGTGCATTTCTCGTGAGTTTTACGATGAGGCACGACGCCTGACAAAATCCCATGGCAGTTTGTTATTGGTTGATTCAATTCAAGCAGGCTTGCGCGGGCAAGGCTGCTTGTCGATCATTGATTATCGTGGATTCCAAGATTGTGAAGCACCAGATATCGAAACTTGGTCGAAGGCGATGAATGCTGGGCAATTTCCACTTTCTGTAATTGGACTTTCCCAGCGCGCCGCTGATATTTACGTCGTCGGTGTTTATGGAAATACCATGACAACGAATCCACGGGCGCTCGAAGTTGCTGTTACTGTCCTTGAGCGTGTTACTCCTGAGCTTCGTGCAAATATTGTCGAGCGAGGTTATGAGTTCGTAGCAAAATTGAAAGAATTGCAATCGGAATTCCCGAACGACATCACTTTGGTGCAAGGAACAGGTTTGTTACTCTGTGCTGAATTAGAGCCAGACAGGCTCCCTGTTATCGGATTTGGCGCAGTTGAAGAATGGTGCAGATTCCATGGACTAGGGGTCATTCACGGTGGAAAGAACGCACTACGTTTCACACCTCACTTCGGCATCACTTCGGCCGAAATCGACCTTATAATCAGTATTGTTCGAGATTGTTTGATTGCTTTTGCTCAAGCCGAAGTTGTTGCGACAGCCTGAAACTCGACGAGTGAGTAGACCGAATCGGTGATTCGATGAGCAAGCGCGTACATCTTATCGGTGGAGAAGATAATTTTCGAGCAGCGCTTGTCGATAAACTCGAGAACGCTGATGCTGTAATCGTCGATGATCCAAAAAAATCTGACATCACGGTCGCTCTCGGTAATGAAGCAGAAAAAGTAACTGCAGATATTATGATAATCGCGAATAATGAACAATCGAAAAGTGGTAATTCTGATTATGTTCCAAAGGCAGGATTACTTATCCGTATTCACGATTTAATGATACCAGAAGGAAGTGAACATTGGGGACCAGATTCTATTGAGGATTGGATCGAATCGGTTCGCAGTGGGACAGTCGATGCACTTAATCCAGATATTGAAGCTAGGTATTGGGTGAATTTACGAGATGCCACCGATGCGATTTCATTGCTGGTTCTAGCAGACTCAGACGCACTTGCACAAGGTGTGGTCGATCTATGTGGTCGCCGAGCCTGGAGTCCTGAAGCTGTGCTCGGCGAAATGCGATTGCTATGGCAGAGATTTACCAATGCAATCGAACAATCTCATACAGTGCAATCACTTTCACAAATTCCTAGTCCGGCGGCGATTCAATTTTCTGGAGAACGCCGCCGACCAAATCTCTCTCCATTGCATGAAGCGATGAAATTAGCAGGGAGAGAAGAGGGCTGGAGGCCGATTACGCCGATGAGAGTTTCACTCATGGAATTAATTGCTCATTCGCAATTAAAATCTGAACAAACCGAATGAATTTTGAAATCAATCGATTATTTTTATTTCATCTATGCAAGCATAGGCGAATTAGGACGTAGTTTCACTGGAAGTGTTGCGCGATCACGGGCTAGCCGCGAATTATTGCAGTTCTAACTCTTAACGGGAGTTTTTGTCGCCTTGGACTTTTGTGCGGACATCTTGTGCAGTAGCCTTAGCTCCTTGCATAGCCTTGCGCACGCGTGTTCCTGCTGCGGAGTTTCCCTTGTCGTGCTTTGCAGCATCTCCAAGAGCGTCTGTTAGTGCATCTATCATTCCCTGTACCATCGATTCAACGGACATAAGACCCCTTCCGCTCAATACCGTTCTTAGCCATTGTGCCTGCGGCCATTCACAGAAAAATGTCAATATTGCTGCAAATTTGTCAAAAAACAGCGTTTTTAGCCATTTTTTGCAAATTTGGTGAAAATCGGTTTTTGCACCCTTTGCGATTAGTGGAACATTGAAAAATTCAATGAATTATTTGGCAATTATCTTGCTTTTCAGCGAGATAACTGCATTTTATTGATTCAATTGCCGAATAGATCTGCGCCTAATATCGGTAATAGAACCGAGGCATCTCCTTCAACCACAACTTGCGGCGCCTCTGGTCGAATTTTTCCCCAAGATATAGCTTCTTTCAGTCGAGCACCAGAAAGTGAGCCATCGTGCTCGGGTGCAGTTGTAATTCCAACTGCGGAGTCTAGACCATCACGGTATTGGTTCCACCAAATCACGTGATGCTTCGAAATTCCACCGCCGACCATCAGTGCATGAGATTCGTCGGCAGTCCAAGTCAAATCAGAAAGAATTTGTTCGTCGGCAAGGAAATCAACCATGAAATTAGGATTTTTTTGCCGATGCATGAATAATTGTGCACCGATAGAGCCATCGGAAAGTCCAGGAATCACCATTGGGATTCGGTGCTTTGCAACCCAGTAAAGTAGGGAAGATTCGTCCTCGATTCGGTCTCCCATCGCCCAGCAAAGCTCAACTGAGCCAAAGCCTAACCACGGATTTTCGGGTTGATTTACAGTTCTTTCTTCCTCAATTTCGGCCAACCAAGGCATGACCACATTTTCGAGAACATCTCCATAACATTCGTTCGGTACTATCACATTTCCAAGTCGGTTCAGGCCTTCCTCGCCCAGAGCGATATCGTCGAGATTAAAATCACCGTGAAAGTAGTCTTGGTAAGTACGAGCTATGTCGTGATCGAGGGTTCCACAGGTAGTAATAATGACGTTGAATGCTTTGCGTTTTACCGCTTCCAAAAAGAATCCACGAGTTCCTGTCGCACACAAACATGCCGGAAATGATAGCCAATTCAAAACTCCCTCTTCGCTGGACTTCGCCACACTTTCACGCAAGATATCGCGCGCACGAGCGAGCTTTGTTGCAGTGAATCCACCTGCCTGAGACATTTGGTCGATTAGTGAAGAAACGTCGCTGAGGGCAGAGAAGTCGTAATCTTCGACCGGTGTGGTAAAGTCGTCGCGCGAATATGTCGGCACAAACCGGTCGGCTGGCTTTTTCGTATTTAATCCGCCGAAGGGAGAGGGGAGTTATATTGCTAAATTTGAAAATGAATTATTGCGGATTTTCAAGTTGGAAAATCCGGTCACGCAGTTGAGCTGCACGTTCGAAATCAAGCCTTGCAGCTGCGTTTTTCATCTCTTTTTCGAGCCGAGAAATTAACTTGAATCGGTCATCTATAGTTTCAGTCGGCTCGTCAACTCCAGTTATGACATCAGTAGCGGCAATAACCCATTCAGGTTGACTGATATTATCCAAAACAGAATCGGTCGAGTTCCACGAACCAGCACCGAGACCGTATTTTTTGGCAAATCCTTCGACGCCTTTTGAGCCGGGTTTCTTCGCGACGAGTCGCCGTCCGCCACCCTTGCCTTTTCCGGCAACGCCCGCCATCAAATCATCGAAATCTGAACCCATTACAGGCATGGCTTTCTGAATTGTTTTTGGGGTAATATCATGCTCAATATTGTACTCATCTTGCCGGCTGCGGCGCTCGATTGTTTGGCCGATTGCAGCTTCCATCGCCACAGAAATTTTGTCAGCATAAAGCAGAACGTGTCCATGTTCATTTCGGCTTGCTCTCCCAATCGTCTGTAACAATGAGCGCTCATTTCTCAGGAAGCCTTCCTTGTCCGCATCGAAGATTGCAACAAGTGATACCTCGGGTATATCCAAGCCTTCTCTCAGCAGGTTAATCCCGACGATAATATCGATGTGGCCAAGGCGCAGTGCCTTGATTATCTCAGTTCTCTCAATCGTGTCAATCTCGGAGTGTAGATGATGCGCCTTGAATCCATTTCGATTCAAATATTCGGCGACTTCTTCAGCGAATTTTATGGTCATTACCGTCACTAATACCCTCTCATTCACTGCAACTCGCGCCCGAATTTCATCTTCCAAATCTTGGATTTGACCACTTGTCGGTCGAACCTGAATTTGTGGATCTAATAGTCCGGTTGGTCTGATTTCCATCCGTACAACTCCTTCGATATTTTCCAAAGTCTCACCAAGCATCGCACGGCCTTTACGCTTGTCATATTCAGCCGTGCCAGCCCCACCCCCACTCTTGACATGAAGCAAATTTTCGGGAATTTCTTGTCCTGTTAATTCTGCTAAGTGACGCAACTCGCGCTCGCCCGGGGTTGCACTTACATACAACATCTGAGGAATCAAGTCTTGAAATTCATCGATTCGCAGTGGCCTATTATCGAATGCCGAAGGCAGTCGGAAACCATGATCAATCAAATTCAATTTTCGTGAGTAATCGCCGCCGTACATTCCGCCAACTTGCGGTAATGTCACATGGCTTTCGTCCATGATGACGAGGTATTTTTCAGCACCACCATGGAATTGCTCACCACACATAGAAAAGAAATCTAGCAGACAATAGGCTCGCTCGTCCTTTTTTCGTCCATCGAAATGACGTGAGTAATTTTCAACGCCTTTGCAAGAGCCGACTTCGTTGAGCATTTCCAAATCGAACTTTGTTCGCTGTTCAAGTCGATGAGCTTCCAATTCCATACCTTTTGAGTGGTAATAATCCAATCTCTGGTCTAATTCAAATTCGATATCCTCAACCGCTTTTCCGAATTTGTCCTCACTCGTCATGTAGAATTGTCGAGGATGAATCCAAGCCTCTTCGATTTCATCTAAGGGCTCCCAAGATACCGCCTCACAAACTTGGATTCTCTCGATTCCATCCCATCCAAATCGCACCCTAATCGGGTCATCACGGCTCGGCATCCAAATGTCTAACACTTCGCCGCGAAGTCGAACATCTCCTCGAGTAATGTCACTAGTTGTTCGACGATATTGCAGTCCGACAAGATCGCGAACTACCTGCTGAGGATCTGCCGTTTGTCCGACTTCTAGGCGTATGTGGTTTTGTTGAAACACCTCGGGAGGGTTTAGTCCGTAAATTACTGAAACTGTGCCGACTGCGATTACATCTGGTCGCGAAACTAAACTTGCGACCGTCGAGAATCTCTCCTGTTCGATGCGCTCGTTCATCTGCAATTCCTTGTCGATATAGAGGTCGCGTCCGGGAAGGTAAGCCTCGGGTTGGTAATAGTCGTAATAACTGACAAAATACTCCACCGCATTCTTTGGAAAAAGCTCACTCATCTCCTGCCACAATTGCCGTGCTAGGGTTTTATTGTGTGAGAGAATCAGTGTAGGCAAGCCCAATCGCTCGATGACATTAGCCATCGCGAAAGTCTTGCCCGAGCCGGTCACGCCCATCAGAATGCAGCGCTCTTGACCGGCCTCAATCTGCTCCATTAGGTTCGAAATTGCTTGTTCTTGGTCACCTGCCGTTGAATATTCGGAATGCAGGTGGAACATACTGACTTCAGACATTTTATCACCTCAAATTCCTAATCCATTGCTCGCCGACTCAGAAATCATCAGTGCAAGCAAGAGAACCCATCCGGTGAGCATTGAGACGCGGAACAAGGTCGTTTGGAAATCCGCGAGGCGCTCACGAGCGAGAATGACAGCGATATTAGCGATCGCCATCAATCCAGCAGCAATTAGGAACCAGGCTTCAGAAATCGGGTCGGCAATAGCGAAGCAGGCGAACCAAAGGAGGGTGAGTTGAATTGAGGTGCGAGTGGTTGCTTCTTCGCTAAAGCGAGCAGGGAAGGAATGTATTCCATTTGCCCGGTCGTTTTCGACATCCATTCTTGCATAATTGAGGTCAAATGCAGTAATCCAGAACGTTACACCGAGTGAGATGAAGAAAATCTCTGGATACCAATGCAAATCGGTAATTGCAGCCCATCCATGAACATCCGCGGCAACCGCCACCCAAGCCCCGGCTGGTGCAAGGCCTAGACAGAGCCCGAGCCAGAAATGGCAAAGCCAACTAATGCGCTTCATGTAGGGATAAATCACGAAGACTGACACAGGTAACCACGCCATCATCAAAGCTACTTCGTTGAGTTGCCATGCACTGAAAAGTAGCATGATTAAGAAGACGCTTGAGAGTGTGTAAGCAGTTTGCATCGACATCGCGCCGGAAGCGAGATGTCGGCTTGCAGTGCGCGGGTTCGCTGCATCGATGTCGCGATCGATGATGCGGTTCAGCGCCATCGCTAATCCGCGGGCTCCGACTGCGGCAACAAGTATCCAAATCAGGTCGATTGTTGGTTGAGTGCCGTAGTCAAAACTCGCCAAAAGGAAACCGATTAGGACGAATGGCAATGAAAACAAAGTGTGTTCGACTTTGATAAATTCGAAAATGTCCTTTACTCCCATTCTTTCACCTCTACCTTTCACTCATAGGCCATTTTCTTCAATCCATGCATCGATACGATCTTCAATTTCAGAATCGTGAAGGGTAACCGCAGGCCATCGACGAACAGGTAACGGTCCCTCTACACTTGGAATTGGTGCGGTCGCATCCCAAGCAATACGCGTACGTGCCTCATCGAAATGCAAATCTCGTGCCACTTCAAATCGGCAGAATAATTGCCAAAGTAATCTTCGTTTCCAATTTTCATCACGCAAATCAGCATCATCATCGGTGATGAATAACCATCGCAGATTTTTCGCTGCCTCAAGTGACCATATCTCGTCGCGAATCCGCGCAATCTGCTCTCGCTGAGCGCGCGCTCCGTCCTCATCTACTTCTTCCATCGAAAATTCCGGCATAGGTCCGTTGGCAATTTTCGTAGTTACGACCAACATCGAGGTTCCCAGCATCCGACCGTCGATAACATCGACGATTCCGGATGCTGAAACAGCCAATGAATCCGGGCAACCCATCTGCTTTCCTTCGCTCGCGCGAGGATCATTTTTTGAGAGGGTCGTAGCATCGATTATGAGCTTTGAATGAACGTTTTCCCAAGGTGCAGCATGGGCTAGAGTATCGGCTACCATTCCATCGAGAATTGTGATATCTTCTGGGATTCTAACATTGTAATCAATTGCTCGTAGTAATGCGTTTAAATCCTTGACTTCGTGATATTCATCAACTGCTACAATCGATTTCAAAAACATCATTTGTCCCGCTCCCAAAAGCCCCAAAGCGGTCTTTCTTGCTTGCCTTGGATATCGTTGTTTGCTGGCTACAATTGCTAGGTTGTGGAAACCAGTTTCGAGCGGCAAAAAGAGGTCGGAAACATCGGTGTGCTGAAATTTCAGAACCGGCAGAAACGCATCGCCGATTGCTTCTCCAAGATAGCCATCTTCCATCGGTGGAAGTCCGACAATAGTCATCGGTACACTCGGCTGTTTTCTGTGTGTTATCGCCGTGATGTGCATCATTGGATATTCTCCGGTTAGAGAATAATGTCCGAAATGGTCACCGAAGGGTCCCTCGGTTTGGGTTTCACCAGGAATTGTGTAACCTTCGATTACGAAATCACAATCGGCTGGAACCCACAAATCATTCGTTAGACATTTGGTGATCTTCAATCGCTTACCACTAAGGATTCCTGCGAATTCGTATTCTGAGAGATTGTCAGGGAGGGGCGAGATTGCACTGAACATGATATGAGGCGGACCGCCAAGGCAAATCGCTATGGGCATTTTTTCGGATTCTTCAGAATCCGCACTCGCTTCTGCGTGTTCTGCTCCATGTTTGTGAGCTTGCCAATGCAAGCCAACTTCGGTTGGTCCGAAAACCTGAGAGCGATACATTCCCATGTTGTGTCGTCCGGTTTTCGGGTCTTGTGTGATAACTAACGGTAGTGTCATGAACGGGCCACCATCTTGTGGCCAAGTTGTCGGAATCGGTAATTTTGTAATGTCCGGATTTTCTATTCGAATAGCTTGACATGCGCCTTTCTTTATGCGTTTTGGAGCCATTGACATTCCTTGTTTTGCCAAGCCAATTCCACTGATTGGATTTTTCAAAACCGCTCCAATATCTGGCTTCATCAGTGCAACCATTTTCTCACCTATTTCCTCTGGATTTTCGACACCGAGAGCTTTGTTGACTCGCTTGCGAGTTCCAAAAATATTCATTACAAGCGGAAATTCACTAATTCTACCATTCGCAAGACGAGGCTGATCGAAAATGATTGCTGGTCCGTCGCGCTTGACAAATTTATCAGCAATACATCCGGCTTCTAGATGAACATCAACCGGATGGCTGATGCGAAGAAGATCACCATTATCCTCCAACGAACGGAGATAAGTACGCAAATCAGGCCACGCCATCTGTTGGTGGGACGCGACTCATCGTTCAATATCTTCGCCCTGATATCATAGATATCATCGACCGACGGATTCTTTGACTCGACTTGCTCCCGAAACAATATGGGCGACAAGGTCAATGTCTGCGATGTTTTGGTTATCGGAGCTGGTCCAGGTGGTGGAAACGCTGCACTGCACTCTGCACGTGCTGGTCTTTCGACAATTCTAATCGAGGATCACCCCGCCATAGGTACACCCGTTCACTGCGGTGAATGTATCTCAGATGTCGCCTGTGAGAATCTTAATCTCACACTTCCCGACCATGTTGTTAGTAAGCGTGTTCACGGCATTCGTGTAATATTCCCAGATGGCACCGACAAGAAATTGTCAGAGAGTGGATACGTTCTAGAGAAGCACTTGTTTGAGCGATGGATTGCTGACGAAGCAGTTGCTGAAGGCGCTTCTCTCCACCTTTCTCACAAACTTAGTAGCATGGAAAAAATTCATGAAAACGGTAAATTTACTGGCTGGCTTTGCCAAGGTAAAGGTGAGCATTTCCCGATTCAAGCAAAAGTTGTAATCGATGCATCAGGAGTTGGTGGAGTCAGCAATAAATTGCTAGAATTGAATCCACGCCCTCAAGTTATTGCTGGCATGCAATACGAGATGTTAGAAGTTCCAACAGATGATTATCTCGATTTCTATATCTGGCCAAAATATGTCGATAAAGGCTATCTTTGGATGATTCCAAAATCAGGAGGTCGCGCTAATGTGGGATTGGTTACCGAAGATAAATCTCGTACAAAAAAAGCGCTAGATGAATTCATTCAAGACACTCATTTCAAAGAGCTTGAACAGGCTCTACCACAGTGGAAAGAAAAGGGTAATCCAGCCTTTGGTGGCACGATTCCTATCTCTGGTCCTCACTCGATTACCTTTGATGATGGATTGATGATGATCGGCGATGCAGCCGGATTTACCTCCCCGCTTTTTGAAGGTGGCTCACATCTTGCTCTGAAATCCGCCACCTTTGCTGCACAGGTTGCATTGAGTGCAATTTCTGATGATAATCTCAGCAATTCAAAAATGTCAGAATATCAGAAACTTTGGAGTGAAGAATTTCCGCCTTACCCAAAGATTTTGAAAGGAAAATCTGCTCTCTTTGATTTATCAGATGACGAAATGTCATTGATGGCACGGTCTTTTCCAGATGAGATGGCAAATATGAGTCCGCTGACCAAGTTGGCTGTTTGTGGTCGAATTTTCATTCGCCGTCCCGGTCTCTATCTACGCGGAATTATTCCGGCTATGCTTTCATTTGGATATTCGCGTGCTAAATTTTACGGATGGTGATTCGATTCTCTCATTTCTCGGGCACGCTCTAATCGTGCTCGCGATTCTAACCTCCGCGCATCAGATTACTCGCCCGCATCGTGGTGGAATCCGAATAGTTCGACACACGGTTTTAGCAGCACAAATCGCCCCAATTTTGCTTTTACTCACAGCCTTCATCATCGATGCTTCCTCGCTAAAATTGGTAGCGATTTATGGCGATTCCGAACTGCCTTTCCTCTACAAAATATCAGCTGCGTGGGCTGGCCGAGCTGGCCCACTCTTACTTTTTGCCGGACTGTCTGGAATAGTAACTTGGTTGATGATTGGGCCGTCGGAAAAAATTGGCTGTGAAATCCGTTTGATGAACGGATTTATTCTTGGTTTGTTCGCAATCTCTTGGTTTTTGGATCCATTCGCCGACTCAATTGGGGTTTTTCCGGGCGAATTAAATCCACTTTTACAAACCGATTTGATGGTAATCCACCCGCCAGTTGTCTTTCTTTTCTATTCATTTTGTATCGCCACAGCGGCGGCTGCACTCAGCGGAATATTACAAGATGAACCCGCTGCTGAAATTCACGAATCTCAACTTCATTGGGCTCGTGCAGCATTCGTTACAGGAACCATAGGAATTGGTTTGGGGGGACTGTGGGCATATACGGTTCTCGATTGGGGAGGATATTGGGCTTGGGATCCTGTCGAGACCGGCTCGATTCTACCTTGGTTCGCTTTGTTACTAATTATTCATGCGCGCTCGGCAGGTAGTTCTGATGCTTCAATTCGTGCTTCACCCGCTCTCGGACTAATTGCTGGGGCTCTTGCAATCCATGCCACACTAATCACTCGTGCGAATGGGGTTTGGGCTTCAGTGCACGCCTTCGTTGCCGATGGATTGGGCACAACTTCTGAAGATCCATATGTTAGGATTGCATATTTGGTCGATGCGAGTCCAATTGGTTTTGAACTCGCATCGTATCTTTTTGCGATGCTCGCACTCGGTGGTTTTGCGGTATTCTATCTTGTGCGAGAACAAGCAAGATTTGTTGAAAATGGTGGCGGAGTGACACTTTTTGAAGCAAAACGTCCGCTTTCACTTGGCTTATTTGCTGCTTTCATTGCTGTTGGAATCTGGATAGGTTCGACCGCAGTTTTCGCCGTTGGGACGTCGTTGATGTTGCTGATTATTACAGCCGATTCAGAAAAGCCACCATTGCATTGGATGGCAGCTGGCGTGTTATTGATGCTATTCGCCAGCTGGACTTGGGTCGCAGAAATTCCACAAGCAATCGCAGGAATGATTCCATTCCTTGCGACATGGTTGATGTCAGAAGAAGAAGATGACTTGAACCGATTATTTTCTCCGTTCACTTCGACTTCGGCGCGAACGAAATTTGCAAAAGTAATTCCATGGTATGGCGCTGGGGCCTTTCTTCTTCTGAGTTGGTTATTGTTAACCGTCGAAATCGAAGGAACAAATTTGGAGGCTCATGAGTTCTATGCAGCCCCACTCTTGGCATTGTTAGCAATCGGATTGACTTTCTATGGGTGGGCGAACCAAATTAATGCTAAAACCGGTTCAATTATCATTGCATTCGCAACATTATCTTCTCTTGTATTAGCATATTTTTCTGCGAATTTCGAAATACCTGGGGATTCCCATCTAATGTTAACCGATAAAATTAGCAGGGGCGCAGTCGCCTTATTCATGCTCACATGGATGTTTCTCGCAACCCCTCCAACCATCCAACTGGCTTACAAAACTTGGAAAAAGACCGTGCCGAAATTAAAGCAAAATAGCATCAAAACCAAATCGAATGCGGCACGACTTAGATTACTCGGTAGTCACCTCGCTCATCTTGGAATATTGCTTCTACTAATCGGCCATATATTCACGACTACACTCGTCGATCGTTCCGATCCTTCTCATCTTGTTACGCTAACTCGCGATCAGGTAATTGAGCACGAAGGAATCGAGTTTGTTTTCATTGATGTCGTATTGATTAACGCCGACGATGAAGATTTTGATTTCAAAGTCGGCGATGGTTATCTTGGAGTTATTATTGAGATGCGAAGGGATGGAAAATTGATTGATACCCTTCGACCAGGCATGCTGAGATTTGATTCGCCGAGTGGAGCTGTAAGTGCGCGGAGTGAAGTTGACCGACACACTGGAATTTTTGGCGACACAATCATAATTTTGGACATTTTTCAATCGAATCAATTGTTAGATGCAGTAATGCTTCAGCAGACCGGTGATATCGATAGGGTTCGCGTAACGATTCACGATTTGCAAGGCTCTCACGCTGTCTGGACTGGATGGGGATTCATCATGCTGGGAGGCATTTTGACATTTATTTCGAGCCGCCCTTCACATTCTGATGAAGAGGAATGAGACCCATTTAGGCTCGACTACCCTACCGCTTCAATCAAAAAGGGGAGATAGGTCGGCGGGATGCCCGGAGGCACAAAATATGGACGCTGGTTCAATAGTTCACATCGATTATGACCTGTATGATGCAGGTAATGAAAAGCTCATCGAAACAACTCGAGAAGACGTCGCGAAGGAGCATGAAATTCACGATGAGCAGCGAAATTATGAGCCTATGATTGCAATTGTTGGCGACGGTCGTCTCATCGCTGGTTTTGAAGCACATCTTGAGACTGCAGAAGCAAGCACAGATTACGAATTTGATATCGAGCCAGAAGATGCATACGGCGTTCGTGACCAAAATAACATTGAGACCATCGGACAAAATGTATTGATGCGCTCAGTCCGTGATCCAAGCACACTCGCAATTGGAGCACCAGTAGAAATTGGTGGCCGAACTGGAGTTCTACAATTTTTGAGCGCAGGCCGCGCACGAATCGATTACAATCACCCACTAGCTGGAGTAGCCCTACGCTACAATTACAACATTGTCAAGGTCATCGAAGACCGTGAAGAACGCGTTTCTACTCTACTCAACATGAACACCGGTCGAGATGACTTCGAAGTCGAGTTTGATGGCGATGATCTTACAGTAACCGTTCCTGAAGAGATGGCATACGATCAGAACTGGGCATATGCAAAGTTCAGCCTCGTTCGCTCGCTACGTGAGAACCTCGGTGCTCAGACCGTTATCTTCCGTGAAGTACACGCACCTCGTGTAGTTGACGAAGAAGAATAATCTCATCGGACAGAGCATCGATCCAAAATCGATTCTCCCTCAGCGAATAAAGAAGTGCTCCTCGGTACTCATAGGGAACGTCAACGCGCTAGCTCGGTTCTCCTTTCGTCGTCACTGGAGCAGACGTTCCACTATGTCCCCGTTGTTCAAACTGTTCACTGACAAGAATGTAGTCGTTATTCTCGGCAATACCAATTTTGAGTGCCAAGGAGCACCTTGAAACCGTGTGTTTCAAGTGGAACTTGAATCACGAAAGAGTCGATGGCATCATCTCGCTCGCTCGGTCTTGCGCTTGTAATTCTGATGATGGGCACGACTTTGACCGGTTGCCTTGGTCTGGCAATTCAGCGTGAAACGATGGAATATATGCGCGAAGATCCCATCGTTCGTAATATCGAAGATACTGTTGGTTGGGATTATACTTTCGAATCGAACGGAATCGATTCGGTGCTCTACAAAAACGAAACTTCAATTGTCTTCGATGAAACCGTTTCAAAATTAGTCATTAATTTCCGAGCACAATTGCCATACTCTAGCGCCATCGAGGACCTAATCGGCAATGATACGAACGAATATCGCTATGTCGATGTTAAATTATGGCAACCAGGAGTTAGAGAAAGTGGAGGCGATCCTATCTGGCATGTTCGTGCAACCCAAGACCAACCTTTGGAAAGATTTGATTCGTTCACTAAATCAGATTACATTTCCGGTACTTGGATTTTCGAGGTAGAAGCTAGAGGCTACGGCGTCACCGCACCGGTTGACCAACTTTCTTTCCACGACCATTTCGATGTCTATGCTACTATCACAAAACCGTGCGTTTATTTCGCGGAGTCCCACGAAATTGGAGAATGTACTTACCTCTCCGACCTACAATAATGAGTCTAACTCAAATTAGGTCGGTGCGCAGCGCTTATGAAGCAAAGTTGGGTCGCCGCGCTGCTGAGGAACCAACATGGATGAGAGTCTAGCCCCACTTGTACCGCTCGAGATGTACGATTTGCACGCAGTGCACATTGGAACTAACCAAAAGTCAGCAGACATGAAGCAGTTCCTCGATACCGTTCGTCAAGACAATAGTGGGCTTCACATTATCGATGTTAGACAAACCGACGCTCGAATTCGTGCAGTCGCAAAATTCCTTTCAAACTACGATGCAGAGCGTATTCTAGTAGTCAGTGCTCGTCAATATGGACAACGCCCTGCTCGAAAGTTCGCTCAGACAATCGGTGCTCTCCGAATAGTTGGCCGTTTCATACCAGGAACCCTTACCAACCCAAGTTTGCGCACCTACATCGAACCAGAGGTCATCGTCGTTACCGATCCAGCAGCTGACCAACAAGCACTTTCTGAGGCTGTAAAAACTGGACTACCAGTAGTTGCAATCGTCGACGCTAACAACAGATTGAGTAATGTCGATTTGGCACTTCCAGCTAACAATAAGGGTCGCCGCTCATTGGCTCTCGTCTACTGGCTATTGTCTCGAGAGATGATGAAGATTCGTGGCTTGATTAGCGATGCTGATTGGGAACGTGCTCAAGACGTAATGGATTGGGAATCTACTTTCTGAAGTTTTAATTCCACCAATCTTCTTCATCGGTTCCACAGTTGCGAAGGGTTTCCTCTACGAAGTCTATTATTTCGCCAGAGTTTCTCTCTACGTTCACTATTTCCTCTCTGATTAGTTCATCTCCCAGTAGTTCCTTTATCGAAAGGTGGTCGTCCCCCCCTTTGTCCCCTAGGAAAGAAAACTCCAGTTGTCTCCCTTTCTCCTTTGTATCCTCAAGAAATAGAATGAATTCATCAGAATCGGGCATATTTTCCAACAACTGTCCTACCGAACTGGCCTGAAATTCCTTCTCTGTCGATCCATCAATGAGCACTGAGAAAGTGCGGGCTCCTCCCTCGAGTTTTTTACCTCGAGAATCCATCCACGCAGATGCGTTGAGGGCCTCATCCATATCCATTGAATCAAAGTTTTTCTTAATCCACGCAGACCTTGCCATGGCCTGAAGCTCCATCGCCTCGGGACCAGAGTCCCAGCCTTTTGTTTTCTGGCCATCAAACATAGTATCCCCGTAAACCAGTTTGTACCTCTTGTGAGAGTGTTCTGGGAGAGTCTTCTCAAAGGACCTCGCGGTGAAAAGGGCGAGGAGTGGGAGGAGTACGCATGTCGATGCACATAGGAAGTAGAGTAGGGCAAAGGGAAAGTTTGAATCTGCAAAATCGAATCGGCGATATGGGCCGAATACCATCATGGTGAATATCAGAAATATTGTTGACCCGACTATGGCCCATATCCTAGGTGCCCTATTGAAAGCAAGGGATGAGAACATCAACTTCAACGGTGGACGGTTATCTCGTTTTTCATCATCTTCATCATCAGCATATTTTTGTTCTGCTTTTTTCCTATTTCCTGCCGGTTGAATGTGGAATAGTATCTTCCACACTATTAGGAAAGTTACTACCGCAACATATACCCAGATTATAATTTCACCAAGATAAACGATTAGTGGGTAAACCCCTGAAAAACCCTTCATCAATACTGCTTGATCTGGGTTTTCTGGATTGTAATAAGCGGTAACTTCGGAACCTTTTGGATGCTGATCTACAAGAGATATAGAGAATCCAAAGTTTCCTTCATCCAAATCAAAGAGAACAATATCGTCATTTGAATATGATTCCCCACCTACAAAATAAGAATATCTGATGTATGGGTAATCGTTTGAATTGCATCCATCCTCACCACATGATTCGTATTCTCTAATCTCTGAGATACTGACTGTTGCCGGGATTTCTTCCCAATCAGAAGTGCCTAATTGTTGAATGATTGTTCCAACTTCAGAACCAACAATAAAAATCCCAACGATAATGATTAGTATACTTGTGGCGCCTAATCCTTCCTTTACATTACTTTTACCTATTTTAGGTATAACTGAAATATCCATAATCACCAACAGCCTCGCCGAGTGGCGAATATATTTCAAGAATATGAGCCATTAGTCATAAGATTTTCACCGACACTGTAAGATTATAGTGGTTTGAATCATAACGACAGAGCGACTGGGATTCATCATGGTGAAGGCAGTACCGTTGTTTTTGGCACCGATGGCAGGGGTTACCGACCTCGCTTATCGCCTTCTCGCAAAGGAATGTGGCGCAGACATAACCGTCACAGAATTCACCGCCGCTTCCGGCCTGTCTCGATTGGCTTCACATTCATGGATGAAAGTTGAATCTGATCCGAGAGAAAAGCCATTCATTCCGCAAATTTTCGGTGGCAATATCGATGAGATGGTCGCCACCGTCGAGATGTTACAAGAACGCGCCGATATTATCGATATCAATTTCGGCTGCCCAGCGCCGAAGGTATGCCGCAATGATGCGGGTGCTGCACTATTACGCGAGCCAGACCGAGTCGTCGACATTGTCAGACAATGTATTGCCGCCGCCGATGTTCCAATCACAGTCAAAATGCGCCTGGGTACTGGCGGTGGCCCTAATACAGCATTGGAGATTTGTCAACGATTGGAGGCTGAGGGTGTTGCTCGGATTTGTGTGCACGGCAGAACTCTGCGCCAGCGATACTCAGGAGAGGCTGATTGGACCCAGATTCGAGAAATCGTCGAATCTGTTGACATTCCTGTAATCGCCAATGGTGATGTTATCGATGCGGCCTCGGCCGAAGCCTGCCTACAAGCGACGAAAGCTGGTGGATTGATGATCGGACGAGGCGCAATCGGTAGACCAACGATTTTTTATGAAATTAAACGCGATTTGGGCTGGACGAAGCAAGCACCACCATGGGGAGAAGATAACACCGCAGTTGCACGTTTATGGTGCTGGAATCGATACCTTGAATTGAGTTCAGAATTGTATGAAGATGATATGTGTAAGAATCTCAAACGACATGCTGTTTCATTCACAAAAGGTTTGCCCGGAGCGTCAAAAATGCGTGTATCTTTACATGGTATTAGCGATCAAAAAGAGTTAGGAAGTCGAGTTGCTGAATATCTTGAAAACTTGGTCGAATCTTCCTAAGATTAAACCTGCAAAGATTTGTCTAATCTATTTGCAACCGTGCGCAATCTCCGCAACGTTCTATCACATCGATTGAGAATTTTTTCTGACATTTCAGCCCCAGTCTTTCCTGCGATTCTGAATCCATATGGCATTCTTCCTCCCAATGTGTTCAACAGTAATTTTTGATTATCGAGAGGAACATCAGCGAGATATTTCTCGACTTTTTCAATATTGAGTTTTTTCTTTTTTACATCAGAAATCAATTTCTTAGCAACACTCTCAGCTAATCTACCAACTCCTCCTCGATTCATCAGCCATTCTTCACCGCGTGCATCGTACTGCCTCATTAATCCTGCAAAGACATCCTGGGCGATGCGCTCCGGCATCGCCACACGCTCGATAATTCCGACTTCTCGCATCCGCTCAAGCGTCCGCTGAATGCGGGAGCGGGTTTCATCAAATCTGTCAGCGAGCACTAACATTGTGATTGCATTATGCGATTGAGCGAGCTCGAGAAAAACTTTCCGTGCGAGATTATCACCTTTCTTCGCACGCTCACCATTCAATCCTAAATCATTGAGTAGTGCATCGATTCGATCCTGATTATTTGCTGTTGCTCCAGGTTCGGAGATATTTATTTTCAAAGCAAGATTTTCCTCTTCGATTGGCGTTTTCATCCGCTCATTCGAATCTATTATCAGAGCGGATAATTCAGCCAATCGCATTTCAAGAATTTTTCTCGCTTGAACTGAAACCAATTCGACAGCATTACTCATCGAACCACCACGAAGAACATGGATGTGCCATCTACCATCCAATTCTGAGGCGACTAATCCCGATTCACGAAGTCGAGCCATCTGATTGTGCATTGCAGTTTGTGATAGCCCGCACGCATCACCTAATTCTCTGGTATTCCATCCTTGTAACGGTGCGGCCAGTAATGCCTCACGGAACATACGATGAAGTGCACTAGGTTCATCGCTGGGTCCCCATGTTTCGGCTTTTCTGCGAACTAATGAAAGGGAATCGATTAGCCATTCGAGCAAGACATCAGTGTCTTTACTACCGGTCGGCATCGGCTGTTCGACCAAACGAATTCTGAACATACAACCTTGTGGCGAAATTCAGAGTGTAAGAGGATTCTGCTCCTGATATACTCTCAATGTTGCGATTATGCATGTTTCACGAAGGCACCAAATCTTGGTTTTCTGTGAAAAATGAGAATTTGTAATTTGATTTAAGCAAATTCTGCTCGAACATCAAGCCAAGAATATTCGAGGTTTGATGTTCGAATAGCCTGAAGATGATCTGCTAAGTCTAATCTGCCTTGAGCGAGTATTCCGCGGTCGCGAAGAACTCCGATTGCGGAGTGAACCGCTGAGCG
Source organism: Methanobacteriota archaeon (assembly GCA_018654845.1). GTDB lineage: Archaea > Thermoplasmatota > Poseidoniia > Poseidoniales > Thalassarchaeaceae > MGIIb-O2. Next base: position 40,439 of record JABIKU010000030.1, on the reverse strand, counting down.
AGAGCGACCCAAATCGCGTGCGAGTTGAGCTTGACTTTCTGGAGTTTCAACATGTGAGAGTTGTGCAACGATTTTTCGCTGCAAACCCGAAAGTCCGACCGGCATCATCGATGCTGCGCGCTCATTAGATACATTCACACCGAGAAAAATCTCAACTTGAGCCGGCGCACCAGCATAATAGCAAGTTCTACCATTAACTGGGACGATTGTCACGACGTCCTCGTTGACGAGAACGTCGAGGTGATGTCGTAGAGTTCCATTCGCAGCGTCGAGCCGACGCTGCAATTCACGATAGTGAATTCCAGGCGAGCGATCTAGGGTGGAAATGATTCGAGAGCGAAGCGGATGTTCCCACGGAGAGAATTTAGGTGAAGAAATTGCACCTTCTGTAAGTGGTGGAGCAAGCATTGGAACCAAGCCTGCAATACCAGTCATTGCCCCTCCGATTACAATTAGGCTATCGACGAACCAAGAACGCTTACTGCGCCACTGTTGGAGGAGTGCCATATGCGTTTTCGGAAACGTCAGCCTTTGAAAGAATCGGTTGCTTGAGTCGGTAATGCTCGATTTGTTTAATCTTCAGAAATAAGCAAATTTTTGTGCAACTTCATGTATGCGACAAGAGGGCCGAGTAATCTTCCACAAGTTCGGCCGTGTGTTGTCAATCGGTAACGAACACGAACAGGGGGGCCATCCTCGACAACTCGATCAACAAGGCCATGCTCTGCACAGATAGTGAGTTTATCCGAAAGTGTTCGGCTGGAGATTCCGCGAAGAAGAGTCCGAAGTTCGTTGAAGCGGCGATCTCCGGCTATGTATAATGCAGCAAGAATTTCGATTGACCAACGTGAACTGAACATATTGAAGGATTCAACAGCTGCATCCACTTCCCAATCAACATTAACTTCCTCGCCATAATATGAAGAGAAGATAAGTCGAATTTCGCGACCAATCACTTGGACTTCTTCGACTCCATCACGAATTTTTTCGACGTCTAAAGTTGAGATTGCCATCTGCGATTGTGACATGGTTATCAGATGAAGCAGACGGCATCTAGTGTATAAAATGCACCTCGGTGTATTCCTGAAAACTACTCCATTGATATAGGAAGGGCTTTTCGTTCGGTGTGAAAATTACACTAAGGTGGGAATTTACACTGGAGATGAATATATGGATACATGGTTAAATAACTGGGTCGAAGAAGTGAATGAGGAAATGGATAAGATGGATATTGTGAATTCGTCGAAACGAAGATTTTCGATTCGCCGACTCTTTATTACTGAATGGAGAGTCTGAAATGAGCTGGTCCAAATTCAAGAAAATGGTCTACAAAGCTATGGCTGATGTTCATGCACCTGCTTATTCAAAACGCACACTTCCTCGACATACTTTCAAGAAAGTAAAGCGCGCTTAATTGTCGATAATTTCAAAATCGATTATAGAAATTCACCAATTAGTGAGAAATCACGAATTGGTGTACGTTGGCCGGCGGCCTTCGATTAGTGCAGATAGTCCTTCGAGTGCATCTTCGGTTGCGAAGATGTCATTCAATTTGGATAATTCAAGGGCTAAGCCGGCATCGAGATCCTCGCCTGTTGAAATTGCTGCATCGAGCAATTCGCTTGACATTTTGAGTGCGATTGGGGCGGCTCGGCTCATCGCTTTGAGTTGACGACCAACCATTCTATCCTCTACATTAAAACCGTCTGGGCATTGTCCCGAATTCAGAGCCGCCATATTTTTGTCAGCATAGAAATTCAGTGCAAAGGCAGCTGCAGGGTGGGTTGAATCTGCTGGCGAGCCGGGATATTTATTCGCTGGTTTTCCAGATTCTACCAAGTCATCAACTGCATCTCTAACGTTAGCCGGCTCGACCAAATGTGTTAGTAATCCGAGAGCAAGAGCGCCGTTTGCATCTAGGAAATTACCTGCTAAAACGGCGTACCGCGCTGCTTCAATTCCACAAATGCGCGGTGTACGTTGGGTTCCCCCGAGTCCAGGATAGATTCCGATTCCAGTTTCGGGAAATCGGAATTGTGATCGACGCGTTCCGATTCGATAATCGCAAGCGAGCGCTAATTCGAGGCCTCCACCCAATGCTAATCCGGTCGTTAAAGCAATGGTGGTTTTTGTTGAATTTTCGAGTTTGTTGAAAACTTCATGACCGAAGGCTGTGAAATCGTAGATGTCTTGAATTGAATCAGCACGAATTTTGTCAACGAAAAATTTGACATCAGCGCCTGCGACAAATGCCTTTCCTGCGCCTTCGAGAATTATTGTAGAAATCTCATCTAGAGCGTTGACTTCATCTAATGCAGCACCTAGTTGTGAAACGAGAGTTTCGTTGAGTGCATTCATTGCTTCAGGTCGGTTAATTTGGATTGTTGCAACTTCACCATCAATGATGATATCTACAAAATTGAATTCCAATGGCTCGCTCGTCTGAGCAAACCATTCTGGTAACTCAAATCCTGCTAATTCAGAGTAAGCTGATGCCATGCGAACCGCATTATCGATACCGATTCGGTTCGCTAATTCGAATGGGCCACGCGCCCATCGTAATCCAACTTTAGCACCGCGGTCGACATCTTCTTTCGAGCAGATTTCCTCTTCAACAATTTGCGCTGAAACCGCGAAAATCTGACCGAGGAGGCGCTCAGAAATCAGCGTTGCAGTCTCCTCGCTGCAATCGGTATCATCGCCAATAACCCATTGTTCATCAGCAGCGATTAGTTCACGGAGATTTTGTGCACCGGTGTACCGAGGTGTATCGAGTTGTTCAGCGAGATAATCGGTTGCGTGAAGTGCAATCGGTGGTCCTGTCAAGTTCATTAGCGCGAATGGGCCTAATCCAATTCTGAACGCTTTCATTGCTACCGCATCGATTGCAGCAGCAGAAGCGACACCTTCCTTCAATAATAGGCAAGCTTCATTCAACCAAGGTACGAAAAATCGATTGACAACAAAACCAGGGCGGTCTTTGCAGATGATGACAACTTTACCCATGGTTTTGCAGTATTGCTCTACTGCATCCAAGGATTCTTGTGAAGTCGACTCGGCTGGAATAATCTCGATGAGTCGGTTTTTTGCTGGATGAAAGAAGAAATGAAGTCCGACGAAGCGATCCGGCCTGCCGGTAGCTTCGGCGAGTGCATTTACGCTCAAAGAGGAAGTATTTGAAGCGAGAATTGTGTGTTCATCACATACCTCGTCAAGCGTTGCAAAGACTGCAGTTTTAATATCAAAATTTTCAAACACCGCTTCGATAACTAAGTCGGTGTCAGAAGCGACATTTTCAGTTCCAACGACACCGGTGATACGTCCTTTAATCGCTTCAACTTCCGCTTCACGAAAAATTCGTCTCTCAATTGCTTCTCCCAAAAAATCAGCAATAATTTGTTGACCGCGCTCGACCCATTGCAATTCACGGTCAACCATCTGCACCTCAAATTCCTCTTGGGCAGATTTCTGAGCGATTCCTGAACCCATATTTCCGGCTCCGATAATCGCGACTGTTTCTACTGGGCGCATGGTTCGGCGAGTCGGGTTTAATCCATCAATGCAACGGATTCTTTCTTTCCGAGGAAAACACGAAGTTGATGAACATCTTGATGTCCGTTGGGTCATGATATGCCGTCGCCGAATAGTAATTCTGTTGGTATTCTTCTTCTTAGTATCGTATGTAAATGTGACAATGGCTTCTTCTTCAGGAAAAACCGGCAAATCAGTTACTGGATGTACTTGCCATACTGGTAGTGGGATGGTCACACCTACCCTTTCCGGTTTACCAAGTGGAGATTATTATACAGGAACTACTTATTCTCTAACAATTAGTGGTACTGGTTCACCCTCAGGAACCAAGGGGGGGTTCGATTTATCCTCTTCTTCGGGAACATTCTCTAACCCTGGTGCGAATGCAAAATTGGAAAGTGGTGAAGTTACACATTCAAACAAGAATTCTCGTAGTTGGACTGTCGATTGGACATCTCCTACTGCTGGAACCGGTACTGTAACGTTCTATCTGGCTGTTAATTTTGTGAATGGTAATGGCGCAGTATCTGGTGATGGTTGGGGTACAAACTCGTGGCAGGTATCAGAATCAACGAGTTCAACAAATACTCCTCCAGAGATTACTGGTATTTCTTGGGTGCCGGCCAGTCCTACCAAAGAAACCGGATTAGAAATGTTATATTCATACTTTGATGATGATGGAGATTCTGAAGCCGTTAGTCAGACTGAAATTATGTGGTACCGAGATGGCTTGAGAATTTCGAGTATCGATGGATTGTTGACGGTTCCAAATAGTTGGATTGCTAAAGACCAACAGTGGACAGTTGAAATCATCCCTCATGATGGTTCTGAACCTGGTTCCACATATTCATTCGGGCCGGTTACGATTGGCAATACGATGCCAATTGCACGTAATTTGGAAATCACTCCAAGCGAGCCGGCCGATACCGATTCATTGACACTTTCATACAATTACTATGATTTGGACGGAGATGTCGAACAATCTACTGTGATTCGTTGGTATCTCGATGGAGTGCGAATAGAGGATATCGATGATTCGGATACGGTATCTTCGCTGATGATTCGCTCGGGCGATGAATGGGAAGCTCGCGTTACGCCTGATGATGGCACCGATTATGGTCTAATTGCGTCGACTGGAATAATCATAATAGGTTCTTCAAACACACAACCTACGTGTACGATTTACATTTCTCCTGGTAATCCAGTAACCGATCAACCGTTACAAGCGATTGTTGGATGGTTTGATGCCGATGGAGATAATTTAGTAGGAGAAGAGATTCGATGGCTCAAGGATGGCATCCAAATTTCAGCTTACAACGATATGGAATGGGTACCTTCAGAAGCAACTACGAAGAATGAAATTTGGACAGCCCAAGCCCGAGTTTATGATGGATTAATTTGGTCAGAATGGGCGGATGCAAATGGAATTACGATTCTGAATACCCCACCTGTCGTGACTTCGATTAATCTATTACCTGAAGGTGAATTGATTACAACGGACAACTTAACAGTGGTCTGGGAACAATTCGATCTCGATGGAGATGCGCGAGATGGTAGTGAAATTCGCTGGTGGGTAAATGGTGAATGGTTGCCCGAATACAATGGAATGGTGACTATTCCATCTATTGAAACTCATCGAGACCAACATTGGGCGGTCCAAATCTTACCTCGAGATGGCGATACCCTTGGTTCAGGAATGACAACATCTGCTCGGGTGATAGAGAATGCCAATCCAGAAATGCCAGAGTTAGCCTTGGGTGCTGGTTCAATTGGTTATCTTGGTGCTCCAATGATTTTCCCAGAATTGGCTGCACCGAATTCTTTGGAATCAATGGTCATTTTTGCCTCATCTTCAGATGTTGATAATGATCCATTATTCTTTGATGTCAAATGGTTGAGAAATGGCTTTCATGTTCCAGATTTGGATGGCGAATCTTCAGTTCCAGCAGAACGTCTTGAACCTGGACAGGAATGGCAAGTCACCGTTATCGTAAATGATCCGTGGGGACTTTCGAATGAGGCAAGCAAATCGATTATTATCATCAATCTCGCCCCGATTCCGGCTTGGAATACACTACTTGAGAGCCCTTTAGCCGGTTCAATAATTACTCTTGATGGAAGTGATTCCATCGATCTTGATGGTGAGGTGACAAACTGGAATTGGCTTATCGATGGAATGAGTTATGTCGGTCAATCAATTGAGGTGGTTCTCGGACCGGGCACTCATTCAGTTGGCCTAACCACCATCGATGATTGGGGTGATTCAGCATCGATAACTTCGGATTTAACATTAGGCCCTGCTCAAACAATCGATTCACTGACAGTAAATTTAATCGGAACTATGGTTGAATTATCTTGGTCAGGAATCGGTAATGATTACCGTATTTATCATTCAACAAGCCCGATTACCTCGGTAGTTGACATGAAGCCAATCGGTTCGAGTGAATCCGGTTCATGGAGTGAAGTTGCGCCGGTTGCCACGACACTTTACTATGTAGTAACTCAAATTATTGATGGACAGGAGGTGATTTGGATTAGTGTTGGTGAAAATGTAATCAGCGTCGATGCATCAGTTGCTGCTGAAGCATTGGATAATACACCTACCGGTTCGATAAAATATCTACAATTGCCATTAATTTTACTGTTTATTTCTATGGCAATTGGAAGCATGACCTATGTCATTGTTGGAAGAAGGAGGACCTGATGATGAAGTCGAGAATATTAGTATTAACAATAATTATTGGATTTTTGTTAACTTCGACTTCAAGCATGGCAAATCCGGGCGGTGAGGTTGATTCGAATAGAGATTTCACATGTGGAGGTTCTTGTCATGGAGACCCTTCCCTTTCTGCACCTTCAGATGCAGTAATCGAAGTCAGAACTGCAAATACTGCATATGCTGGAACTATGGCTGAAGTTGAAGTTAGCATTTCTGGAATGGACCTATCGAAGAATAGATTGTTGGGAGTTTTCTTGCTCGGCTCAATTAACGGTAATTCAGATACACCGAGCGATTACGATTGGTCGATAATTCAGGATCCAAATGGGGGCTCATCAAATTACGTCCTTATTTCCGTTCCTGAAAGTGGAGAAATCACCATCAATTGGGTATTGTTGGCACCTTCTGAAGTGGGTTCTCAGCCCATCTATATCTCAATACACCATGGCTCAGATTCAAATCCAGATAATCGAGCCTTCCTCGGTACAACTGAAGGTTACTCAATACAAATCGAATCAATTCCAGATGATTATCCAACCATTACTGAAAATTGGGTAGCTCTAGAAGAAAGGGTTGCTGGCGATGATTCTCCTCTTCAATTCAGCACAGTCAATACTGATGTTCTCTCGGTAGAGTGGCGATTAGCAGGAGAGATTGAATCTCATACTGCGGAAGTCGTAGGAGCAGATAATGAATGGCAAGCGCAAATTCCTGCATCTTTGGGAGACACTCGAATTGAATACCGAATAACTGCTTCACAGGGTGAATTCAACAACCAGATGCCATGGCTTTCAATGGATACGGTACCACCTTATTTTGATGGCAATCTTTTCGGTGCGAGATTACAAAGTATTTCTTCAGCTCTAATCATCATTGGATTTGTCTTAACGATGCATATGATTTTAGCACCGCGTCAGAAGAAAGATGAATTGGACCAAACACTAGAAGTCGAAACAAGTGAAGAGGTTTCGGAACCTATACCGATAGAAGAAATTCCTGATATAGAACCAGAAGTTGAAAATGATGATACTGAGGAATACAATTCAAGATTAATTCATTCCGAAGATAACCCTGGCTGGCTTTGGGATCCGGTTGAGTCTGAGTGGGTCGCAGATTCGAATAATCCTCCCGGAGGGGATTCTTGATGTTCGCAATTACCTTTCATCATCTGATAGTCGGAATTGCTTCTGGCACCGGTATTTTGATGGGAATCTGTGCACTTCTCGCTTGGTTAGGGAATTTTGTTTCCAATCTAGATAATTTCCAACAATCTTTCGACAAAACTTCTCTCCTGTCTTCAATTCTCTGCTTTGTCTGTTTGCCATTGGCAATTTTATCTGGAACATACGCAACATCTGATCCAGGTGGCATTGCAATTTTATACAATAAATTTGTTTTTAGTGGACTAGCTATCGGTTTTACCGCATCTTTTATTGCTGGTCGAGTAAGGTTTGGTGAGAATATTTGGAATGATTTCAAATTATCAACGCTTCAGATGATTTGTGCATCAGGAGCGATGTTTTGGATAATTATCATTGGTTCGATTGGTGGTAAAATTACCATTGGCGAATCTGTGATGGATATCATGCCATTTTGGCCTGATTTCACTTCTACCATCGTTTTGCCATTGTGGATTTCGATGGTCATGTTGGTGTTTGGTATCGCCTCGATTATAGTGGCGTTAAAGCTAGGTCCAACCATAAGGAAAATTTCAGATTAATCTGACTAAATCTTAATCGGTTTAATTGTTCGAATCATTTCCTGTGGAATCATTCTCGTCTGAAGTATCAGAATCTTCCTCGGCCCAGTCACAGTAGAAGTAGCCCTCACCTCGGTCCGGGGCTCCAGTCCAAGTGCCTCCTCTCTCCTCACAGATATCCTGGGTAATTACGTTGAGATCGTTATCGCGCCAATCTTGGTCGATATCGCCCCAATCTTCATCCCAGTCAAATTCCCAATCCATGCAAGGGTTCCGTTCACCGGCGCGCCTGTCATTTGCATCATGGTCAGCAGGTGAACCATCAGGATTTGTATTGCTAGGTCTGTCCTGCGTTGTTTGCAAATCTGTTGCACGTGGTTCATCGTCTACTGGCCCTTCATCGTTGAAGTTAGGATTGATAGGGAAACAATCTCCCCCATGATTACCGTGGCCGAATCCACCATTACCCATACCAGGCATACCTTGACCCATACCAGGCATACCTTGACCCATACCATTCATCATTAACATCATCATCATGTTACAGGAATCGACGAGGGCATAGAGGCCGCCAGAGAGTTCTTCGACCGCAGCGGCCGAGAGTTCCTCGACAACGATTGCATCGCCGTCAATAGTAGTGATTGTCATAGTTCCATCTTCGTGAAGTTCAACACCTTCTCCGAGACCGGAAATGAAAGCATCCTCGATGAATAGGTTGCACATTTGAGAAACTAATTCACCCATTCCAGAATCTAATCCGAAGCCCATTCCCATGCCTTGACCGAATGAGGCACAATCTTCGCCCATATCATTGAAATCAAAATCGGCAGGCATAGGCCTAATCGTAACATCGGTTGGCCTTTCATTTGCATCATTGTCAGCAGTCCCAGTCTCTGAATTGCCGGGTCTGCTTTGCATTGTTTGCAAACCGGTTGCACGTGGTTCCTCACCTACAGGATTGAAATCCACTGGAATATTATCTACCGTCCATTCACCAGCGAAGTTGAGATTGTTTGCCCGAGGAACACAATCTATCCAAGCACTGTCAGGATCTACAGCGAAATCCATTGTTGCTATTCCATCTCGCATATTGGAATCAGCCACACCAGTAAGTGAATTCGTTGCTGCATCCTCACTATTAGTATCGGTATTTTCATCGGTTCGCAAGTCATTACTTTCCTGTCCAAGTGTTCCTGAACCAAGTACAATACTTGCAATAAGGATGAATGCTATTCCTAGTGCAAGTGCATTTTTTGTCTGAGGCATAGGCTGGTCACTATCTTCGAGCATGACAGATAACGCATAATACAACAAATATGAATGGTTCGCATTCATGTTTTTTTGTAACTCGTAGAGTTATTATGCGAATTTAGGGAAAAATGATGAGAATCATTCAACATTTTTGAGCAAATCAAATGATTCTTTAATTCGTCTCGCGTGAGCCTCTGGGCTCAAATTTAATTCGGCAATTTTCGTTCTACCAGCATTTGTCCAGGCGGTTTTTTGTTCAGCATTAAGATTCGTCAATATGTCGTACCAAGATGAATAATCTGATCGAGGAACCAATTGCCCACTGACCTGATTTTCAATAGTATCTTTGAAACCACCTTCATCGACGAAAATTGCTGGAGTACCAATCGAGAAAGCCTCGATTGGTGTCAAGCCAAATGGCTCGTTGATTGCAAGACTAATCACAGCATCTGCTCCACGAATTAGACCTGCTAATTCAGGAGATGATAGCCGGGGGGCAATCCAAAGTTTGACAGTATTGCTTTTAGCAAAATCCCTCATTATTTTTGCATCTTCTTCGCTCGCACCGCCGATATGAACCAAACCGATGCCGGTGCGAGAAACAGCCTGAATCGCTTGAAGAGTTCCTTTAACCCAACTGGCTCTGCCGATATTGACAGCATATGGTTTCGATATTTTATCAAAACTCTCAGGTTCATCCGAGCCAGCTTCGGGTGGAAATTCAGAGATGTCGACGCTCGGCCAAAGTACATTGGAGTTTACTCGATAGACTTCGGCAATTCGGCCTGCTGTGAAGTTTGAATTGGCCGAAATTGCCGATTTTTTCCTTTTGGCTAATTTTTGGATAGCAGATTTATCACGTCTGCGGGCGTAATTGAGAGCGAGTTTAGTCAGTTTCAAATTACGTTTTGGACGCCCATTTAGGTCACGATGGAGCACGTCTTCGTGCAATCCTCTATGAGGTTCGAGGAGATGTAAGTGGGTTGAAACATGATCTGGGATTATGTCCAATAAAGCTAAGGAACCATCTCCGCTTACAATGTGAATCCCATCGGTATTTTCAATTTCTTCTACTAATCCTTTGCAAGATTTCCAAGCATTTTTTGCTGAATCTCTTGATGTATCAAAAATGATTGACCAAGAGTTTGTTGGAACTATCCAATTATCCTTTGGTGAGAAAAGTTGAACCTCGAGTTTTTGGCATAATTCTACAAGTTCAGGAACTGGATGTAAAGTTGCTACTTTTACTGAAAAAATCTTTTCGAGTGCAGGTAAATTCCGCAGCAAATCGCGCTCGGCACCACCCATCGTAGCAAAGCTTCCCTTGGCGACGAGCAGATGTGGTAGCGCCGCCGACTCTGGCTCGGGTAAACCGTTCATCTGGTTGCCCATCACCCGCCCGCGTTTAAGGCACATACGCCTTGTCGCACACGTGGTTCACAGGGTTCTTCTCGCTCGTGGCACGGCCTTATCGTCGAGCACAGGGCTGGGCCGAGCGCATGCTGCCGTGGCCTCAATATTGGAGCGTGCGCTCGTTTCAGATTGGACAAAAGCCGGTGAAATCGACCACGCTCAACGATTGAGTGGGTGGTCGCGTCTCTCTACTCGGTGGTGGAAGCATCCGTCAGTGATTTCTGATAAAGCAGCCTCGACGGATGCTGATTTATTGCATATTACCGATCAAGAACAGGCTCATCTTGTACCCAAGAATAGCCCGATTCCTGTCATTGTTACAGTTCATGATTTGTTTCATTTATCTCCTCGCAAAATTAAATCGGCAGAAGGTGAGATTACAGTTGGAGATATGAGCCCGGGAATAATTCGAAGAGTCGATTTGTCAAAATTACGGGCTGGACTTGCTCGCGCGGATTTACTGATTTGTATTTCTGAAATGACTCAGCGCGAGGTAAAACGAGAATTTCCGGGGATTCCAACCGCTTTGGTTCGACATCAGGTAGATGTCGATTATTGGAATCCGGAATCGAATCCTCAACCACGTGAATTGCTTACCAATTATGGTGACGATGATTCGAAAATTCTTCTGCTTACAGTCGGTAGTAACGAGCCGCGGAAGCGCCTCGATTTTGTCGAAGAAATACTCGACGGTCTTCCTGCTAAGATTTCTGATGACATCAATATTATTCATGTAGGCAGCGAGGTTAAACTCAGCGATGAGGAACTCGCTGCAGCCTTCCAACATGCCGAAGCATTGCTTTTTCCCAGTATCTCAGAAGGCTTCGGTTATCCTCCAGCAGAAGCGATGGCAGCAGGGTGCCCAGTTTTGGCAGCAGATAAATCAGCACACAATGAAATTATTCCAACGCGTTGTCTTGTTCCTTCAAACGAAATTAGAGCCTGGTGTGATGCAATTGAATCAATCCATGCAGAGTGGGTTAGGGCAGGGAGAGTGGAGAGGATTCCCGATGACGAACTTATCGAATATGTGAAGAAAAATTTGAGCCCTAAAGCACAAGGAAAATCTCTAGCTGTAGCTTATAATTTAGCGATTGGTGAAGATATTTAGTACAAACAAGGATACCACCATTATTAAAAAAAAATTTATGCCGGTTTCTTCTGTGTTACGAGTTAGTAATCTCAATCGAGGCTTCGGTTCAGGCGTTACTCGTCTCGAAGTATTACAAGGAATCGACATGGAGATTCAACCAGGTGAACTCGTAGCACTGATGGGTCCATCCGGTTGTGGCAAATCGACTCTTCTGAATATTATTGGGGGGCTCCTAGAGGCCGACTCCGGCTCAATCTCCCTAGCCGAATTTAACTACGGAATGGCTCATCCAAAGAAACTCGTAGACTTGCGCCGCCGAGGAGTCGGTTGGATTTTCCAAGATTTCCATCTTCTCGATCATCTTTCTGCGAAGGATAACGTCGCTCTTGCACTTGAATTATCTGGGGTTCCAAGCGACGAAGCCGAAGCCGGTGCCCAATCCGCACTTGATAAGGTCGGATTAGGAGATAGATCTACTCACAAGCCCGACGAACTTTCAGGTGGGCAACGTCAACGAGTTGCGATTGCACGAGCGATTGCTGGCTCTCGTCCACTGTTATTGGCAGACGAGCCAACTGGCAATCTTGACATTAAGTCGGGTGAAGAATTATTGCAATTATTCCATGAACTGTGCGAAAAAGAAGGAATCTCAATTTTGATGGTGACTCACGATCCAAATCTTGCGGCCAAAGCAAACAGAATGCTGCTATTGAGAGATGGCAAAGTCGCTGCTTCTGACATCAAGGAAGCTTGGGGTAAAGCTGTAGATATTGACCAAAAAGAAAGTGCAGGAGGTGAGACTTGATGGAATTAAAGGATCGGATTGCTTCCTTGCCTGATTCGGCTAGAATTGCTGTATTTAGTGCCTGGAGAGGCCGTGCACGAGGAGCAGCGGTATTCACCGGTGTATTCCTTGCAAGCCTCGTCATCACCACTGTTCTTGCCTATGGCTCAGGATTGATGACTTCATTCTTCGAAGAAGGTCTCGAGGGAGAAGAATATGATTATCGTGTTGAATTATGGAGCAATCCTGGTGCTGAAGACCGAACATCAGATCCGACGGAATTCGAATCATTCTGTGAGCAAATTCTCGCTATTGATGGAATGGCAGATTGTACGATTACCGCCGGCCGTCAATCGACTCATGGTGCAGGGTGGTTCAGTGAGAGACAAGCTCAAGCCCAACCTTTGGAATTGGTAGAACTCAATTCATCAGATGGTTCTTGGGATGGTATCGATATTAGTTTCGCTTCGTCCGAAGATGATGGTCCTCCAAACCGAGGTTTCCGAGGTATTCGCCTAATTGGAGAATCGGGTTATGATGGTCTTCTACTCGAGCGTCATGACCGCAGAACAATTTCCGGTGCTTGGCCAACTTCTGGTTCGGAGGCAGTGACAAATCGTAGCGCAGTAATTCCTGCAAAACTTGCATCAGCTGGTGGAGTCGAGGTTGGAGATACCATTGAATTTCTTAAATTCACATATGCTGACTCAGAACTCGATAAATGTGCAATAAATTCAGATCAAGGGGAAATGATTAATTTCATTGGCAAGGAATATTGCCGCATAACAATCACCCTTGAAAACATCACAATATCAGCAATTTATGATGATAGAGTGGGGAGCAGTCCACTGATTACCAACCATCCTGTTTATCTTCCTTGGGAATTAGTCAGCGGGATTGAACAATCCAATATTATCGATGGAGATCATGCATATTTGGCTGTAGCTTCAGATCGTGGCGACCTTCCAACTAACAGTATTTCTGAAGTTGAAACTCAACTAAAGGAGTGGGCATCTGATATCGAAGGAGCGGATTATGACGGTATCAATTTGCGAGCGACCGATATGGATAGCTCGTTGTTAGCATTCTTGAATATCATGCTAATTTTCGTTCAAACATTTGATTATATAGTCATGATTCCAATCATTTTCCTCTCTGTCGTAGTTCTAATCTATGGTCTTCTCCTATCACTTGAACAACGCCGCCGAGAAGTTTCTATTCATCGTGTGATGGGTGGTTCATCCGCCAGCCTTTCGAGAATGGTATTGGCTGAGATGGGGGTAATTTCCTTCTTTGCCTGGCTTGTAGGATACTTGCTGGCACTTGCGGCTGTGCCGATGATTCTCTCCGCTGTCGGTTTTATGTCATTCGAATTGGATGGTCTCAGTGCGCAGCCAACCCTCTCGTTTGCAGCGACAATAACAACCGGAGTAATCACAATTGGAATTGCGATGGCTTTTGGTTATTCACGAACAAAGGAATTTGTAAATAGCGAAATTAGTGAAGGTGTGGCAAATGTTGCAACCAAGAAGGAACCAAAATACTGGTTGCATTGGGTGACTTTCTTACTTGGAATCATTGCATTATTCGATTCGATCGGCGAAGATTGGTCACAATTCGCTGATTTCAATTCTGGTAAAGGAATAATTTCGAATGTGATTCTTGATGCGCTTCTAGCAATTTTCGGCCCATTCCTCCTATGGATTGGTGGAGCGCTTGTATTAGCTCGCCTTGGTGCTTATGGGCCAGCAATAATGCAATTTATGTTCGGGCGAACTCCATTATTGAAGGATGTTCGACGAGGGTTATCGGGTTCAGGATCAGCTGAAGGAGTAGGACGTCTTGCTCTCATTATCGTACTGACATTGTCAATTGTTACGATGGCTGCCGTGCAAGGATATACCGGAACTCTAGTCGATGAAAAAACAGCCGATCAATCGGTTGGTTCTGACTTACAAATCACCTTCACCCAAGCGATCACAGAAGAAGTTGCGATCAGTATCGTGACCGATACTTACAATTCACTTCCCACATCGAAGAAAACACTGAATTCGCTAACAATAGAAGCAACTCAAATCCAAAAATTCTATGCGAATCCAGCAGGTGATGATGAAAATTACATCGAGGTGTGGGTAATTCCTGATGAATCACAAGATATCTTGTTGTGGGATAATCAAGCTCTACCAAAAGCTTCTCTTGATGAGGCTTTCAATTTGATTGGCCAATCTGGATTTATGACTCACGGTGATTCAGCTCAAGAGTCATTAAGACTCAGAGATAGGGATACCTTGATGATGAATCAAACCAATTTCATAACAGGTGAAATCAAGCAAATGAGCTTGACGACAATAGGTAAGCACAATTGGGTTCCTGGATTCGTAGCAAGTTCTTCAGACAACGTGATTTTCATAGGTGAGCAAACTTGGATAGATTGGTTAGATGGAGCTGCTCCCGATAATACAAATATCCGTTCTACAATTTGGTTCTTTGACTTAGGTGATGACAAGGAACTTCGAAAGGGAGAAATCCTCAAAGATATCGGGCTAACACTTTCAACAAATAGTGCGATTTCTGAAGTTTTAGACTGGAAATCTGCCCATGAATATGTCGAAAAGAACGGTGGGTTGGTATATGGAACTCCAGGTTTGTTAAGTCTTCAGTTCATTGTTTCGGCGGTGGCAGCAGTAGCATCTTCATTCGTTTTCTTGAGTCTTGTTTTGAGCCAACGCCGTAAAGAATTAAGCATCTTACAAGCAATTGGAGCAAGTCCAAATCAAGTAATGAGATTGGTGCTTTTTGAAATTCTGTCTATTACCATCGTTTCAATGATTCTTGGTGGAATCCTCGGTGTCGGAATAACTTATATTTTCAATGATATGTTCAATATTTTTGGAATAATATTCCAAGCATTCGGTGGCTCAACCAATGAAATTAGAAGAGAATTAGTTTGGCCGATTATCGAATTGATTAAAGTTGGATTAGTTGTATTATCTACTGTTGTAATCGCCTTATTTTTCACAACTAGAAAGGCAATTGGAGCGGATCTTGCAACAGTTCTGAAGGGGGAGTGAAGATGGACGAAAAATCATATATTCTCGAAGCTGATTCACTGTATCACGTCTATGAATCGAAAGCAGAAGAAGGCAATGTTGTAGCATTACGCGGGCTTTCAGTCAAGGTCGAGCAAGGTGAGGCGGTTGCTGTTATCGGACCATCTGGTTCTGGTAAATCCACATTACTGAAATCGCTTGGTGGGTTGATGACACCTACAGCAGGGCGGGTTTTCCTCGATGGTAGCGACATGACAAAATTGGAAGGTGCTGATTTGGTTGAGCACCGTCGCTCGACGGTGTCATTCATTTTCCAAGAAGGCAACCTTTTGCCGGATTTATCTGGACTCGACAATGTGATGCAGCCGTTGAGGCATGCAGGTATTCCTGCGCCAGAGGCGAAGCGTCAGGCTGTTGCAGTTCTTGAGCGGCTTGGAATGACCTCACGCATGAAGGCCTTACCTGAGCAATTGTCAGGTGGAGAACAGCAGCGTATTGCTATCGCTCGCGCCCTGATAACAAAACCGAAGTTAATACTGGCAGATGAGCCGACAGGATCTCTAGATCCATTCACTTCGCAGAGTGTTCTAGATTTATTCCGTGAATTACACAAGGAAGAAGACGTCGCCTTCCTCATTGTTACTCACAGTCACGATGTAGCCGATTTTTCCGACCGCTCGCTTGAATTGCGAGATGGTCGTTTTGTCGCTCAGCATGGTGAAGGAATTGAAGTCAATGATTTGATTCAAAATCGTGAGTTAATCCTCGATGATATTGGAACAGTTTCATTTCCGCCGGATATCTTACTCAAACTCGGCGGACCCGGCAGATACGCTGTCGAGTTGATTGAACCCGGTCGAATCACACTAGTCTCACAAGCTGCAAAAGCAACCGCTGCTGCAGGAAATCACCGAATATACGTAGCCAACTGTCCCGCTTGTGATCACGAGTATGGTTCAACTCAAGAAAAACAATGCCCTGATTGCGGTTCGAGTCGCCCAAAACGATAATTGTGATAATTTCACAAATTTGTAATCGGTAGTGAGAAGTTTTGCGGCTTAGCAATACCCAAATCTTTTGGAAAATCTCTAACCTTTTCTGGTAATGTAATTGGAATCATTTCTTTACCTATTAGTGCGACTCGACTCTCTGACCTATCCGACAAAACCTCTCGGTCGACCAATGGTGCGAGTTGGTGTGAGAAATTCATGATATCATCGTGATACGGCATATTCTCGATTGTATGATTCGCTTGAGAATTGCCGACATAAACATAGCCTTTTGCTTCGATAAAATCTGGATCGGCGATGTTGTCGAGACGTGCATAATCT
This sequence comes from Methanobacteriota archaeon, assembly GCA_018654845.1. Taxonomy (GTDB): domain Archaea; phylum Thermoplasmatota; class Poseidoniia; order Poseidoniales; family Thalassarchaeaceae; genus MGIIb-O2. The sequence continues at coordinate 23,568 of JABIKU010000030.1, read as the reverse complement.
TTGACATGGCCAAGAGATTCACCTTTGATTAGTGTGTGGCGACAGACGGTGCGAGTGTCTAAGGATGGTAATAATGCAAGGGTTTCTTCAAGTTTTGAAAATGCGGCTGTGTCAAATTTTGGTTTGCAAAGACGATTGAATATTTCTTCATTCGGTGCATCCACACTTACATACAATTGTGTTGGCAACGTATCCAACTTCTCGATTACTTTCGGTAACGAACCATTTGTCACTAGGAATGTAGAGACTCCATGTTGATGACAAATGTCGAGGAATTCGGCGAGCCGCGAGTAAAGAGTCGGTTCGCCGTTCAGTGAAATAGCGACGTGTTTCGGATCTTGGGCATCCTGCCATTTTTCACGTGGAACGCTAGGATGCCCACCAAATCCAGTAATCAAGCGGCGATGAGCTCTGACGCTCTGAAGAAACAATTCGTAAGGATCATCATCAATTTTGGTAAGAGTGTCTGAATGTGGCTCCCTCCAACAGTATGTACAAGCGAGATTACAGGTATCGACGTTTGGTGCCATCTGCATACAGCCATGACTCTCAATTCCGTAGAATGTCCCCTTGTAGCAGGAACGATCGGCAATCAGGCTCTGTTTAGTCCAATGGCAAACCTTCACTCCACCGTGTTCGCCGACTAAGTGGTAACTCTGTTTGGCTAGACGTGCAGCGATTTTTGGCTCAATTTGGGTTATCGGTGCGCTCTGCATCTTACTCGACTCCTAACTTCAGATTCCACATTGGGGCTGCGTCGGATAACTTTCCGACCACCACTTTTGTCTTGAATTGTTGCAATAGCAGACAGTTAGTTTTGCAAGATGCAGTTTAGCACTGAATTATGGATTCAGGAGTATCTGATTCCTGTTCCATACGCGAATAATTCCATGGCTTTGTTACTTTCTTTATTCGACACCATCGGGGTTAGTTTTGATGTCTCGAGTCTCACATTAACCACTTCATCCCAGCCAGCGGTATCTGCTGCTTCTCTCAATCGTTGCATTGCTTCGTTTCGACCAAGGGCGATTACTTGGTCGTAATAATTGAGAGTGCCTCCGAAAAGGCTCTGAATTTTTGAGACAAATTGTTGCCAATAATTTGGTCCAACCACCAAACTTGCCATGACGATTCCAGTTTCACTGACTTCTCTTTTTGCCGTCATGCTGAGGCTTGAAAGTGTATCTTTTCCGTATTTCTGAATGATTTCCTGCTCACGTTCAGTGAGTTTATTTTGCATCGATTTCATAATTTGTCCACCTACGAGGCCAGCGATAATAATCAATAGAATTGGGACAACCGCGATACCAAAAAACGCTAAGACTGTTATGAGTGCTTCAATTGCCAAAATATCACCTCATTCGAGTTTTACAGCAGTTCCATATGCAAATAACTCGGCAGCACCAGCAGTCACTGCAGAAGTAGCAAATCTGACGTTGACTACCGCGTTTCCTCCTCTTGCTTGGGCTTCGGCAACCATTCTCTGTAATGCTTCATCTCTTGATTCACCGAGAAGTTCAGTATACGCTCTCAACTCTCCACCAACAACATTTTTCAGGCCAGCGCCGATATCTTTGAAGACATTCTTTGCCCGCACCGTCGAGCCCGTGACCACCCCTAATGTTTCCGTGATTGTCTTGCCTGGGACGGTTTCTGTGTTAACTACGATTATTCCACCAGCATTCATTGCCATGTATGTTGGTGCGAGCCGACCCCGCTTCAATGTTTACCCGGCTCGTTCTGATGATGGAAGGCGGATGGAATGACCAAATTCGTTTGTGGTTTCGATTTTTGTGAAACCATTACGAGGAGACCAGCGAGAATTAGATTGCAAGTGCCTATTTGGGCATAAGAAGATGCAGCGATGATTGATTCAGAAAACGGTAGAGCCGCCTCAGCTTCAGGTCCGAGTGGCATCATGCCGATATTGAGGTACAACCAAGTCGTATACATTCCACCTAGGAAATTTATCGCGATATACGCCCAAGCGAGTTTGATACCCAACTCTCTATCTCCCGTCCAAAGCAGGATTATTGTCGGGATCGAAATTAGAAGCAAAATAGCGCAATAGATTCCAGTGGCATTCATGACGCCAGAAGTTTCAATTTCGTTAAAATAATCAATCATTACATCCATTTCATCCTTACAAGATTGCCAGGTCTCTTGTTCTTCACCTGTAGTTTGTGGATCCTCACCACATATTTCTTCCGAAGAGGGAATGAAATCTAGCAGAAATGGTGTTGCCATCGAAAAAATGATGTTTGCGATGAGTGGAAGCGAGAATAATGCGACGACAATCGCAGCTCCTTTGAGCCACCATGGAGATGGCACTAACGTTGTATCTCTAACATTTGCATGCTGTTCCATCGACTACCGACTCGGGCCATATTTGATGAAGGAGTCGATTTGTGAATCTAATATCCAACATCGAGATTAATCGTAACTCTTGGTGTGCTCAATTCCTTCTTGTGTATACATTGACGTTGCGGATTGATAACGAATCCAAGGCGAAGGAATTTGCGACCGATAATCATTCGGTGGCGCATTCTCGAGCGATCTTGTAGGCACAATTCGATATCGTAATCGCCACCGGCAATTTCGAGGCTTGTGCGAATCACTGGACGAAGCGTATCGTGGCCACCAGTATCGCGAACACGGCGCCAATCGAATAGTGGCCGCTCAATCCAATCACCGCCTTCTTCAAGTCGGAAACGAACATGGGTTTCGATATCCGACTCGACAACCTCAATATCGACTGCATGCATTGTATTCGACCATGCACCAGTATCGATTTTTGCCCTAAACGGTTGACTATCGAGTTCGGGTGTTCCGACCCATTCCCGCCAACCTATCATCACACAGCCAAACATGGTAATTCTCCAAGTCGCCGGCGGCAAAGCATGGTTCTTGAAGTAAACGGATGAAGTGAAGTTTTTTGCATCTAGGTTTTGAAAGTGAATAAGTGTTATTCTAATCAAATAATTCAAGTAGGTAAGGCATAGCCTATCCCTAATGGCACAGGATAGCATACCCGAGGCTCTGACCTTCGATGACGTACTTTTGCTACCTGCCGAGTCATCAGTTCTTCCAGCTGAAGTCAGTTTGAAAACTCACCTGACACAAACAATTTCACTCAATATCCCAATCATCTCCGCTGCGATGGATACTGTTACCGAATCTCGCATGGCTATAGCGATGGCACAGGCTGGAGGGATTGGAGTAATTCACAGAAATATGGCCATCGAAGCACAGGCTGCTAAAGTAAACTCGGTAAAACGCTTCGAATCTGGATTGGTTCTAAATCCAATTATGGTTAACCCAGAAACTTCCATTGGCGAGTTGCGTCGATTGAAGGCAGAACACGGATTTTCTGGGTTACCGGTAGTCGATGCCGATGATAATTTGGTCGGAATCATCACAAATCGCGATATTCGCTTCGTCAATGACGACAATATGTTGGTTTCTGAAATGATGACTACTGATCTTGTTACTGTCGAACATCATGTAGGTCCCGAAGATGCGAAAAAATTGCTTCACAAACATCGAATCGAAAAGTTGCTTGTCGTCGATAAAGATGGAAAATGCACAGGGATGATGACTGTGCGAGATATTCAGCAAAGTCGTGATAACCCAAATTCATGCAAAGATGAGCACGGTCGACTTCGAGTTGCTGCAGCGACCGGCACAGGTGATGCTGGAGTCGAAAGGGCGCTAGCATTGTTTGAAGCGGGTGCTGATGTGGTAGTCGTCGATACGGCTCATGGACATTCACATGGAGTGATTCATTCGGTTGCAAAAATTCGAGAATTGGTAGGTCCAGACGCTCAGATAATTGCAGGTAATGTCGCGACTGGTGCGGCCGCTGAAGCGTTGATTTCAGCCGGTGCGAATGCAATTAAAGTTGGAATTGGACCAGGTTCAATATGCACAACAAGAATCGTTTCGGGTGTTGGAGTTCCACAATTAACGGCCGTTCAATCAGTTGTTTCTGTATGTAAAAAAGCCGGTATTCCAGTAATCTCAGATGGTGGAATTAAGTTTAGCGGAGATATTGCGAAGGCGATTGCTGGTGGGGCGGATTGCGTTATGGTTGGCAGTGTTTTGGCAGGCACCGATGAGGCACCAGGGGAGATTATTCTCTACCAAGGTCGCTCCTACAAAGTCTACCGTGGTATGGGCAGCGTCGGCGCGATGACTATGGGTGCTCACGACAGATATTTCCAATCTGAACAGGGCGATACCCGAAAATATGTTCCAGAAGGTATCGAAGGCCGAGTCCCAGCAAGAGGGCCGGTCGAGCATGTCATTCACCAGTTGACTGGAGGTCTGCGTTCGAGTATGGGATATACAGGTAACGGGGATATTGCGGCAATGCGTGAGAATTGCGATTTTGTCAAGATAACCAATGCTGGTCTGTCCGAATCGCATGTTCACGATGTCGAGATTACTCGTGAAGCACCGAATTATCGTCGGTGAATCAATGTCTGAAAAAATCGTTCTTGGCGGCGGTTGTTTTTGGTGTGTCGAGGGTGCCTTCAAAGAATTATACGGAGTTAGTGAAGTTCTGCCAGCTTATGCCGGTGGAAACACAGAAAATCCAACATATGAACAAGTTTGTTCAGGCCAAACCGGCCATGCCGAAGTGGTTCAAGTTTCATTCGATTCAGAAATTATTCCCCTGCGAATTTTACTCGAAGTTTTCTTTACCGTCCACGATCCAACCCAATTGAATCGGCAAGGCAACGATATCGGAACCCAATATCGTAGTTGCATATTATTCTCTAATCAAAAACAAAAATCTGATGCTGAGGCGGTAATTGCCTATCTTCAGCAAAATTTCGTCAATGATATCGTAACTGAGGTTAGTGAGTTGACAACACTTTACATCGCTGAAAATTATCACCATGATTATTTCGAAAATAATCCAACTAACCCTTACTGTCAGGCCGTTGTATCACCAAAGCTTGCTAAGGTTCGTGCAAAGCACGCCTCACTCTACAAGTGATTGGTGAACGAATGCAACCGAATAGAATCAATTGATTACAAGCGAAGCGAGGGTAATCTTCAACCGTGTATCGAAGCGCAAAGTTGGCTATGGTGCCGGCTGATGCGAGTGGGGAGGCTCAATTCACCGATAAACAATGGACAATTATGGCAGCAATTATCGGTATGAACACTGGTTATCTTCTTTTCCATGGATTATCTCTCGAAGGTGCTGATAACCCTTTCTTGAAGGTTGTTGGCTTGACGATTATTGCAATTGCCCTACCCTTTCAAGGAATTTATTTTATGATTCATACTTTTGTTCAAGAACATCCTAACAGAATTATGGATTCAGAATTCAAAGTTTTGAATATGATTTCTGGAATCTGTCAGTTGGTTTCATATCTTTCATTGAGCGGTGTGTTTTTGATTCTCTATAATACTCATCATGTAATTGGGGCATCTTTTGCCGTTTCGGCATTCGTAGCATTATTATTGGTCAGAACCGCGATGGCTAATGCGGCGGCCTTGGAGCGCCTTTGAGATGGAATTATGACAAATACCGAAATTCTCCTTGCCTTATTACCTCAAATCCCTCCTAATTCAATTAGAGATCTGATATTTATTCTAATTTTTATACCGTTGATTGTACGGTTATTTTTTATTAATAAATTGGATGATAGGTTCAAAAAATTAGTGCCAAAAAACCGAAGCAAAGCGATTAAATTAGTCCTTCAACTAAAAATCCCACGCTTAGAGAAATTCATCAATCAACAACTTTTGATGATTTTTTTACCAATAATAATTTCATTACCAATTCTCTATAAATTTGGTCTTCATCAATTAACCCTTGATGACATTCCTTCTAATGTGTCAGCTATAGGTGCATTAGGGTTGACTGCATGGTTATTATTAGACATCCAAATCGCATTAGCCATGAATGTGACATTTCACAAATTATTGGATTTAATTGAAGGGCTGATGGCTAAGGTGGCCAAAATGCCAAATTTTAATTTGCCAATCGATGGTTCTGATTATAGCATCTTCTTACTTGAGGCTGCTGTGAATTTAAGGAAAAAAATGCTGTTTACTCAATCGATTATTAAATCGACCTCAAATAAAATTCCAGATAAGAATTTTTTTCCAATATTAGGCACGGTTGGTGAAGAAGTTTCAAACTTTATCCGAAGCATATTACAGACTCCAATCGACATGGTTCGTGAATCAGTAGAGCAACTTATTGATTCTTCAACCGAGCAACTCAATAATAAGTTGAACAATTTTTTCCCTGAAGAATTAATTTCGACAGAACGTGTAGCATGGAATATATTTTGGGCATCATTCCCATCGCTTTGGTTAGCGTTTTTGGTTGAATATAATCAATTGGGAGTTTGAGATTTTATCCACCCATTGGTCAGAGAAACACTATTCTCAATAGCCCCACTTATCGCCCTAGATGGACTTCAGAGACTGGTCTAGCAGAGTTTTTTCTTGCGGCGAGGCTAGCACTATCCAGGCCAATCCGAGGACGATTTGAACCATCCCGGTCAGGGCAATCAACTCTCTGAGTTCGAGAAGATCGTTCTCCATGATGAGCCCCCCGACTACTGCTGAGATTCCCATCGTCAAGGTGATTCCGAAGTGATCTGTTCCAGCCACCCTACCACGCCATTCGTCGGCAGATCTCTCCTGAAGGAAAGTTGTCGACAACACCCAGTTCAGACCGCTCGCGGCATGCGAGAAGAACACCAGAATTAGAACCATCTCAGTCCACTCTACGGCCGAGACGGCGATGTAGAACAGCCCACAGACCCCCACTGCGAGTCCCAGCAGATACGGCCTGAGGCGTGGGTTCTCCATCAGTGGTCTTCCTGCGATGGGGCCGAAGCCGCTACCGAATCCCCTAGCCATGAACAGTATACCGACGCCCGCAGCGACCTCGCCGAAGCCGGCTTCCATCCCTATCAGAATCAGTAGGAATACCTGAGCCCCGCCTCCAGAGGCCCACAGACCTTTGGCGAACACCACTCTGCGCAGCGGTGGGCTGGATAGGATGTATCTCCATCCAGCGGCAATCTCTCCAACGACCACTCGGGGGGTGGCACTCTTTCTCTCTGTGGTGTCTGGGCCACCGGATGGCAGTGTCATGATTCCTATAGCGGCCGCAACGAAGGTCACAGTGTCTATCCACAGCGCCGTCTGGATGCCGTAAATGGAGATGGTCAGCCCGCCTATTGCGGAACCCAGCCCCAGTGCTACCGACCACCCTCCAGAGGCCAAGGCATTGGCAGTCAACAGTTCTTGATCGTCACAGATATTGGGAAGATAGGCGTACTCAGCGGGGTCGAAAACTGCTCTAGCAGCCACCATCGCCACCGCCAGTACATACACCGATGTCAGACTTCCAAGCAAATCTAAAGCAAGTACGAAAACGAGAACAAACAGAGATGCGATGTTAGCACCCAGCATCAGCCCCTTGCGTGAATATCGGTCCGCCAGCATCCCCGTGAACGGAGTTACTAGGGCCAGCGCAAAACTCCTCGAAGCCATCACACCTGCAATCGCCAATGGCGAGTTGTCAGTGGCCTCTCCGGCGAGAATGAATAGGGCGATTACGGTGAACCAGTCGCCAATGAATGAGATTTCGTTCGCAATGAACAGGCGGCGGAACGAGGAGTTCCTTCTCAGCAACTCGATGTAACCTACACCACTCATGTCAATGCGCGTGGTAAGAGAGCCATTTGATTGTCTGCATCGAGCGGTAACGGCTATGACTGAACATTCGGTGCCAACATCATGGTCGAGGACAGGATGGTCTGGATTGATCTCGAAATGACCGGGCTATTTCCTGATGAAAATACGATTATCGAAATTGCGACTATTGTTACAGAAGCGGATTTGACAATTGTTGCAGAGGGGCCTAGTTTTGCGATTTCGGCAAGTGAAGAGGATCTTGCAAAAATGGATGAATGGAACGTTTCTCACCACACGGAAAACGGTTTGATTGAGCGTGTTAACGCTTCGAAGATATCAATGGCCGAAGCAGAAGCACAGACACTGGAATTCCTTCGTGAGCATTGCATCGAAGGAATTCACCCACTCTGTGGAAATACAATCGGCCAGGATCGACGTTTTTTGAGACGATATATGCCAGAATTACACGAATATTTCCATTACAGAAGTGTCGATGTTACTTCAATCAAAGAACTCGTCAAGCGTTGGTTTCCAAAAGCTCCTAATTATTCAAAAAATTCTGGCCATCGAGCGCTGGATGATATTCGCGGTAGTATAGAAGAATTACAGCACTACCGTGAACACATTTTCATCGAAAAATGAAATTTTTTCATTCGATAGCATTGCCATTCTCATCGGTGATAACTAAATTAACTCCAAATCCAGTTCGGTGGAAACCAATCATTTCTAGTCCCAAAATAGTATGTCCGGTCTTAGTTCGGCCAATTGGATTTGGTTCAGTTTTATCATTAATTCCAAAACTTCTCAGCCATGATGAATGCCTTTTATTGAAGAAATGAATTCCGAGAATCATATCGATTCCTTCGGTCCATTGGGCGGCATCAGCATCAGCCTCACTAGGAATTGCAGGTGCATTTGGATGGGTGTGCAACCAATGAGTAAATCTGCCGCCACGAACTCCTCTTTCTTGCGCGAAAAGTCCGTCCACCCATTCTTCTGGCACATGGTGAACCTCTTCGGAATTTCCTCTATTCACAAAATGTGGTTGACCTAGGACAAAACCTTGGCCGGCGAATAAATGATCTTTTATTCCTGAGCCAGAATATGCTTCGATTGTTTCGTCAGGATTTGATTTGGCAGAATTAGGATCCATTCCAACGAGAATTTCATCTGGTAGTGAAGAAAAAGTCCAGTCAAGAATTGTATCCATTGTCTCGATTGGCATCAATAAAACAGCTGCGTAAGAGTCTCGATTTGCTAGTGAATTAAGATTGTATTCTCGTGCAGCATCAATCAACCATTCTTCGACCACTTTCACTCACCGGCCACATCGTCAGCTTCGCCTAATAATTTCTCAACGATGACGACATCACGCCATTCCCCGTCGAGTTTGGCATGGTTTTTGTAAAGTCCAACCTGACGAAATCCATGTTTCTCAAGAAGTCCTATCGATGCGGTATTTTCGGGAAAGACACGAGAAAGAACTTTCCATTTTCCCGCCGCTTCCATTTCATCGATAAAGCGGTAAAGCAGATGATCGCCGATGCCTTTGCCTCGAGCGTGCATCGCAATGTAAATCGAGAATTGTGTAACTCCTTCGTAGCATTCTCTCTCCCGATATGCAAACGATCTGACAAATCCAACGGTTTCTCCAGCAAAATCGGCAACAATAATTGAGCCTAGGCTTGGCCAATTTGAAACAGCATCAATGTTGATTGCACCGGTATTGAATGTGGCTACGCGCTCTTCAACAATTGAATTATATATTCTTACTAAAGCCTCGCAGTCGCCTGAATTCATATCGCGAATAATCAAACTCATGCTCGCCACACCTCATGTTCTGTGAGTTTGAATTTAACGATGGCTGAGTCTGCCCCTGCATAAAGCATATCTTGATTGGCCGAATTGGAACTACTGATTCCAATAATTTTTCTTGGTCGATTCAATTCTGCTTGTTCGACATTTTGGTTGACTAGATTCAGAACTTCGAGCCCTTTAATCGGAGGGATAAAATGGTCTAGAAGCAAAATATCTGGTGAGAATTCTCGAATTTTATCGATAGCATCCATCGTGTTCCAGTATTGATGAAATTCAAATTTTGTCAAATCCACTCCTCCGCTCACTAATAGAGCATTAATATCGACAGAATCTTCGAAAGCCATAACTCTTTGTTTTCTCGATGAAACTAAAACGTCCAGAACGATATGATCCCAATGTGGTGCATAGGATTTTACTCGAACCCGCGAGTGTTCAACAAATGTTTTCGCTGGCTCAATCTCACGCAATTCACCAAGCTTTTCGGCGATCCAATCATCATAATTCTTCGCCGGAGCAATCCCGTGGATATGCAAAATTCCACCCGAATCAACAAGGCAGGCTAGTCCGAGGTCGAAAGCTTGCTCAACATTTGGTAGAAGACCGAGGATGACACGATTAGCAACCCCTTTCAATCCAGCCACTGTGATTCGATTATCACCTTCATGAATCTTACATAAATGTTCGACTTTATTTCTTTTCAAATTCCAATTGAGTGCTTTTATCGCATTTTCGTTCCATTCACAACAATGAATTTTTTCGACCTCTCCTGCGACTAACATTGGTAATGAATAGTAGCCGATTCCAGCAAATAGGTCGACAACAATTTCATCTCTTTTACCAACTTCACCCATTCTTCTACGTTCGTTGACATTCCCTGTTGAGAACATGCATTTAGTCAAATTATAACCATAATCAATACCATTTTCTCGACGGATTACCCAATCATCATCACCGACAAGCATTTCGACGGTACTCTCTCGTTTCTCACCTATGATTTCACCGATTCTTACTAGGATATTTACTCCAAGAGCTGATGAAACGACTTGCCAAAATTCGATTGAAATATATTCTTTCCAATGCGGTTTTTTAAAAGCAGAATTTTGGAGCAGTACCACGTTTGAGAATTTTTCCCAACGTTGAGGTAAGTCATCGATAAGCTCCCTCAACAAATCTTCTTCGACAATTTTTGAAGTCAAAAATTTTGTCATTGCATCGCGCAGGTGGAGGTGTGGGTCTTCCCTGCGCATTGACTCTTCGTCGATGCAATCCGGATTCAGACTTATGGTAGATGGTGTGCGCCTGCAATTCATGGTGCGCGCGGCAGCCTTGCTTGTCTTGCTTATCATTTCACCAACAATACTAGCCGCTCCTTCACCCGGCCAACCCGAGGTAATGAACGACATTTGTTCAACTTGGGAATCGACTGTTGGTATATGTGATGATTACGATTCTAATCTCGATGCTTCTCCACTCGATGAATGGGTAACTTCTGCGTTGAGGGTTAGGGTTGAATCTGCAGAATCTGTTAGTTTAAGTGTCCAATTGGCTGTTCATGAATTGTCGAGGATTGATCTTGATCTGACCGATATCGATTTGGGCGGGGATAGTACAAATCTCGATGGAATCCCCGCAGATTATATCCGAAATTATTTGGATTTTGAACGGGATGGCCAAACTGTTGAACAAAGAATGATTGATAGAATTGAGGATATGATGAAAGAATATATTGAAGAGAATTTTGAATATGCAGAAAGCAGCGTTGTTACGACAATTTCTGAAGTTGATTTTCATTCTCAAAACAATATCGAATGCATTTATAATTCCGATGCTGATTCAATAGATGAAGTCAATGGAATGGATAATGATCCGTTCAATCCACCTCTATGTTTTGAAGCGGTTTTCGAATTGGTACTCAATCCTCTCAAACTTGGCATGCAAGAGGGGACAAATACAGATTTTGACCGAATGATGCAAGGATTGCTCGTAATGGGCGCGACGATGGAATCTACCTTCACAGCTAGTGCAGCAGCCGGTCACGCACTCGAACTGGTAATATTCCCACCTGAATATGCCACCGCTACACACGTAATTCCTCCTGGGGAGAAATATACTCGAGTTTTCAATTCTGTTCAGCAAGGCTATGGCCTGCTGTTTCTTGACCAGATCGAAGCTGAATTAGGTGTAGGGGTTCGATCTGAAGATTTGACTTTGCGCCTGAATCATCGTGAAATCGAAACTCAAACTGTTTCGATAAATATGAATGTCGAACCAGCTTTAACCCTAGATTTGTTCATCGATGCTAGAGATTCAATGAGCACAAATATTGGATTAGAATTGGCTATTCACTATCTCGATGAGAGTGTATTAGATGAGTGGAATACCGAATTTGCCGGAGGTTCGCTCAATCTGCCTTGGGTTACCTCTGATGGAATTCGAATGTTCAAAACTGAAACCAATGAAGATCTTTCAAATTTGCTCGATGGCTTACCTCTCACCGATCTCTCTGAGGAATTTTCGAATATGTTAGGAACTGAGGTGAGTTTCATTTCACCTCAATTTGCTGATGCCGATCTGAACTCTGGCTTAGATTTCAGGCATCAGCCGAGCCAAACATGCGATGAGCAGCTCGAAGTTCAATATTGTCTAGATGGAGATAATGCGATGTCCGGAAAATATCCTGTAATCATTGAATCAAATTCTCAGCCCACGCAGATGCGGATTTCACAAATTATTGAAAATATGATGGCTTCGAATATGGGTGCGATTTCGACACTCGATTTTTCGATTATAACCGATGAAGATTTAGCAGCCATAATGAGCGTTGTCGAAATTGAATTCGCATCAAATCCAGAATGGTTACAACAGATGCTTCCAGCAAATTTCCCAGCAACCGATATTTCTCTGACACTAATGTTACCCGATTGGTTAAAATCGACGAATGGTGAACCTGACAAATTGATTCTTTCTGCACCTATGTCGGGCTCACAAACGGAAAATTTGCAATTTGAAGGTACTCGTCAATTCGATTGGCGCCATCCAATTTGTATTCAATCGATACCGTGTGAGAATTCTTCGCCTGATTTAATCTGCTCTTCTACTCAGGCGACTTGTATCACATCTCGTGTAGAAATCGATATTGAGAATATTCGATTGAAGGAGACTTCTGGTGCTATCGAAATCGATTTCTCTGCTGAAATCGTTCTTGCAATCCATCGAATTAATTTTGATTTAAGCCAAGATGGATTGGCAACTTCCCCCCTTCCCGCAGATTTGATTCGCCGAGCGATTGTACTTGGCGACCGTAAAGAAGGGGGTTTACTCTCCGGTTCCGAACTCTCAGTACCCCTTGATATCGGCACCGGTGAAATCATTGATTTAGAAATCTCGAACGCGGGCATGGCTAGTTTAGCCGAGACGATTAGCCAGCGTTCGGCAGCACTTTTTGATGATAATAAAATAACAAATTTTCCGATGGATTTTGGCTTTGCAGAATATTCGATGGATGTCGATATGGTTTCGACTCCATTCGTTGCAGATGTTGAAGAATTTGAACTCCCAATATCGATCGAGCCATCGGATTATATCGCATTTGAAGTCGGAGCAAGGATTGATAATGCTCGTGCAACAATTACCTCAGAACAAGATAATATGTATTTAAATATCGGCTCAGCAAGCCTTTTTTCAATTTTTGAAGAGACATTCGGCTGGCCTTTTGGTGAGCCGATAACCAATGATTTTGGAATTGGTTTTGAAAATGCAAAAATGAAACAAAAAATAATGCCGATTATGGAGCATACTCAACTTGGAACAATTCGCTCATCAGCCTTAATAATTATTCATATGCCAGAGGATATTCGATTCATTTCTTTTGAAAGCAAGACTGGATTTGCAAGTTTAAGCGAGGAGGATGGTCGTCAAGTTTTGACTTATTTATCACCTATTTGCCCTGATGCAGCAACATGGACAATATGCAAGAAAAATGCTGACACTATCACCTACAATGTTGAATATGGTTGGACAATTATTTTTACTGAATTAGCACCTTATCTAGTTTTGTTGAGCGTAGGGCTTGCGATGATGATGAGTAGAATAATTCGCAAGCGCAAAGAGCGAAAATCAGCGAAACAAAAACTATTGGACGAGAAAGAGCTCATTGAAACAGAAACTGCAGCCGTGGCTGAGTTCGGCGAGATGTCAAGTCCAATAATAATGGTCGAAGAATCATTTTTTGAAGAAAAATAAACGTCTTTTGTTGGTTTTATTACAAATTTGAAACCAAATTAAGCACGAAGATGCGCATAGATTCTTGCGGCCATTTGTTTTCCTATACCAGGTGCTTCACACAATTCTGATTCATTCGCGTGCTCAATATGTTTGTAGCCGCCGAAGTGTCGAAGAAGAGATTGAATTTTTTTAGCGCCAAGTCCATCGATTTCTTCGAGTGGATTTACCAACGCTGTTTTACCTCGGCGTTTTCTGTGATAGCGATTAACGAATCTGTGGGCTTCGTCACGGGCGTGAATGAAGACTCTTCCGCGACGATCTAAAACTATATTTTCATGGTCACGTCGATGTAATGTTTCGAATTGCTTCGCTAAAGCTGCGACCGGAAATCTATTTTCGACACCATGCTTTTCAAGCATAGCAAGAATTGTATTGAGATGGGTTTCACCACCATCGAGAAGCAAAATATCTGGCCATTCATCTTGACGTTTAAGCCAGCGCTCAACAACTTCGGACATCATTCCCAAATCATCTTTTGCTTCGGTTTTCACACGATATGTTCTGTATTCTTTTTTCGACGGTTTTCCATTTCGGAAAACCACCGATGCTCCAACCCTTTCATGACCTTGAATTTGAGCCATATCGAAGCAGACAATGTGGTTAAGTGAATCGGATTGAAGCAATTTAACGGCATCAGTAACGGCGGCTTTCTCTAAACTTCCCGAGCGTTTTTGCTGATGCCGAACTACCTGTACTTCTGCGTTTGAATCAGCCATTCGACGAAGTTTAGCTAATTCACCACGAAGTGGGACTCGCATCACAACATTCGACCCCCGCCTCTCATTCAACCAATGTTGGATAGATTCGCCAAGAGGAGCTGGAATCAAGAGTAATTTTGGTGGTTTTTGATTTGTATAATGTTCTGCTAATACTAGTGCGGTCGATTCGGCGATATCACCGCGATGAATCAATGGATACTCGACTTGACCCTGTATGACTCCACCTTTTGCGTGGAGAATTATCACAGTTCCAGTATCACCACGTGAAGCGAATCCAACAGCATCGCAGTCTTGATAGAATCTTGAATGAATAATTTGCTGAGACACTGTAGATTGAACTGAAGCGATCAAATCGCGAACACCGGCCGCTTTTTCATAATCAAGTGCGGCCGAAAAATCATCCATTTCTTCCTGCAAAGATTCGATTATTATTCCAGCATCTCCATTCAGTACCCCCTTTGCAGCATGAACTTGGTAATCATATCCCTCAGGCGATACACAAGGTGCATGGCACAATCCGATATGCATCGCCAGACAGCCCTCTGGAAGGAGTTCGGGGCAATCTCTGATGCCGAATTGCCGACGCAATAATTGGATGACTTTCTTCGCTGCACCCGCATCTGGAAATGGCCCCCATCTATCGGCATCAGTAGGAGGGTGCCGAGTGTAGATAATTCGTGGATGTTCATGAGAGGTTAAGGCGATGAATGGATAGGATTTGTCGTCCTTTAACATCGAATTGTATCTCGGCTTATGCTTTCTGACAAGCTGGCGTTCAAGTATCAATGCTTCAGCCGGATTTTGCGTCACAATACAGTCGATTTTATCCGCTTTTGAAACCAATTTTGGAATCATTTTCCGTTCAGGATTTTTTGCAAAGTAAGATCTGACTCGTTCACGTATATTCGTGGCTTTTCCCACATACAATACACGCTCGTCAGTTTGACGAAAAAGATAGACTCCGGGCTTATCCGGGAGATTCACAGAGTTAGCGTCGACGGGCATCTTCAGTTGATGCGGTGCAGGTGAATGCCCATGAACCCATGACCTGCTCGCCGTGTATGCTCAGCGATGCCCAGCTTCGGATTTTGGCCCGCTTGGCCGAGTTCGGAACCGAGGTCGAAAACTCTTGGGATGTGCCGCGCGCACTATCTCTTCCTGGGCTTGCAGAATCTCTTGGAGTTGTGCGCTCAGCCATTCATGCGCCTCTCAACGCGTTGGAAGAAGCAGAGTTTGTATCGACAAGATCGGCGCATGTTATCGGCGGCGGTTCTCGCCGCCGAACCGTCGTTCACATTACTGAGGAGGGTCGGAAACAGATTGAAGATGTGGGGTACGTTTCCGAAAAACTCGGAAAAATAATTGGTCCGATTCCCGATAGTTCAATTCTACATGGCCGGGAAGTCGATATTTCACAGGTCATCGATGAATTATCTGAGGGAGGTTGTGTAATCCTATCTGGTCTGCCCGGGGTTGGAAAGACCAGCCTTGCTAGGGGTGTGGTTGACGAATTGATTTCATCTGGTTTGTCCGTACGATGGGCAACATGCCATAATTATTCTGATCCAGCAAATATAGCTGAGCAATGGTCGGCTAAATCTGCTACGAAAAGCCTCGCTGCAATCGCTTCTTCAATATCTAATTCTAGAACCCTCCTCGTGCTCGATGAGGTCCAAGAATTGCATGTTCGTCATGCCGCTGGCGTGGAGGAATTATTGTCTGAATTGAAACGAGGTCCGAGTTCGGTTCTCGTCGTTGTTCGAGCACCGAGCCCATTAGGTGAAATGAAAGGATATTCGGAGATTAGATTGGGTGGATTAGCTGCTGAAAGCGGTTCTCAAATTATTTCTGGATTAGTTGATGAAAATGAAGCTGCAGAGATTTCAACCGCTCTGGGCGGCCATCCATTAGCACTTCATTTATGGTCGCCCGACGATGAATTACCGGCTCGAGTTGAGGCGGTTCAGGAATATGTCGAGAAGATGGTAATTCGTCGACTAAGTGAGGATGGAACATCTACTCTCGATGAATTATGTTTAGCGCCATTTCCATTAAAATCTGACGAATTATTTGAAAACGAAGGTATTCAAGAACTCGACGAATCTGCAATTCTTCGTTGGACAGATTCGATGGTCGAGCCACATCATTTGATTCGCAACGTCCGTCGTGGTATTTGGCGAGCAGAGGAATTGGCTGATTTGCATTCTATCGGAGCATCGTTATGGGAGGAGAGGGAGGGTGAAAGAGCCTTGCAAATCGAAGCTCATCACAGATTGAATTCATCCGAGTTTGATGCTGAGTGGCTTTCAGATCGGTTGCAGCAAATCGCAAATTTTGACAGTGCTGCAGCCGCGGTTCTAATCGAGGATGCAGTTGAGAGAAGTGGAAATGAAGTTCTCCGGGAAGGAGCAGTGGACCTTGCATTGGAAAGGGGTGAAGGAAGAATTGCAGAATCTCATCTTAGTGAAATTAGTGATGGGCCAGCAAAAAAATTGCGTCAAGCAAGACTTGCGAGAATTCGAGGTGATTCACAAACAGCAAATCGATTGGAAGAGGAAGCCCTCGAACACCTTCCTGTCGCTGAGAAAATTCGTCATAAAATCAAAAGTATCGTTCGTCGATACGACGATAGGTTACCTGGAAAACTTGATCCGCAACTTGCCAAGGAATTATCTGAATCGATTTCAAAAATTTCCCTTTCGCAATTATCAGATTCAGATCGTGCTACTGCGACCCTGTCACTAAATCTAATGAAGCACTCGATTGCTCTTCAAACCGGCGATATTTCTCAATCTGCACAAGCTCGTGGAGAAATTGAATCTAGCCTCGGCTCTGATCATCCGAGCTTGACTTCACTAGATTTGAAGGCTAGTTTGACGATTAGAACGAATGGGAACGCAACTTCAGATGCGATAGAATCATCGAGAATTTTCCTAGAAAATTGTGATGACCAATTACAGCGAATCTCGATGATTCATACAACTTTAGAGGCGGTAGGCGATGAACCACCATCGTGGTTAATCGATCTTCACAAGCGAGAATTGTCCGCAGAGATTCGCGATGATTTGGCAATTTTTCGACGTCTCTCCGCTCAACTATGGTATTGGCGTGGTGTTCTCGAACCACATAACCGGCTCTCGCATTGGCAGGAATCTATTCATCGATTCAGAGCTGCTGAATGTAGTGATGCAGCGAGAGAATTGCTTGACAGATTAACACAATCTGTATAATCAAATTTCAGCGCCGATCAAAGTGCGAGTTTCAGAAATCCCCTCAATCGAGCGGATATCTTTGACTATTGCTCGAGTCATTTCACCTTCATCTTCAGCCTCGACTTTTACGAAGAGGTCGTGCATTCCGAAAACGATCCATTGTCCGACGACGCAGCCAACTTTGCTAACCTCTTCTCGAACCTTAACTTCCCAGCCTGGCTCAGTAGTAATCAAAACGAATCCTACTGCCATTTTCAAGCCTCCACTGCAATCAGAGTCTCGGTTTGGATAACCCCTGGAATTGAGCGCATATTACCGATTAAAGTCTTAGCCATCTCTTTTTCATTATTGAAATCGATTCTTACTACGAGGTCATATTCACCATAGGCAACATGTGTTTCAGTGACACAATCTAGGTTCAAAAGAGCAATGAAAACATCCTTCTCCATCTGTGGTTGACACTTGAATAATACGAACGCTGTGCTCATGGAATTGTCCTCTCGCTGAACCGCTCCGACCGATTTCCATTTATTATGACTCTTATTGAACGTTTTTTTTTGATGTCCATGAGAGCGTTAGGGATAATATGCAATTGCAGTGCCGTCAAGCCATGCATTGCGGCCTTAGAGGAAGTCGGCGGCATGCGATAATGCTAGTTTTCTTGATGCTTAGTTCGACAGTAGCAATTCTGCCGATGGCAAATTTGGCAGCGAGTACTCGAACAACTACTGTATGGTCTGGTTCGGTATCTTTGCCTGACGGGTATACAGTAGAAAGCGGCGACATTTTAATTGTTCAAGCCGGAACGAATATTTTCCTCGGCGATGATAAAGATATTCTAGTCGCCGGTCGAATGACTGTACAGGGGACATCGACTAGCCCGGTGATTTTGGATGCACCTACTGGTAATCATGATGGAATTATATTCAATTATACCAGTTCTGGGCTTGGCTCAAAAATTGATAATTTAACGATAAAAAATTCAGAATATGGAATGACAATATATTCCAGCGATCCAGTTTTGACTAATTTGAGGGTCGAGAATGCTGACCGAGTAGCAGTCGATCTCTTTGATTCCGCTTCACCTCTAATCACAGATTTGGTAATCATTGGTGGCGGCCAAGACATCCCGCTTGACACATCTTGGCGCAAAGGAATCGGTTTGTCAATAGGCGCTAGTTCAGCGCCGATTGTGAATGGCGTCACAATCGATCAATTGACGACGCGCGGAATCAATTATTGGGGCAATTCAGGAGGCATGTTATCCAATTTGCAAATTTCCAATGTTTCGGGTGCGACTACCGCAATTTCTGCAGGGATTTGGATAGAAGATTCTCGTCCACTCATCGTTGATGCAAACGTTAGTCGCTGCGATAACGGTGTCTACGTTCGTCATATTACGCAAGGATGGAGTACTCGACCGACCTTCTTACGTCTCGGAGTCGAAGATAGCCAATACCGAGGCGTGATGGTCGAACAATACAATCATAGCCAATTCTCGAATCTCCCAATCAATGCAATTTTCGAAAATTTAGAGATTCGTGGCACCGGCGGAGCAGATGCCAAAACCCCTGGTCTCGGGATGTCTGCTCTCGAAGTTAACACGAGCGGAATTAAAATTGATGGCGGACTAATCGAAGATAATCCCGTCGTAGGATTCCGCGCCTACATGATAGATTCCTCGACTATTGTCGACAGTCTGACAATTTTACGAAGTGGTGATGATGGAATCTCTACACCATTTAACGACCGAGCAGGGCTATTTTGGAGAAGCGCTAATTGGGGTTCGGGAGGTCCACCACTCTTGACTAATTTAGTCGTCAAAAATTCTTCTGGTCCTGGAGTTTTGATGTGGAAAGGAGGAGCATATGGGATGGATTGGGAAATTAGTGGGAATGGTGCGAGTGGAGTTGATTTCAGAGAGTTTCATCCTCAAATTAGCAATATTGAAACCACCGATAACCAAGGTCACGGTATTTCTGTAAGGGATTCGAGTAATGTCGAACTCTCCTATATTCTAAGCTCTGGAAACGGTTTCGATGGTGATTCATTTACAATTGGAGCAGGATATTACTTCGAAGAGTCGAACGATGTCATCAGCAGTGGAAAAAATGTCTCTTGCTTTGAATGTAGTTCGATTGGAAATGAGTATGGGGTAATCGTACGTGATAGTATTGATCTTCAACTTCTTTCGATGGAAATTCGAGACCCAACCTTTGGCGCGGCTCTCGACATCGATAATTCGGGACTATCTCATGCTGGCACGATTCTAATCGACGATTTGTTAATTCAATCAAATTCATCGACCTATGCATTGGATTTCGATCAGGTCGATGCCCATGTAGTCAACTTAGATCTAAATGGCGAGAATGGTGGATTCGGTTGGAGGGCAGCGACGACTCTGACTTCTTATCTGAATAATTCAGTAATTCGCGGTGATTCATCATGCTTCGATATTTGGGATCATGTAGAATTACTTATTGAAAATCTGAACCTGTTTTGTAATTCATCCACTCTACCAACGATTACGAATAGTTTCGTAAATTTCACAAGTTCTTCCTTCGCTTCTGGGGCAACCGTTGATACTTTTTCATTGGGAAGTTCGAGTCATGTTCGATGGATTTCATCTGGTTCGATTGCAACGCCATCTTCGACGGCGAATGATAGCATACTCGACGTGATGTGGATGGTTGAAGCCCATGTCGTCAATCAATTACTGCATCATATTCCATATTCTCAAGTCAATTTGACATTCGACCAATTCGAGCCAGAATTTTCTACAATATTGCCGTATTCTGGCGTTGATATTCTTGGCCCATTCGTTGGTAAACGATGGACTATTCAGCAATCTTGGTCTAATGTAAATTCTGTATACAGCAGCTGTGATTATGATGGTGTGCACAATAATACCTCAACAGAATTCCTTGATTCTAACATTGAAATTTTATGTATTTTAGAATTATCAAACCAACCGCCTTTCATCCTTTGGAGTACACCAATAGATGAGGAAGTTTTCGCGAGCGGTTCAGAAATTTTGTTCAATGCGAGCGAGTCTTGGGATTTGGATGAGGATGATTTATCTTATTCATGGAGCAGTAATATCGATGGCGATTTATTCTGTGGAATGATTGGGAATTCTTCGATATTCATCGCTAATAATGGTAGTATATGTCTCTCGGATGGTGAACATGAAATCACTCTGGAAGTTTGCGATACTGACAATCATTGTGTTACAGAAACGAGAGCGATAGAATTGGTCAATCGACCACCATTACTCTCGGTCGACACAACACCTGATATCTCTGCTTGGGGAACTCTATATCTTGGACAAACCGCAAATATCTCAATCGATTTAACGGGTACCACTGATCCTGAAGGTGATCCATTGGATTGCTGGGTAGTCGCATCCTACGAGACAAATACCCAGACAAGCGGTTGTCCAATGCTAATCGAGCGCAACTTCCTAGGAGCGCCGAATCAATTCCAAGTGACAGTTTATGCCAGCGATAATGTCAATTCACCAGTTTCCTGGACGTTCAGTGTTGAATTATTCAACGAACTTCCTGAGGCGATGATGAATATTGAGCGCAGTGGATCACTCTCTCAGAATCTCGTTCGCCTTGATGGAACCGATACATCGGATCCTGAAGATGATGAAGTGAAGTATGAATTTTGGAGTGATGTCGATGGATTACTCGGCTCTGGTATCACTCCTGTCGATGAGGTTGAATGGATTGGAACCCTTTCGAAAGGCGTGCATGAAATAACCATGTATGCGAGTGACGATCGGCCAAATCATGCTGGTCGATGGACAAGTGTTAGTGAATTAATTTCAGTCGAAAATTCCCCTCCGGTCGCATTAATTTCAACTCCAACGAATTCTTTCGCGACCGATTCCAGTCAATTGGTCTCATTTGATGCGACCGGTTCAGGAGATTGGGACGTCGCCTGCACAGACCTTGTAGACAATGGTTCAGGACTAATCTGCAACCCTAGCACAGAGGTCAGCCAAGATTTGGTCTCTGTGCTTTGGCAATCAAATTTGATGAGCGAGCCGCTTGGAGTAGATTGGCGCTTTGAAGCGAGATTGCCAGAAGGTCTGCACACTATCACTTTGATACTCGATGATGGTGATGGTGAGATTGCAACCGATTCGATTCAAGTTAGTGTCGAGCAGGCTGCTCCGGTGTTAATTCTCGACTCGCCGCAGCCCGATGTAGAAGTATTTTCGAATCTTCCCGTACTTTTCGATTTCCGTCGCTCTTTCGACCCAGATGGTGATGATTTCACAGTAACTGTCACTTCTGATTTAATAGCAGAGCCGATTCTTCTCAACAAAACAATTGACTACTGGTACAACGATTACATACCTGCTGGAATTCATGAATTAACCTTTGTTTTGACCGATTCAACAGGAAAAATACGAACTCACTCACAATTTCTTACAGTCCAGGAAACCGCACCTATTGCTGGTATCGAAGGATTATTCGAAGGTCAGTATATTCCTCCGGGAACAGAGATTGTCTTGAATGGATCAGCCTCGTACGATTATGATAATGATATCGTACTTTACGAATGGTCGACAAGTGATGGAATTGATCTAGGTGACAAAGAAGTAGTGTTTGTTAATTTCCAACCTGGCCCGATTCAAATCACACTTTATGTTCAAGATTCGAGAGGTGCGAGCGATTCAATTTCAATCAATTTGACAATCGGCTCAAGCTCGCCCCAATTATTCGAATTAATCATCAATCCAAGTAAGCTTCAGAGGGGCGAGCCGAATCCAATATTCTTGACGGTCCGTCTTGACGACTTGGATGGCACGACACAAATTGTCTTGTGCGAATTGAAAGCAGGGGGTGAGGTACGTGAGTACGAATTACGCGATGATGGACTTGAAGGAGACATAGTTGCGGGTGATGGAATCTGGACATTGCAAACCGTTTGGACTATCGATGAAGGAACCACTGCTCGGGTAGAAGTTTGGGCAGTCGATGGCGATATCGTTAGCCCCGCCCAAATAGAAATTATTCAGATTGATTCTGGTGAGGGTGAAAATTTCTTAGTATGGTTATTGGGTACTGGATTACCGGTTCTTATTGGATTAATAATAATTTTAACGATTCTTGGAATGATCTATTCGGCAAATCGCCGGCAAGAGATGAAGAAGGATTTGGAGACGATTGAATCTTGGTCGAACTTTGATCCTCGAGAATTGGATGAAGAGTTCGATAGTGACGAGGATATGCAATGACGGAACTAGTTCGTTGTGAGTGGTCGACAAAAGACCCTCTTTACATCTCATACCACGATAAAGAATGGGGCCGGCCGAATCGAGATGGTCGCCGGCTATTTGAGAAAATTATTCTCGAAGGGGCTCAAGCTGGGCTTTCATGGATTACTATCCTCAAAAAGCGAGAGAATTATCGTCGACTTTTCGATGGATTTGACCCTACCATAATCGCTGCCTATGATGAGGGAGATATCGAGCGATTGATGGGCGATGCGGGTATTATTCGTAACCGTGCGAAAATCAACTCAGCAATCAATAACGCGAGGGTATTTGTGGAACATTTTGGTACGGATGAGGATGCTTTTAGCGACTTTCTTTGGGGTTTTGTAGGTGGTGAACCAATTATCAATCAATGCAAAACCATGGATGAAATCGAGGCGGTTACCGAAATTAGTACCCAGATGAGCAAGGCTCTGAAAAAAATGGGATTCTCTTTTATCGGGCCGACCACATGCTATGCGATGATGCAGGCTGCCGGAATGGTTGACGATCATTTAATGAATTGTTTTTGTCATACTTCCAATCGCAACGGCCCCCCATCCGCTCGTATCTAATCGGAAGGGTA
>JABIKU010000006.1 GCA_018654845.1 Methanobacteriota archaeon | reverse complement strand
GTGGCGGGCCGTGCAGGATTCGAACCCACGTCTCCGGCTCCGAAAGCCGGAAGGATATCCAAGCTACCCTAACGGCCCTTGCCGACCCTTGAGCCCCCGCGTTCCTCTTTCAATTCGACGGGTGGCAGACAATGACCATTCTAGCTAGACTTTTGTGAACTTTAACCGGAGAATTGAGCACTACATCCCATCCACACGCATGTATTTTCTCTGTGACTTCACTCCACGGCCTGCCCATGACTATGTAATTTTGAGAGGGATCGTTTTCGAGCGACTCCGCTCCAGCAGGTAGCATTGAACAGATGCTGGAGTGGGGGTCGATTAGCAAGGCTTGAGTTAATGTTGCAAGGAATAATTCGAGGCCGTCGTCAGATTTCCATGCATTACGGCCGTATGGAGGGTCGAATGCGAAGATACAATTTTTTCGCGAACCCCATTGTTCCGAAATCGAGCGAGTCGAGCATCGAGCAACTTCGACTAAAGTGCCCTCTGGAATTTCTGCCCATTCGAGGTTTTTCTTCACTCCATGCGCCATTACTGGATCTAAGTCACTCACCAAAACAGAAATTCCTTGAACCGCCGCTTCGATAACAATCCCCCCAGTTCCACAAAAAGGGTCGATGGCGAAATCTGGTTCAATTTCAGGTCGATGTGAAAGTGAAACCATCAGGCGAGCGAGCCGAGGTTCGAGAGAAACCGGTTTGAAGAATGGTCGATCCATAGGTTGACGACCGATATAATTAGGTCGAGAAAACGATTTTTCTCGAATTCCCCAAATCAATATTGGTTTGTCACAAATTACCGAATCACCATGAGTTGCTCCATCAACTGCTCCGCAGATGAAAAATACTACTTCATGTTCTGGATTTTCTAGGTCTACCGGGTTGGTTTCTGAGTATATTAGTCCGCCAGCTTCGATTTCTAAACCTCGGCGAGAAATTCCTTCTACTGCTGAGCCGAGATAGCGTCCGCGCACAGAAAAACTCCCAGCGGGCAAATTATCATCAGCCCAATTGGCGATATTCTGTGCCAGAATATCAAGTTCGGAAATATCCGAGAAACCGCCAAACTGCACCACATCATCCAGCAATGCCGCCCGAGATAACCGAGAAAGGAGGTTAGTATATTCTTGTGAAGAGGGAGGGGGGGTGTTCTGAAAGTGAACAACACGAGGATGCAATACATCTACAGTGCCAACGAGTGCATTGATTTCAGCTCTAAAAAGCAAAGGATGCCATCCGCTTCCAACCAAAATCAGACCTGACATCTAACCACCTTCAACTGACCCGCGCCCGACTTCAACCCTAAATGCCTCGCCACCAAGCCGTAGTCGATAAGGAGCCGAGGTGAGGAAGAATGGGCTGTAATCTTAGAGACTTAGCACCCACTCATCCTATCGAAATAAGTGAACTTGCAGGCGAACGCGTCGCCATCGACGTATTTCTCAACGCTTACCAATTCATCACCAGTCTTACTGCCCAAGACGGAAAACCTCTCTCTTACAATGGTAAGCCTGTTGCACATTTGATGGGTTTTCTCGACCGGGCGACCGTGATGATTGAATCTGGAATTGATCCTGTTTTTGTCTTTGATGGTCGCCCTCATGAATTGAAAATGAATACTTTAGCCGGTCGAAAATCTCGCAAGATTGATGCTGTTGCAAAATGGGAAGCGGCAGTTGAATCTGGTGATTTATCGGCTGCAAAAAAACTTGGACCTCAAACCGCGGAATATACTCGTGAAATGGTCGCTGAAACAAAAGAATTGTTCGATGCCCTCGGTGTAACTTGGGTTGAAGCGCCGATGGAGGCTGAAGGTGCTGCCGCAGTTCGTAATCGCAATGGTGAGGTCGCGGCTGTCGCTAGCCAAGACTGGGATACTCTCCTCTATGGTGCTCCAGTAATGATTCGCAACCTTACTTCTCATGGTACTCGTAAATTTGGTCGAGTTTTACAAGCTGAGAAAATTGTTCTTTCTGAAATGCTCGACCAGCATGAAATAACCTATCCTCAACTGGTCGATTTAGGAATAATGGTTGGGACCGATTTCCACCCTGGCATCAAAGGAATCGGCCCGAAAACTGGCTTGAAATTGATTAGAAAGTTCGGCACTATGGAAGCTGTAGCTGAATTCAAAGAATTTGAAATGCCGGAAAATATTGCCGTAATTCGTGAGATTTTTCTTAACCATCCAATACATCCTGAGCCGCTTTGTGAATCTAGCAAAGCTGTCGAGGAAAGCCTTCGTGCCTTTGGGCTTTCAAAGGGTTTCAGCGAGCGAAGGATCGATCGTGCAGTTACTCGTTTGGCTAATGTAAATCGACTTCGCTCGGAAAGTAAACCGACTCTCTTCGATTTTTGATTTAGAAATGGGGCGGCTTGACCCGGGACTGAATCGCCCCGGGCAAACCTGTCGCTGCTCCACATCAAAGATGCGGCAGGCTAAGCAAAAATTGACTTAAACTCTCAATTATATTCAGAGAAGAGAACCGTTTTCGTCGGAATCAGGGATTCCGTCGCCGTCGTCATCATCGTCGATATAATCGTCCACGCCATCATTGTCGTGGTCGAATTGGCCAGTCATATCCCAGCCGTCATTTTGCTCGAACCAATCGGATAGGCCATCATTGTCATCGTCGAGATCCAAGTAATCTTGGATTCCATCGTTGTCATGATCGTAACGCCAAACGCCGACGATACCATCTTGTTCGTCTACGTCGAGGATGCCATCGTTGTCATCGTCTGTGTCAACACCGTCAGGTAGTCCG
>JABIKU010000005.1 GCA_018654845.1 Methanobacteriota archaeon | reverse complement strand
TGAGGAGTGGTATGCTGCAATATCGTTACCTAAACCAGAAACATTTTCAAATATCAAGTATCCAATTCCGAGGCGAGTTAGAGTGACGCTCTGAGCAGAATTTGAATCGATAGAAATCTCCACATCACGCCATTCACGACCGGTCGACGAATCGATATGTGATGTGCCGAGATTATTGATTCCAGCCACCTGGCTATAATCCAAGAAATTGTAGAATATATCATCGCTGGACGAACTTGTTTGGCTACTAGATCCAATGGAAACCGAGACCGGGGCTTCAAATCCATTCGCATCAGGTGCAATTGCGATAATTCCACCATATACTGCGGCAAGAGAAGGTAATCGAATATTGACTGTACTCGGTGACAATCCGTCTAATTCGACAGTAGCAGATGTTGATTGAATACCACCATCATTAACCAAGGATTGCCAGCCATAATGCCCATAATTCGAACCTGATGGGAATGCCCATTCTTCAGTTCCATCATTTAATACATCGATTGTAGCATCCCTAGCGGGTTCAGCGAAATTAGCTGTAATAACGAGCCTATCAATCCAACTATTAGTAGGCAATGATATCGACAGCCCGAAACCAGTTTCAGGAGTAGTAAAAGCGATTGATCCTTGAGGTGTTTGACCGAGAGTAGCACCAGTTTCTCCGATAGCGGTAATCATCAATCCTGAGGAGAAATTACCAGATACAGTAATGCTCTTTATAGGCCTAGATGACTCGATATATTCAGAAGTCAATGTTCCTGCAATTGATGTTGCATTTATCAAATCATCAACAATTTCGACACCTGCACTGAATTGCCAACCATTGTAATCAGCCATCTGTGCGGTTAAGAATCTCTTACCACCAACCTGAATTTTATGAATTCGGGGTGTAGCCTCCTCATCGGAAGTATCCATTAAAACCTTAATCTTTAGAGTTGGGTGAGATGCGGTATCGACTCCAGCTAACGACATTGGGAACGTTGTATTCATGTATCCGGGAATTACATCACCGGTGACTGCATCAATTAAGGTTCCACGAATCGATGTATTATCTGGTGATGATGCATCAATATCAATCCATCCCATATTGAAATCATCAATGCTTGATGCTACAAACGGTGGGCTCAACCAATGTCCACCTTGACCATAATTAGCAACAGTTACACCGAAATTATCGATATAACCTCCTTGGTAGATTACCGAAGAATCGGTAGAAATTTGGAACCTGAACTTGACATTGGAACCAGCATAAGAATCAAGTGGTGCCATACGGTTTTCAAAGTCACTTTGACCACAATCACCGCCCATCCATACATCGTTACCATACATGGCATTGCCACTATAACCAGGCGTACCATCATACCAACCAGGCAGTCCAGGGTCGAAATATTGCCATGGAGCGTTATTGACCTTGATGTACATCCCTACAGCATCCCAATAATTTTCAGTACAAACCCATTTGTCAAATGTAAGGTATGCAGAACCATCCGCTGGAATCGAATAGGTAGGTGAAATAACGAAAGCATTTGCGTTATTACTATAACTTCCATCCAAATTTGTACCATAGACATATGGGAATGATGGCTCGTTAGTTGGACCTGCAGCAATACCAAGTTGGCCATATTCCCATGCTGCACCTGAACGCGTCCATCCATCAGCATTATTTTGAGAAGGATCGGAAGCAGTAACATCTTCGAATCCAAGTTGGTCAGACATTATTCCGGCTGAAAATATGTGATATTGCCAATCATCAATTCCAGCGGTCGTACCTGATACAGAAGTTCCATAATGGGACATTGTTGTCGGATCGTCAATGTCGTCTTGGAAGAGAATTACATCGTTATAATCAACAACCCGCAAATCTGCGACAGTCAATCCTTCAAGTTGGTCGCCTGGATAATTTCCACCATAATGGGTATACAGATCGGTATCGACGATTATTCGTAGATAAACCGTTGCTTGATTTCTGAAGGATGAAGGGATATCAAACTCGACGGTTCTAATAGCATTGCTTTGAGAAGTGTAAGTTACACCATTCTGGGCAGCGTAACCATAGCCTGGAATCGCACCTACACGATCTTCACAATTTAGTGATGTCGAGGATTGTGTAGACGAGATGTCAGTCCAACTATTATTATTTAGAGAGAGTTCTATACAAGCATTGTCACTATAGTAACCCTGTAAATCCCATTCCATATCTATTTCAATGGAAGATGTTGAATTCGTACCACTCAAATCTATCGTTCGTTGTAGAGCACCATATGAATTCGCTTGATAATTGCAAGACGCGCTTATTGTAGTATAGCAACCATGATGCCAAACTCCAAAGTCGACACCATCATTATTGAAATCAAAATTATCGATGAACCAGCCCGGCCTCTCCACAGCAGCAGTTGGTGAAGTCCATATTTGGAATCGAAATTGAATCTTGGATGCATTATCAATATCAGAAATTCCAGTCATGCTAACATTTTCTGAAACCCATCCACTATGGTTTACGGCCGCGAATACTGGAACCGCTCCAGATGGAGCACCGGCAGGACTTGGAGCAGACGTTGACATAGTACTAGGATACCCTCCATCAGGAGCGATATAGGACCAACTCGACCAACTACCAGTATTGATTCGATATTCAATCCAAGCCCCGTCACCACCACCTGAAGCAGTACTATCCAAGTGATACCAATGGTCGAAAGTCATATACAATCCATTGTAATTTTCAGAATTTGGTAATGCAATTTCAGGCAAAACGAAAAATCCTGAACTGCCTCGAGGAAGAGCAGAACCGGGGATTGTTCCAACAGCAACAATTCCTTCGTTTGCCTCACTCGGAATAACGCCGTAACTCATTGTTTGTTCATCACCATAACTGGTGCCATTCAAATTGGAGAATGTTGTTGCTTGCCATAATTTATTACCATGGCAAATGTATGTTGTATTCGAAATCTCGGTGGCATCAAGATTGTTATTATCATTAATATCCAAACCAGAATCAATTTGATAACCACCAAACTCACAATTTGGACCTGATTGTTCATCGGTTGAAACCACTTCAAAATCAAAGGTACCACCTAAGACTGCGTCAAGGGTTGCTCCACTGCCATTCCCTGAGACAACAATAGTTGGTATGCTAGTATAACCTGAACCGATATTAACCACATTGGTCGAATGAATAGGCCCCACTAACCCCAAGACTGCTGATAATGAAGCTCCTGAGCCACCTCCGCTCGAGCTTGGCAAGACATAAATAGTATCTTGAGTAGTATATCCTGAGCCCGACGAATTGACAGTTATCGCAGTGATTGCTCCAGAACTGCTGACGCTTGAAATCGAAGCCGTCGCTCCAGAGCCTTGGCAATTACCAGGGCAGATAATGGCGATTCCATCGCTAGTGCCATATCCAGAACCACCGTTGGAAATAGTGACGCTTTCGATACCAGAACTAATCATATATGTGCCACTAAAGCCAGAACCACCACCACCACCAATTGCAGTGAGATTATCAGAAGAATAACCAGTTCCAGCCACCGTGACATCGACTGAAGTAACTGAATCTGCTAGTGCAGTTCCAGAACAATAAATAATTGTTTCCAGAATTTCGGATGTTTCAAGATTGCCATTGAAATTATTATCCCATCCATGTTCAAGAAGCCTAGCCGTTGAATTATTACAAGCAGCATATGAGGTACTTTCGGATAATGTGTACACCCTTTCCCAACCTGGATTGTACCTGTAGTCATCACTCAGAGTTACCTCAATTAACCCATCATCAAAATTACTAATGTTGGATCGAGTACCATCATCAAGGAGAATTACCTGCTCAAGATCTGAATTATATTCAGTTCCAGAAAACCAACCATCATCTAGATCCGCCCCTTCCCAACTGATACCACCATTCGGAGAAGTAGCAACTGTTGTATCGGTTACGTGGAGCCATCCCTCGAGAACTGTTGCATTCCCTGGGACTCTAAAACCAGTCAATGTGA
>JABIKU010000029.1 GCA_018654845.1 Methanobacteriota archaeon | reverse complement strand
GTGTGGCCTGGAGATTGATGGTACTGACGTCGGTTGTGGATCACTATCTAACTACGGTTCAGGTACTCCATACTCGATTACTACTGCAGGTACTTACTCGGTGGTAGTTACTGACAGCTACGGAGACGGTGGAAACTATGCTACAATCACCATCAGCGATTTGGCCGGAGACCAGTTCCCATTCGATGTTGAAGCATGGGATGACACTGATGGTGATGGAATGACTGATTATATCGATCCTAACTCGACAGCATACTCATATGATATAATTCAACTGTGCAGTGGATATGGTCAAACAAACCCAGGAACCGAGTGGTACACCTCAGCCAACTACGGCGGTGCGCCGGTTGGCGATTACATAGCTGTAGATGCTGGGTCATCCCCATATGGTGACGACATATCGGGAACTGACGATTCAGTAAGCTGTACCTTCACACTGCCTGCTGGCGAGACTCTGACAGTGACTCTCAACACAGGAAGTTACGGTAGTGAGGCCAGAGTAATAGTCGCTGAGCCAAGTGGCACATCAACTACTCATGGTGGAGGTCCATACTTCTCTTCTGGATCTACTAACGCCATTGGGACTTACACTGCAGCAGGTTCGTACACGATTACCTACATCGATACGTATGGTGACGGTTGCAACCCATCCACTGGTAGCTACGGTGCGTGCTATGTACAAGCATATTACTCTGTAATCACAGGAACAGTAGCACCTACTGTGACCGTCTATGGTACTTCATTAGATCTAGACGACGATAACGATGGTTACTCTGATCTTGATGAAACAACCAACTGTGACGATGGTGGAGCATATGCTTCCTCAAGTCTACCGCTAGATGCTAGCAGCACACCAGCTGACATGGATGGCGATTTGAGTTGTGATGCATTAGATACAGACCGTGACGGCGATTATTACGACAACACGGTTGATGCCTTCCCAGACGATGTAAACGAATGGTTTGACAATGATGCTGACGGCACTGGTGACAATGCAGATACTGACGATGATGACGATGGTACTCTCGATGTTAACGATCCATTCCCTCTCGATGAGTGTGCTGACACAGACACAGATGGTGATGGAATGCCTGACACGATTGTGGCAAGTTGCACAACTACGCTGACTGAGGATGCTAACGATGATAACGATGCAGACGATGATGTTGACGATCCGTTCCCGCTAGATGCGAGTGAATGGGATGATACTGACAGTGATGGAATTGGAAACAATGCTGATACAGATGATGACGGTGATGGAACATTAGACGTCAATGACGTATGGCCTTTGGATGCTTGCGCAGCAGATGACTTCGATGGTGATGGTATGCCTGATACAATAGTAGCAGGTTGTACAACCACTCTAACCGAAGACGCTGATGACGACAACGATGGTGTCGATGATGTCAATGATGACTGTCCATACGATGCTGGTGAACAAGTTGATACCGATGGTGATGGATACTGTGACAACCAAGATACTGACGACGATAACGATGGAACTTACGATTTGAATGACGAGTTCCCGTTAGATTCTACAGAACAGGTTGATAACGACCAGGACGGAATTGGTGACAATACTGATACTGATGACGACAACGATGGTGTTACAGATGCTCTAGATGCATTCCCTAACGATCCTAGTGAACAAATTGACACTGATGGCGACGGACTCGGCGATAATGCTGACCTTGACGATGACGGTGACAATGTACCAGATGTCGACGATCCATTCCCACTCGATGGAAGTGCATGGGTTGACACAGATGGAGACGGTATACCTGATTACACAGGTCCTCCTCCATTCTCTGGTGATTTCGAAAGTGGCGTGATTGGTGGTGCTTGGACTACATCTTCTTTGGCTCAATATCCTTGGGCAATTGACAGTGGAACTCCAATTACTGGAATGTATTCTGCAATGACTACTAACCAACTTATTGAAGGCACAGTGGCAGGTATAGAAATATCATTATCTAACATGGTAAATGATACTGACACAGATGGAGACGGTATTGACGATGCAGCAGGATTCTCATTCGCATACTCTGTTTCAACAGAAGCAAACTGGGATTTCCTCTCATTCTGTGTTGATAACTCTGCAAATTGCCTGAGAACATCTGGATACACAATGCGTTGGTCTGGTGTTACTGCTGGTACATACTCTGGAACAGTGCCTGCTGGTGCTCACACTTTCACATGGAATTACTGGAAGGATTCGATAATTTCTAGTAATGCTGACACCGTTTGGATTGATGATGTTACAATGTCTGTACCACAAGGAATCACCAATGCTGATCTTGATGATGATAACGATGGAGTTCTTGATGAAGATGATTTGAATTCAATAGATCCATGTGTTGGACTGGATACTGATGGTGATGGCTTGTCTGACAACCTCGGCTCTGCTATGCTCAACGGCTCTGCTTGTGATGCAAGTCTGTACACTATCGATGACGATGATGATGATGATACATGGAGTGATGCTGATGAAGCAATCTGTGGAAGTGATTCCCTCGATGATATGTCCACTCCAAGTGATAATGATGGCGATCATATCTGTGATGTCACAGATAACGACGACGATAACGACGGATACACCGACGATGTCGACGCGTTCCCAATGGACAGCAGTGAAGCTTTCGATAACGATGGCGATGGCACTGGTGACAATGCCGATTCAGACGATGACAACGACGGCGTGACCGATGGATTGGATGCATTCCCAATGGATGCTACCGAGACTGAGGATAACGATGGCGATGGCACTGGTGACAATGCTGACGACGACGATGATAACGACGGTACACCCGATGTTGACGATGCGTTCCCAATGAATGGAGCAGAAGACACCGATACTGACGGAGATCAACTTGGCGACAATATTGACCCAGATGATGATGGCGACGGAGTAATCGACGTGCAAGATCCATTCCCACTTGACGCAAGTGAGTGGGCAGATTCAGATGGTGACGGAATTGGTAACAATGCTGACACCGACGATGATGGAGATGGTGTGGATGATGCAGATGATGTATTCCCACTCGATCCATTAGAGTCTAACGATCTAGACGGAGACGGTCAGGGTGACAACTCAGATGCAGATGACGATGGAGATGGAGTCAACGATGGTGTTGACCGATTCCCAACCGATGCTAGTGAGTGGATTGACAGTGACGATGATGGAATTGGTGACAATTCAGATACTGACGACGACGGCGATGGTGTGGATGATGTAGATGATGCATTCCCACTCAACCCAAGTGAGACGCACGACCTAGATGGCGATGGAATTGGAGATAATGCTGATACCGACGACGATGGAGATGGTGACGGGGATGCTGATGATCAGTTCCCAACCGATCCAACTGAGTGGGACGATACCGATGGCGATGGAGAAGGTGACAATTCTGACTCTGACGATGACGGTGATGGATACTCTGACACCAATGAAGACGCTTGTGGATCTGATAGCAGAGACGCAGCCTCAACACCATCTGACTTCGATGGTGATGAAATCTGTGACGTGCTCGACGATGACGATAACGACGGACCTTTGGCTCAGACAGAAGCTGGTGAGAAACCAAGCCTATTCCGTCAGTTGCCAGGATTCCCTGCGCTATTCGCAACGATTGCACTTGTCGGAGCGGCTCTAATCGGCCGCCGCAAGGACGACTGAGCTCAACTTCAGTCGGACGTAGAACCCGGGTCAGGGGCCTAGTGCCCCTGGCTCGGTTCCCAAACAACGGTGAAAACGTTCAACATCTTATCGATTTCAATTTGTCGATTTTTGCTCAAGATGAGTAATCAAACTCGGAATGCTGATAAGGTGGCGATTAACGACTCAGTTTGATTATCATGCCAGGCACAAACCGAGTCGAGATACGCACACTCAAAGTTGGACGCTATGTCGCTCTAGAAACAAGTGCGTACAAAATTCTTGGTATGTCAAAATCCAAACCTGGTAAACACGGTTCGGCTAAGGCTAGAATTGAACTCGAAGATATTTTTTCTGGCCAAAAGAAAAGTCACGTTGGTACAGTTACCGACAATATTCTAGTTCCAATTATTGAGAAAGGTTCAGCTACAATCACTCACATACAGGGAGAAGAGGTGCATGCGATGGATAGCAAAACTTTCGCAATGATGATTTTGCCAATGGATTCAGAGATGAACCTTGCACCTGGTGGAGAAATTCAGTGGATGGAAGCGATGGGTCGATTCAAGATTACCCGTGATCATTAGTTTAGTGTTTCAATTTCGCATTTTTTCTGCACTCTCGCGAGAGAAGTATAAGCAGGTTAGGCAACGCCTACGACTTGAGGGAAAACGATGTCTGATGTACAACGTTCCGCATATCGCCAGCCTGTAACACCTTCAGGGCTGAAATCTATTGAGGATGGAACGCTCACTTGGCTCGATGAGGACATGTATAATAATCTCAATACTGGTGTCCTTGAACAATATCTTGAAGAGAAAAATTTGCAAGATTCCTTTGAGATTTCACATTGGAATACTAGTAAAGTATTGATTGGAATTTTAATAGGTGCAGTCTTTAGTGGTGTTACTGCCTATATCGGATTGAAAATTGGTATGGCGGTATCTGCCGCATGGTATGTTGCTTATCTTTTGGGAATGGCACTGAAATGGTCACCATCTGAAGTCAATATTTCTACGAGCGCAACTACTGGGGCGACAAATGCTTCTATTGGATTTATTTTCACCTTTCCTGCTATTTTCTTATTGGCTTATTCCGATGATTATATTGTTCGAGGCGGCCACCTGATTTCTTCAGTTGATACTTTACAATTGGCCTTTATCGGCATCATTGCTTCGATGTTTGCCGGTTTCCTCGGTGTGATGTATTTCATCATATTCCGTCGTGTTTGGCTAGTTGAAGATCCTCTGCCTATGCCAGGTTTCGAGGCGACTCTGAAGATGCTCGATATCGCCTCGGAAGTCAGTTCTGGAGCTGCTGACGCTGCTCGTGACTCGTTGAAAACTGTCGGGATTTGGACTGTATTGACGATGGGATTGATGTTTTTCATCGACTATCCAATTCGTTGGGGAAGAAAAGTCGCTCATATTCCCAGCAGCTTAGCTGATTCAATTGCGATGTATTTCTCTGGAGAGGATTGGGGTCTTGCTTCAATTTATACGGAACGATGGTTACATCAGCCTAGTAAGTTGGCTGATGGCCACGCACCATTCAGTGGAATTACTCCTTATGGTGATGGAACAAATCCATTTGCTTACACATTTTTAGGAATTGAATTGAGTCCTACACTTTTAGCAATCGGTTGGTTCATGAAATTCCGAGTTGCATTTTTGGTTAATCTCGGCTCGATTGTAGCATGGTTCTACATCGTCCCTCTCGTTGTGATGATGGATGCGCCAGTATACGACCCTGCTTTGGGCAATTACGTTCACATTACCGAATATGGTGATTTGACTTCCCCCCCGGTCTATCCAATAGTTCAGTGGAAAGCTTTCGCCTCAATCGTTCGAATAATTGCTATTGGGGCAATCCTCGGTGGTGGAATTATTGGATTGCTCAAAATGGCTCCAACATTCGTATCTATCTTCGCTGATATCACCCGTGCTTTCACAAGTGGCCAAAGTGACGAATATATTGAAGGCAAAGGATGGTATGAATGGCCTCTAGCTCATATTCCAATCTTTATGGGAATCGCTTTCTTTGCGATGATTTTGATTTTCGTTATTGGTGGCTTCCCATTCATCGCCTCAGCAATTTTCTCCCTCATTCTTCTGTTGACGACATTTCTACTCGGCGCGATTGCTGTGCGTGTTATGGGAGAGACAGGAATCGAGCCAGTATCTGGGACTTCCTTCATCGTTCTGTTGATACTATTGTTAGTTTTCCTGAATTTACCATTAGGGCTTTCCAACCAAGAGTCTGTGTTGATGGCCTTGGTTGGTACGACTGTTTTCGGTTCAGCGATTTCGATGTCTGGAACAGTTGTCGGGGACTACAAAAATTCACTTTACATCGGTAACCGGCCATATCATATTTCGAAAGGCAATATCATGGGTGTAGTTCCTGGAGCAATACTTGGAGCTGGAGTTGCAATATTTTTGTCCAAATTATTAGCGGAAGGAAAGATAGATTTGCTCGCTCCGCAAGCTAATGCGTTTGCGACTTTCACAATCATTCTCGCAGAAGGCCAAGGTGATTGGTATGCTCTCGGTATTGGATTCATGATGGGTGCATTCGTTGAATGGGCGACTGGAATGGGTACTTCATTTGGGTTGGGAATGTACCTTCCGACCGTAGCAACCTTTCCTATGTTGATCGGCGGTGCTGCTAGAGATTGGTGGGAAAAACGCCGATTACAACCCAAAGTTGATGCTATTCGAATCAAAGATGGTTCAGCGGCGGCAGAAAAATCCCGCGCGTTAATGCTCCTTTTCACCTTCATGATCGCTGCAGGGGCTCTGACAGGTGAAGCATTCTTCGGTGTCGAATCGGCAGTGTTAGCGGTAGCTGACGAGGTTGAATATGAGCAAACTTACAGCCCTGATTCTTGGATGGATGACACTTTCCTCGATGAGATGCTCGGCGTGTCAAGCGACGATTATTCATCCGTAGTTATTTATGCAATTTCTGAAAATTCTTTAGCAGCTTCCAAAAATATGACTCTACCGTGTAGTGAAGCCGATGGAATATTTACTTGTACAGAACCGATGAGTATGAAATCGTCTTGGCCAATGGTTCGGATGGGTATTTTCATCGCGGTTAATTTAGCCCTTGCTGGCGCCATATACATCTTATTCAAGAAAGCCGGCATTATTGGTGGCGATGTCGTGGCGAGTGATACTTCTAATTCTGAAATCGAACCGGTGATGGACGCTGAAATGGCGGACTGATCAATGGTTGCTGATGATGAATCAACTCCATTATTTGCGTGGATAATTCTTGGCGTTGGAATAATTGCTGTGTCGAGTGCAGGCGCAGTTTTTCAAGAGATGAGCGAAGTCCCTCCGATTCTGCGCTCGATGTGGAGATTGTGTGGAACTTCGATTATATTGCTTCCTGGTTTTATTTACCAATATCGGAATTTCAATATTAGTAATAATTCAATCAAGAAATTTGACTTACAAATAGTATTAATTTCCAGCATATTTTTAGCCGCGCATTTTGCAACCTGGGTTTGGTCATTAGATCATACCAGCCTAGTTCATTCTCTATTATTTGTAACAAGCAATCCATTGATTGTAGTTATTTTTATGCCTATATTGGGTACTGCAGTTCGACGAGGCCATGTGATGGGTGCTTTGATTGGATTCACTGGTGCTGCCCTCACCTTGATCGACATTGAATCTGGTGGAGAAGTGACTTTGATAGGTGATTTCGCTGCTTTCCTTGGAGCGGTTACTGTTGTTGGATACATGTTTGCTGGTCGTTATTTGCGTTCAACTCGGAAGTTTCCAATTTTCGTTTATGCATTTCCTGTGACATTTTTAGCTACAATTTGGTTGGTTCCAATTACGATAATATTGGAAGGTTCCTCATTTACAAATGTACTTCCAAATATGGCGATTTTTGGTTGGACAGATCTTGCTTGGCTGCCATTTATTGTATATCTCTCAATAGGACCTGGTTTGCTCGGTCATACCGGAATAAACACTGCATTTCGTTGGATTTCGCCGATTGTCGTTTCGACTTTACTATTATTTGAGCCGGTCGCTGGTGCACTAATAGGATATTTTTTGACTGGAGAAATGATACTTGGATTTTGGACATTAATAGGTGGTATTATGATGATTGCTGGTGCTTTTTTGGTTAAAATCGAAGAAGCGGCTGGTGAATTTGTCGAATCTGATAAAGCCGAAAATACCGAGCAATCGGTTTCTTGAACTAAACCGAACTGGGTCGTTTTATGTTGAAGCCGGCGTTATTTTTGACCAATGACGATGGTGTTGATGCAACAGGTTTGAAGGTGCTAATTACAGCACTTCATCAACGCGGTTTTCCACTCGTAGTTATAGCACCAGAGAGTGAGCAGTCAGCTTCTGGAATGAAATTGACATTGTCACGTGAATTAGAATTCAAATCTAGAGGTGACTTGGTCAATCAACTCCAAAGCGATGAATCAATACCAATGAAAATTTTCAGTTTATCTGGCACTCCCTGCGATTGTGCAATTGTTGGTTTGGATGGTGGATTGGATACTTGGGCTCCAGAGTTTAAACCTGTAATGTGTATATCTGGCATTAATCATGGTCCTAATTTGTCGGTAGATGTGCTGCATTCAGGAACCGTATCGGCAGCTCGTGAATCTTGTTTGTATGGAATGCCGGCTTTGTCAGTAAGTCTGGCAACATATGAACATAGTAATTTTTTAGAAATGGTAGATGGAGCCATGAAAATCATCGAATCTTGTGTCGAAATATTACCTAAAGCACCTGTAAATTTGTTGAGAAAAAATGGCGTATCTCAGATGCCCAATAATAGCGGTTCAATCGATTCGATTCGACAATATTTTGCTGATGCAAACATCTTTTTGAATCTAAATGCACCCAAAGAATGGAATGGCAAATTCGAAACAACATCACTTGGATCTCGATGGTATCACAATGCTATCGAAATGACAGAAAATGAAAATGGCGGCGTGCTTTATCGAGTTGGCGCTGCTAATATCGAAGATGAGAATATCGTAGGTAGTGATTGTAATGCTATTAATTCCGGTAAATTTGCAATAACTCCACTTTCTGCTTGGCCAGCAAATCATCCTTTGGGGCTATCGATTGATTTTCTGCAAGCGGCTGCTCAAAGTGGCGATGATGGCCTTCCGTCGTGGCTTGAATGAAGCAATTATTGAAAATCAATCTTTCTTATCTAGGAAATGATGAACAATTGTAATGCACGAATGTCCTTGTAACCATTTCTTTCCGAGAGAAATTCTCGGTAGGTGTGCCATTAATTTTTGTTCTTCACCAGTAAAAATTCGATCATCTGAAAGAATGAAACCAATTCTTTCACTCTTCTCAATATTTTCAATCGGCTCTCCTTCTGCATCGAGAACGTATAGAGTGACATCCTCTCTTTTCCAATCTTCTAATGTCGTTGTTAGATTTCCACCGGTGTCAAAGATGCCTTGTGTGACTTGATCGAAAACTCCGATTGGTTTCGCTGGCCGTTTGAGTATTGCTTTGATTTGACCTGCTATGGAACGCTCATCGCATCTAACTCCTGCAAGCGTTTCACCATTGAACCAAATACGTCTACTCGGACCCGGTCCGCCTTCGAGATGGAG
>JABIKU010000028.1 GCA_018654845.1 Methanobacteriota archaeon | reverse complement strand
TACCCTTTGCTTCAGATTGAATCAGAGGGTTTTCAATGGGACAATCTTAGGTTTATGCGAATCCAAAATAATACAATAGTCCTAAAAGAACTCCAATATCTACAGTAACAAACAATATCAATAGCGTGACTTTCCAGAAATGACCTAATCCATTATTTTCTTCACTCATATTGTGTCGAAGTCAACATAAGAATTAATTATTTCTCATTATTGAAAATCAAGGCTACCCCTGAGGGTTGGAATTTGAGTCAATGAGTGTATGCCCGGATTGAAGTTATTCAGGGCCCCATGGGGTCACTTGGCGAGTTAGGCCTAGTCTGTGAGTGAATAAGAAGCGCAAATTTAGCAGACCATCTCCCCAAGTGTTGATTTCAGCTTCGCCTACTCTTGGCCTGTAAGGAACGCTGATTTCAGCAGTCTTCTTCTTGCCCAAATATCGTCGAGCCCGAATCTTGAATTCTTGAGAAAGTGGCATTCCATCGTGTTTCGGTCGGACGCGCTCATCTGCGAAAATCGACTTGCGGAATACCCACATGCCACTTTGTGAATCGTGCACGCCATACCAGTAGAGCAGGCTTGCAGTCGTGCTCAGAACCCAATTGCCGAAGCCATGAATCCCTGGCATTGCACCCTCTTCCGCACGGCGCAATCTATCACAAGTAATCCATTCCAATTCTTCGTCGAGGAGCTTCTTGACAAGTGCTGGAACTTCTTCTCCAGGATATGTGCAATCTGCATCCATCGTGATGATAATTTCACCTGGGGCCATAGCAAATCCAGTTTTGTATGCGCGACCATAACCCTTGCGAGGTTCGAGATAAACGCTTGCGCCTTCTTCCTTTGCTAATTCGCGAGTGCGATCAGTTGAGTTCCCATCGACGATCAAAAAGTCAAGTTTTTCGCACCATCCGTCACTCGGCACAGAGCGGATGGTGTCGACGATTGCAGCTTCTTCATTTCGAGTTGGAATAACCACGGTTACGTGAACTGGCAGTGTATCACTCATATTTCTCAAACCTGCGACCAAAGTTTGCGTTTTGAATCAAACTGATGCATGTCCTGAGTCCAATCGCTTGAAAACAGGTAATCCGAGCGCGAGGCAGAGTCGTTATGCACATCGCCATGCTTTCTGCAGAATATCCTCCGAGATGGGGTGGAATGGGTTCTACCGTTTTTCACCTATCAGCAGCACTTGCGGCTCGTGGACACAAAATTACTGTAATTACCCGTTCAGGAAGTAAGGGAGAGGTGCCGGTATTAGCAGGTGTTGACATTATCGAAGTCGGTTGGCTGAAATTACCGATGGAATTCACCCGCTCCTATGGTAAACGTGCTCTCAAGGCCTTGAAAAAACTCAATTCTTCTTCATCTGTCGATGTCGTTCACCTCCATTGTCCGATGATTTCTTGGAATGAAAAACAATTTATTGATTGTCGAAAAAATGTAGCGCCAATCGTTTCCTCACTACACGGGTCTTGGTTAGGAGAGCGAGATGGGTTACGCACGGCTGCTAGCATGAAGGAAGCTGCCGTGTGGGCGAATCCGAATGATTTAGCAATTCTTTTGACCGCTGGTCGATATGCTGGATTTGAGGGTGACGCGCTGGTTGGGTCGGATGTTTGCGTCGCTAATTCGGTGGCGACAAAACAAGATTTTCTCGACAGATATTCGCCACCGGAAGATTGGGATTGTGAAGTCGTTCATTGGGGAGTTGACACGAAAATGTTCGTGCCAACTGAAAATGAAAATGTAGAAATCCGCGAGCGATTTGGGGCTGATGTCGATACTAATTTATTGCTTGCAGTAGGCCGATTAGCAGCTCGAAAGGGCTATGGTTCGTTAATTGATGCATTTTCTCGAGTTTACGAAGAATTACCTAACTCAAAGTTAGTCATTGTCGGTCGTGGACATTTGAAATCTCGCTTATTAAGAAAGGCAAAAAAATTAGGTATTCTTCATGCGGTACAGATAGAATCTAGCATGGATTTTTCAGATTTAGCGGCCCTTTATCGAAATGCAGATTTGGTTGTCTATCCTTCATATTACGAAGGTCAAGGTTTGATTCCTCTTGAGGCAATGGCATCCGGAACACCGGTTGTAACCGTCGATCACGGCCCCTTGCCAGAGATGGTTGATGAGACGGTAGGTTCTCTCTTCAAAATGGGCAATATTTCTTCGATGGCAGATTCTATTATTGCCGAATTATCCAACCATACTACATTGAAGGAAAAGGGTATGAAAGGTCGTGCTCGAGTTGAAGAGAGATTCACTTTCGAGCATGATGCAGATCATTTTATCTCGATATATATGCGTGTACAGTAAACCTAATCCGGCAAATGGTTGATGTGTTCAACCTACTCGGAAGGCTGAGGTTAGTAGATGTCAGAGAACGGTTTTCGTAGCATCCAGGTTAGTACAATTTCACATATTGCAATTATTTTGATGATATCGGTTCTCGCTATTATCCATCTGAAAGCGGTGATACAACCACTTGTAATCGCATCTTTACTTTTCTTACTTATTCGGCCACCTGCACAGATGTTGGAAAATCGATTTGGTCATCCTTTGCTCGCTTATGGTGTTCTGATGGCTATCGTTGTTGGAGTAATTTTCTTTGCTTCGAATATATTGTTTTCAAATCTTCAAGATTTTACTAATCAATCCGATGAACTGACCAGTCAATTAGAAGAAAAAATCGCATGGCTCGAAGCAATTGAATTCCGAGGCTATCATATCGATACTAGTGGAATAACGGGATTAATTACGGTTACAACAATTCAAGATTTTGCAACCGGATTTGCAGGATCTCTTGCAAGTTTCACCGGTTCAGCAGTTACTGTTATCATTTTCTTGCTGTTCATTATTCTTGAGGCGGAAACCCTACCCGGACGTTTGTCCGTAGCTTACCCAGAAGAGGTCGATCGCTTTACTCAAATAGCGTCAAATTCTGGTGAAGGCATCAATACCTATGTCATGACTCGTGCCACGGTAGCTTTTGGGCAAGCGGTGATTGCGGCATTTATTCTCTACTATCTGGGTATTCCTGGTTGGTTCCTTTGGGCATCGTTTACTTTCTTGCTCGATTTCATTCCATATGTTGGTGCACTTATTTCGATGATTCCTCCGGCTCTTCTCGGACTGATTATTCTAGAGCCGACAACCGCTTTGATAATGATTGCATTATTGATTGGAAATCAACAGATTTGGGGAGCATTTGTCGAGCCACAATTGGCAGGACAACGGCTTGATATGTCGCCCATAGTCCTCTTGCTATTGGTAGCATTCTGGGGCTGGGCATGGGGAGTTATGGGAATGGTTCTCGGTGTTCCTTTGGCTGTCATTATGAAGATAGCTTTGGAGAGTGACCCAAGAACTAGGCCAATTGCAATGTTACTTTCTCAAAACCCGAAGCCATATGAAGAAGAATGATATTTTGGCAGTGTGTCAGAAAATGATTGCTAATATTCCATCCGCTTGAATTTTCAGATGTTTTTCAATAGTAAGATTGTGTAAGCCGAGGGTTGAAAATTCAAGCGGCTGTGAATCCAAATTCCACTTAGCCCCCTCAATCGTAACTCGCTCGCATTTTGAAAGGGCGAAAACAGAGAATTCTGTTCCGATTTCAGCTTCAAATTCAGCAGCCCCTTCATCGGGATGAAGGCGAATTGTCGTGCCGTTCTCATGCTGCATTCTGATGCATAGAGAACCAGGAGCATCGGCGAGTGCTGCCCAATTTCCTAAGATATGGTCGGGACTACCTCCATCGATGCCGACGATATCGATTGAATCGAATCCTCGTGTTGCTAATTCTGCTAGAGCTTTTGCGAGATCACTATTGGACGGGTCGGGCAATTTGGTAGATTTTTCATTCCATTCTTCAGAATCGATCGAATCCAAATCACCGAGAACTTCGATGACTTCATATCCAGCTTTTTGTGCTTTATCCGCCCCTCCATCTACGCCAAAAAGGGGGGTATCTTTATCGAAAATTTCCATCATTTCAATGGTTGGATTTTGACCATTACACCAAAGAATTGCTCGCATCTAAATCACTTTTTACGAGCGGTTACCTTACCATTGACAATCAGATCCACATCTTGTAATTCGACGGTTGGCTTCATCATTACACCTCTCATATGTACGCCAACCATCGCCTTTCCGCCCAAGGCAGAATTATCTCCAAATCCGAAATACGCTGAGCCGCGAACAACTTGATCTTCAAGCATATTGCCAATTAATTTTGAGCGCGAATTCATACCAAAGCCAAATTCTGCAACCGTTCGCACCCTTGCGGCTTTTGATGGGCGGAGCG
The DNA here is from genome assembly GCA_018654845.1 of Methanobacteriota archaeon. Lineage (GTDB taxonomy): Archaea > Thermoplasmatota > Poseidoniia > Poseidoniales > Thalassarchaeaceae > MGIIb-O2. The sequence continues at coordinate 34,397 of JABIKU010000028.1, read as the reverse complement.
GAATTGCAGCCTGCTCAAATACATCATCAATTTTCTCTGCCATTTCTCCGCCAGAAAGGTTGACAATGACTCCGTTATCCACTAATAGTACTAGAGGCTCATCCAAAAGTTTGCCATCCCACGAACCATCGATTACAATTTTCCCAGTCATCGTTTCCTCTTTTGGCAAAACGAAAACTCGACCTGAGGGTAGATTCATGATTTGTCGAGGACGATTGCAGATGCCATTGTCCTCGAGAACCCATCTCGCGCCGATGACGAAGCGAACGTCGGTTCCTGCAGGTGTAGTGACGTGAACCTCGCGTCGTCGTCTCAAGAGTGGGTTCAGACCAGCAATTTCTTTTTGGAGCGCATTATAATCAGCAGTAATTCCACCATTTGCGAACATATCATCAGTAATTCCTGGCATCGAAGCGATACGCGCTCCTTCTCGTGAAGCTGTCAGACGTGCTCGTGTATGCGTTAGTGAGTTTTTTGTAGCTAGCAAGACAACATTTTGTCGTCGCATCAAATCGGTGACTGGTGAAGGTGGTTCTGCACCTTTTTTGTGAGTTGTCGGCATCATCATCATCAGAGTTCTATCTGTGACTTCAGCTGAGGCTTCGTACAGTGCCCTGCCAACTCCTGCAGTTTCAGGATCGGTGACGATTAACACGTGCTCGTGCGAGCGAATTTGCATACAGGTTCGGATTACTGAGCGCGCTGCAGTGAGCATTGCTTCAGCGCGCTCTTCAGCCTCACCAACCTCGATATCGCTCGACTCGCTCATTTGATTTCGTCTTCACACAAGAGTTCCTCTTCTTCAAAGCCACGATTCAAGAGTCAAACCATTTTGTTGAATTGTCAAAGCGATTTACCAAGTCTCTCTTAGGTAGTATCATCTTCGGATATTCGATGGAAGGCGTTGCTGCTGTCCGATTTTTTTCCCTTCTCGCGGTTATTTCTCTGGTTGCTGGAGCCTCGATGACCGCCTTTTCGACCGATAATGGTGATGATTTCAAAGAAGAGCCGAACCTTGCTCAATTTCTTGGTGATAATGAAACTGCGGCCACCGATGAAGATGCTGGCGCTGCTGAGGGGGCTGATCAACCAGAACCAAGATCTGATGAGCAGCCATCGGAAGAATCTGGAGACGATTCTGATAGTGACGACTTAAGTCGTAATTTGATGGTTGGTGGAGCTGGAGTTTTAGGGACGATGGCCCTTGGTGCAGCGTTTTCTGAAGTAATGAAAGTTACAGTATTAGTCGCGCTTGTAGCACCAATGTTAGCGCGAATCAAAAAAACACGAGATGACTTGTTAACACGTGGAAGATTATTGGGATATCTTGAAGCAAATGCCGGAATCCATTTCTCTGCTTTACGCGATGCTCTAGGATTAGCGAACGGAGTCACAGCTTACCACTTACAAACACTCGAAGGAGAAGGTCGAATTATTTCCTGGAGAGATGGCAAACTACGCCGTTATGCAATCGGGCACCTCTCAAAATCAGAATTAAAGAGGATTCGTAACCCAATCACAGGAACTAGATTGGCAATTCTCGAAGTTCTTTCAAACTCTGGAGCGTTGGGTCTTTCAGGAACAGAAATTAGCAATAAATTAGAGATTTCCCGTCAACTTTTGAGTTATCATCTCAGCGAATTAAAACAATCCGATCTTATTGGTCCGGCAAATCAGAAAAAGCGACCGAAATGGTGTATCACCGAGGTTGGAAACGATGTGCTGTCAGTATCGCTTGAGGTTTCACGCCTCGAAGCTGGCGCATAATCGTTGTACTGCGAGCCAGTGCAGAAATGAAACCTAATGATGCATTCATGACTCAAGAAGCCAAGGTGCTTATGTTTGGGATGGCGATGATAACGGTTTATGGACCAGAATTTGGACATGCAGCTCGCCGCGCTGATATTCTTAGCCGGCACCCAATGCCTCTGCTCCGACCCTGAAGGAGGAGCAGTTGAAATGACATCAGAAAGAAACGAAGAATCTGTGGAGGAAATTATCCCCTCACCGACAGAAATCAATCCGAGAAATAATTGGCGAAGCTTTCCATTTTCGACGCGATTGGAATGATTTCGAGATTCTATTGTAAAATCATCTTACCAACCGCTTCATAATAGCCGGAAGACTGCGTTTTCACTATGAGCCCAAACCTAATCTCTCATACTCGCCCGAAAATGGCAATTCTTGTCTTAGCAATGATGCTGAGTTCTGGCTGTATAAGTTTGGTCGATGACGTGGTCGATGATATTGATCAAACTGTTGATTTGATACAAGGAGAATACCCCATGCTCAACTTGCCCGACCGAATACTGACCTCACCGATTTTGCAAAATTATGGTCAATGCAGCGAGTTGCTCGAAGATTTACAACAATCTGTTTACGACGAGATGCTCGTCTCTCTCGACCAGCAATCATATTGGCATTGGGTAGGTAATAGTTGGTGGAGAGGTGGTCCGGTGATGCTTGATGGAGCTGCTGAAGAAGGAGCACCGATGGCCGATTTCGACTCTTCATCAGAAGGAGGAAATGATGGAGGAAGCCGTGAAGGAACTTATTCGGAAACCAATAACCAAGAAAGCGATGTTGACGAAGCTGATTTCTTGAAGACAGATGGATATTACATTTACATGTTGAATAACAATCAATTGGTAATCATGGGGGTTCCAGAATTTGGAGATCTAACCCTTGAATCTAATACGACCATGCAAGGTTATCCAATGCAAATGATGCTTGAAGGTGATAAACTTGTGATCGTTTCTAGTATTTCATACTGGAATTTACCTTCAGATCATCCTCTCCGTTCTGTAATGAGTGAAGAAATAACTTACACTTACACCGATTCGAATGGAGATGAACAATCATATTCTTACACACGCTATGAAAACTTGGTGAAATACACAGTTGTCGATGTGAGTGACCGTTCAGCCCCTATTGTCGAGCGTGAACTCTACATCGAAGGAAACTATCTCACGGCACGTCTAGTCGATGGCACCGTACGTTCCGTGACAAATATCTATACAGATATTCAGGGCTTACAAACTTGGGTCGAATTGCCTAATAATTATTGGCAAATTGAGGATGAAGATGTCAGGATGGATGTGTGGAATACGAGTTTGCTCGAGACTATTGAAAATAATGCTCAATTGATTGCTGAATTGACAATGGAAGATTTTGCACCAAAAATTTACGAGATGACCGATACAGAATTTGGATTGATTCAGTATCCAGTAACTTCTGATGATTGTAATGAGTTTGCAGCGAGTGCAGATTCGACTGTTCGCGGAATGACGACCATCATGACGATGAAATTACTTGGTGAAGAGGTTGATTTGGAAGTGGACCATATCACTAGCCGCTGGGCTCATGTCTATGCTAGCCAGAACGTTTTACTCCTCGCTGAGCCTGCTGCTGATTGGTGGTGGTTCTGGCAAAATACTGGATGGGATGATGCAACCAACATTCACGCGTTCGATATCTCCGATGCAGATTCAACAGTTTACCTAGGCTCAGGCCGAGTAAATGGCACAGTCCAAGATCAATTTTCAATGAGTGAGTACAATGGATACATCCGCATTGCTTCAACGTCTGATGTGTGGGGCCGATGGTGGATTGTCGAAGATATCGATGAAGCCGGTGAACCGGTTTGGACCGGTCCTTCAAATCAGGTTGCTGTATTGGATTTTGATGGAATCGATACTCTTGAACAAATTGGAATAGTCGATAACATCGCTCCGAATGAGCGAATTTGGAGTGCTCGATTCGTCGCTGAAAAGGGCTATTTGGTCACTTTCGAGAATATGGATCCATTGTGGGTAATCGATCTATCTGACCCAACAAATCCAAATGTTCTCGGTGAATTAGAAATTCCTGGTGTTTCAACATATATTCATCCAGTTGATGAAGATACTCTGTTGACGATTGGAATTGGACCCGGCGAAGACGGATTAGGTCTTGATTGGTCGATAACTCAGGTTTCTTTGTTCGATGTAAGTAATCCTGAATATCCTGTTTTGATGGATGTTCAACCACTATCTCCAGCTTATGTAGATGAGCAATGTGAAGATATTCGCTCTTGTGGTTGGAGTTGGTCTTGGTCAGAAGCATCCTATGAACACAAGGCATTCACTTATTGGGCACCAGAAAATTTGCTTGCAGTCCCCCTCTCAACCTATCGACAAACCTACGATATTGTTGAAGAGAATGGTGAAGAATATTATCACTGGAATTACGAATTTATCTCATTGCTTCAACTAGTCAATGTAGATGTTGAAAACGGCTCATTGAGCATTCATGGTGCAGTGAATCATTCTGCGTTCTACGATGACGATGATGGTTATTGGTGGGGTGGACAGACAAATATTCGCCGCTCAATATTCATGGGTGATTATATCTATTCTTTCTCTGGTGCTGGAGCGGCAGTTCATCGAACTGAAGATCTTGAAATGATAGTTGAATTAGACTTACCTGGATATGAGGAACCGATTAACTATTACTATGACGAAGAATCAGAAGAACCAAAAGATACCGATGTTGATTCTGAAGAGGCTGGAACCTCTTCTGATGGAAGTTGAATTTTTCAACTGAACTACTCAAAGATTAGTGGTCGGCCGGCACTTCCAGGTGCTGCAACAGCAGCGCCTCTCATTTCGCCACCACGCTGGCGAGAGTGGACAATTTGACCATCGACAATTGTGTATATTGGCCAACCGACAAGACTCATTCCAGCTAATGGAGTCCATCCAACTCGAGTCCAAGCATCAGAATCGCGAATGATTCGATAGTTTTCCATATCGACGAGGACGAGGTCGGCATCATAGCCTACCTCGAGTTTACCCTTTCCCTTCATGCCATATACTCGGGCAGGAGCTTCACACATCCAACGCGCGACATCAGAAATTGAACACATTCCATTTGCAGCATGAGTCAGCATCGTCGGTAAAGATGTCTCAACACCGGGCATTCCAGAAGGTGCTCGTGGGAATCCAAGCGCTTTACTTTCCAAAGTGTGGGGGGCGTGGTCGGTAGCGATACAATCGATAGTTCCATCTTTCAAGCGACGCCACAAAATATCCTTATCTTCGGCGTAACGAATCGGTGGATTCATCTTCAAACGAACTCCACGATTCGATACATCATTTTCATCGAATGTCAAGTATTGTGGCAATACTTCGGTGGTGATTAAATCACCTTTGTTTGAAGCCAGCCAATCAGCTTCGATTCCACTTGAAAGGTGGAGGACATGTAAACGATGAGAATGTTCTTTGGCTAGAGCAGAAGCACGTTTTGTTGCAATAAGAGCTGTTTCAGCATCTCTCCATTCAGCGTGTGCGCCGACATCTGTTCGATGTTCAAATGCTGGATAACGCTGATTTAAGCGATCTTCATCCTCGGCGTGAACAGCAATAATTCCGCCGGTATTAGCAAAAATATTGTCGAGGTGTTCTTGCTGATGAACCAGTAAATCACCAGTACTACTACCCATGAAAACCTTGATTCCGCAAATTCCATCTCTTTGTATTGGATTATCTGGTGTTCCAACTGCTTCTTGTAAATCAGAAAGGTTTGATGGTGTTGCACCGATGAAGAAACCGTGATGGTTTACAGCGGTGCGTCCAGCAGAATCAATCTTTGATTGAATACTGGCGAGACTCGTTGCAACTGGATTGTTATTTGGCATATCGAGGAATGATGTGACACCGCCAGCAACTGCAGCTCTGCTACCACTCCCAATATCCTCTTTATCTGGGCTTCCTGGCTCTCGGAAGTGAACTTGAGGGTCGATTGCACCAGAAAGTAAGTGCAGACCTTCTGCGTCGATTACAGTTTCTGTTGTGCCGGCGATCAAATCTCCACCGATGGCGATGGCATCGATGATTCCATTTACAACTCGTAAATCTCCATCAACGATTTTCGAGCCGATGACCATCGATGCATTTTGAATCAAGATTCCGTGACCCATGTTCTTCCCTTATCTCTCCGGGAGCATCCATCTCATGACTGTTCGCTTTGGTCATCTAGGTGGATGTGTTGTTTTAGACGCGTTCAAATAACCGAGGCATGACCGGGCGGGTAGCGAGTTTGAGTAGTCAGGTTATCTCGTCGGGCTCATAACCCGGAGACCGGTGGTTCAAATCCACCACTCGCTACCAAAACTAAATCTAAAGTGAAAGTGAAAAAACAGGCAACTAAGGGTTAGTTGCTAGTTCAAACTACTTTCAACTTCCGATAGGGGTCTTTCATTTGTTAATATACTATCTAATGTCGAGTAGTGTTTGTAAAGGTGAGAGAATGAGTAATGATACAGCGAGCGAAAACGTAGAGGATGAAGAAATCATCATTGATATTGATGAACCTGAAATGACAGTTGAAGATTTACCAGGTGTGGGACCTGCAACTGCGGAAAAATTACGTGAAGCCGGTTTTGAAGAATTACTCGCGATAGCGGTAATGAGTCCATCAGAACTAGCGGAGCAAGCAGAACTTGGCGAAGCGGTTTCTTCAAAAATTATTGCTGGAGCGAAAAAATTAGCAAACATTGGCGGATTCATCAGTGGAACTGCATTGTTAGACAGACGTAGAGAAGTCCAGAAGTTAACCTCTGGCTGCTCTGCCCTTGACGAACTACTTGGAGGCGGATTCGAGACTCAGGCAATTGTCGAAGTATTCGGAGAATTTGGCAGTGGTAAAACACAGATTGGCCACCAATTAGCAGTTAATACATTACTTCCGGTTTCAAAAGGCGGATTTGATGGAGAAGTGTTCTATATTGATACTGAAGACACGTTTAGACCGGAGAGAATAGCACAGATGGCTGAAGCTGTTGGAATGGATCCTCAAGATGCTCTTGAGAGAATTCATGTAGCACGCGCATACAATTCCGCACACCAAATCCTATTGGTAGATGAAATCAAGAGAATGTCAAAAAATCTCGATGTAAAATTGATTATTGTTGATTCTTTGACGAGTCATTTCCGTTCGGAATATATCGGTCGAGGAATGTTAGCAACCCGACAACAAAAACTCAACCGCCATATGAAAGAATTGAAGCAGCTATCTGATATTCTGAATGCTCTAATCCTTGTTACCAATCAAGTTATGTCGAAGCCAGATTCAATGTGGGGAGATCCTACAAGAGCTATCGGTGGACATATCGTCGCCCACGCAAGCACATTCCGCCTGTACCTTAGGAAATCAAAGGGAGGACGACGTATCGCACGCCTCATCGATAGTCCGAATCTCCCTGAGGGCGAAGCGGTCTTTACCGTGACTGCCGAGGGTCTTCAAGATTGAATCTTGTAGGCTACTCGGAGTCCGACATCGGGTTTTTTACAAACCATTGATAGAAGAGTAATGTGGACATTGCATAGAAAATCGACATTATGATGAACGGTGTGCCAAAATCTCCTCTAGCCATCAGATAAGCTCCAACATATCCGGCTATTGCTGCGAGACTTGCTCCAAAAAATCTTGAGAGGCCAACGAAAGTTGCTCTCTCATTGGGATGAAGTTTCCCCATGGAAAATGCTTCCATTACTGGACTGGACATGTTAAACAGGCTTGATCGAAGAACCCATGCTAAGCCAGCTATTGACACAACAGATTCTGGGCTAGCTAATGTTGGTGCAAAACCGATGATAAGGATGAATGGAATTGCAGAAGCTCGAGTTAAAACAATCGTCGTAACATCACCAATTCTATCGACGATTAGAGGGACAATAAATGCGCCTAATGATAGGAAAAGAGATCCTACTGCAAAAATTGTTCCAATTTGGTGTTCATCTGCATGAATTCCCCCATGCTCGTGAAAGAAAACATTTGCAAGCCTCAGAACAAATCCAGCACCGAATGATAATAATGAAGAGATAATTATGAATCTACGTATGACAATTGGATTTTGGATTCCTCCAAATAAGCCCTTTTTCTCGACGACTTCAGAACGCGCTTTCGCATCTTCTTCAGATTCATATCGTTGTAGTAAGAATGCAGGAATCAATGAGAGGAACCACCAGGCGATACTGAATTCAACGGCCAATCTATATGCTTCGATAACGGTAATATTGACGTAAAGAGTTGAAAGATACGCTGGAAGGTAACCGGCTATGATTGCACCCATCATCGCTGCTAATGTCCTAAATCCAGAGCCGACTGAAAATAAGTGGATACGTTCTTCTTTAGCCGAATTTTCTGCCATGAAAGGTATTTCTGTGACATGATGTAATGTTCCGAAAATTGCCCCTATTGCAGAAAAGGCGAGAATCACATTTGCGCTGGTTGTGGTTATCAAAATCAGTGAGGCGATTGCTCCTCCACCATCTCCGATGATAAAACCCCATTTTCGATCTATTCTGTCTGAAAATTTACCAACAGGAATTGATGAAATTGCTCCGACAACTCCCATTACTGCGATTCTAATACCAATAAATTCGATACCAAACCCTAATTGAAGTAAGTAGAGATTGAAGAGTACTTCCCAAGCACCATGGATAACATCCATACCAAATATATGGAGTAAATACATTCTCGCATTCCAACTAAAACGTTGAATTTTTTGAAAATAACTCAAATCTTTCATTTCGCTCAAACGACTACCTCAACTATGTCATTGGCTTTACCAAGATGATGTTGCCGGTCAAGCCGGAAGTTCATCGAGAGCAGTGTTAACCTCATTGATGAGTTTCTCCACATGTTCTTGTTCAAACGAGAATTTCAGCCCACTCGCTTCAAATAATTCAGTCAAACCTTTCGTGTATCCCAAAGATAGACCCGCTTTGTATCGTTCGAGGGCGTCCGATTCATCTCGTCGATGGAATTGCCACATCTGTAAAGCACCTAGTTGAGCAATTCCATATTCGACATAATAGAATGGAACTCCGAAAAGATGGCCTTGTCGTTGCCATGAAACGACTCTAGATTCTTCAAAATCCTCAAAGTTAATTTTTGCGCCAAACCTTTCCCCAATTTCCAACCATTTGGTAATTCGTTCTTCTCTGGTGTGCCCTGGGTTGGCGTAAATCCAATGCTGGAAAGAATCGATTGTCGCCATCCAAGGTAAGAAAGAAATAATTCCATCTAAATGATCACGTCTTGCACGATTTGCTTCTTCAGGATTGTAAAATTCTTCCCACTGTGGATGCGTCATTAATTCCATGGACATAGATGCAACTTCAGCGAATTCGATAGGAGCATCACGCTCATGCATGAGTTCGAGATGTCCAGAAAAGAATGAATGGAATGCGTGACCGGCTTCGTGAATCATTGTTTCGACATTTCTTTGAGTCCCTGCTGCGTTCATGAAAATGAATGGCAAGCGACTCTTTTGCAAGTAATATTGGTACCCTCCAGGAGCCTTCCCTTTTCTACTATCTAAATCGAGGCAATCATTTGCGTCTAATTCATCAAATAAATTCCCTAATTCATCGGACATAGAATGAAATATATTTGAACATCCTTCAACCATTTCGTTGATTTCATTGAATGGAACGAGTGGTGACCGGCCGAGGATGTCGACAGAGAGATCCCATGGACGTAAGGAATCCAATCCAAGTGTTGTACGCCTCTTCTCATCATTTTGATGACGAAGAGGCTGGCAGACTGCTTCAATTGAATCATGGAATTTTAAACAATCTTGAATTGTGTAATCAAATCTATGCATTGCTGCAAACATATACTGTTGGAATCCTTCAAATCCTGCGTTCAGAGCGGTTTGATGTCGGATTTGAATTAATTCATCATATATTTCTGAAATGCGTTCAGCGTCTTGCATCCGTCTTTCATCGATTGCACGATAAGCAGCTTCCCTAACTGTACGGTCTGTATTTTCTAGGTAAATTGCCATCATCGAAAAGGTTTTTTCTTCACCATCAAATTGTACGGTTTGTGCGCCACAGATTTCATTATATTCAGTTACTAATTTTGTGTCTTGAGTTTTTAGAGGAATATTTACTTCTCTGAAAATATCGATGTTAGTCTTCAAACCCTGAAGCATTACTGAATATTTATCTGGAAGTTCTCCAACCGATGAATGATTGATAATTCTTCTATTCAAAATATCACTATATTCTGATAATTTTGGTTCAATGTTTTCGACGAAATCCATCCAAGATTTCTGTACTTCTTTATCATCGGTAAAACATGTCATTTTGATATAAATTTTAGCCCGAGTCTCAGAAATAAATTCACCGAGAGAAGATCTATCGTGAATGAATTTTTCTAGACAGCTTGAGCAACTAAGTTTCCGATCCTTCAATTCCTTCATGAACGGCTCGATGTTTTCCCATTTGGTAGCATCAAAATCAGACGGCACAAATGACATGAAATCACCTTAATTATTTACTGGATTTGGCCCATTTGGAAGCTTGTATTCATCCCTTGATTTTTTAGTAAATTTCCATGTATTTGCAGCAGTTTTCACTTTTTCTCTAATCGACTCAAGGTCTGGGTGCTGTGGATTTTCATGCTGTACCCAGCATGCTGAGCAGAATCTTTGAGATTGGTGGTCAACAAAATTTCCAGGGGTACATTCAATCTCACAATATGTGCACTTTCGGAATCCGTAGAATTTTGACATGATATCGCCATCCTGCGCTCTCGGCCTCACCCTATCAGTGTGACTCAAACTAGGTTAGGTTTTTCTTATAATTCACTCATCGCAGAATGTAATAAATAAGCATCTTCACACTTGTTTAAAGCAATTTTTTCTCCTTCCGTTATTGCCCCAATTCGAACCAATCCTTCTACATTTGGAAATGGCCTCTGTGCTATTATTCGAGCATTCAAGTGTTCAGATAATCTCTCTGCATCTATTTGATTATTATTGTAAACCTCTCGATCAATTTTTGTTTGTCCAAATGTAGTTGAAATCTCAAATTCAGGCAAGTAAAGAATCCAAGCTGCAGTATCACCAATTCGTAAACCGGCTCTATCAAAAGCAATTTTTATCTGTCTTGTCCCGGCTATCAATCTCAGAAATTCAGCATCGATTTTTCTCGCAATCATCTTATTTTTTTCTTCCAGGCGCCTTACTGCAAACCATGTAGTCCAGAGGTGAACTTCGCTGGCTGCTGCTTCAAATGTCATCAAGAGCCAGCGGTTATTTGGACGCCATTCATCGAATAGAGTGACAATTTCCAATGGGTTTTGTATTTCATTAGAAAATTCGATTGGCCAGGCAGGAAACCATGGCACTGGGTGATAACCATCCACGACTCCCGATGGCCTTTGCTTGAAGAAGGCTGGTGTTCATTTTTTCCTACGAATCGCTCGTCCAGCGGTATTCATCAAATTTTCAACTAACTTTGGGCTCCATCCTCTCAGGTCGGATAATTTTGATTTATCTTTTTCAGTTAATTCTGCAATATCTGCAGCATTCGAAACTCCGAGTAAATTTGCCATCTCTCTTGCCCGAACTCTTCCTACTCCTCTGAGTGAGACTAATCCGAGGAGATCCGCTTTGCATCCGTATCGAATACGCCGATGAATTTCGTCTAAAGATTCAACTAAAATTCTGTGTGCGTTATTATCCATAGATGACAATTCATCATCATTAGCTAAAATACTTCGAGCAGCGAATAATAGCCATTCAGCAAGTTCAACTCGGCCTCGTAAATCACCTGGTTGAACTCCCCACTCCTCTTCAATTCCGCTCATACTAGATTCTTCTATCCATGATTGTAATACTAGCACACCTTTCATTCGATTTTCTTCATCGAGGTCAAAAGAATCGGTGAGAAATTCTCTTTGATGGCCGTGTAAAGAAGCCTGAATTGCGTCATAATCACCTTTTCTCGGCCATAATGGCATGAAATCAGGTGTTGAAGCAACGAGGTGTAAGAAGCTCATCGGTGAAACTTGACCTTGTGCATTTTCACCGGTTAGAATTTTCATCGCTAGCGTCAAACCATCCTTGAGAATTCTTCCAGAAATAGGGTTGAGATAAAGTCGTGAAACCCTTTCGCCTAGAATTGTTGCCCTATAGGTCATCGTTGGCAATTCTGGTGTTTCGGGTTCTTCAAATTCGAAAGTGCTCGCTTTCTTAAATCCAAAAATTGCTGGCCCTTTTCTAGGCGTGAGTTTAGGTTGGCTATCGGATGATTGTTTTGCAATATCAAGTTCGGAAAGCGATGAGGCTGAATTTGCCCAAGATGGCAAATCATCTTCCCATTCTTCTGTCAATAACTCGATCTGCTCGTCGGCGAGAATTCTTTTTCTAACCTCTTCAGATTCTCCTTCTTTTGTGATCATTTCATTTTTCGCCAGCCAAGAAATAACCTCATCTATTCGACTGGCGAGAACTTCAGCATCCATATGTGTAGCGAGGAAAGTTTTGTTGAAGAATCGATCAAGTGAGTCGCGATCTTTCATTCCGCCCGTAGAAATCATCGAAAGTACGTGCATCAATAGTGCAGGATCTTCTTCTGGTCGAAGAGCGGTAGGATTAGCTAGTTTCGAAGTGATGTCTTCGGGATCACTGAGTAAGAATTGTTCAACGAAATCGAATTCTTCATCTTTATTCTTAGCTAGTAGCCATGCATCTCCAACCCGATCGTATTTCGGCCTCCCTGCGCGCCCCATCATTTGTCGAATTTCCATTACAGGCATCGGTAGGGTTCGGCCTGCAGCGGTATTCCAGCGTCGCACGTCTCGAACTACCACTCGTCGAGCTGGAAGGTTCACTCCTTGAGCCAGTGTAGGTGTGGCAATGATACAAAGAATGTCCCCCTTTCTGAATGCCTCTTCGACTTTTTTCCGTTGTCCTCCGGTTAACCCTGCATGGTGAAATGCGGCTCCGCCCCGAATTGCATTTGCGAGTCGACCGCCCATTGCAGATGTATCTTCTCTGCGGGTGAATGAATCAGCTAAATCATTCCATTTATCCGATAAATCGGGGTCATAAATAGGGTCTTGATCAGCTATTTTCTTTCGGATATGTTTACCTAATTCACGGGCTTCTTTTTGGGCACTAGCACGTGAGTTTACGAAAACTAACAATTGTCCCCCGACTCGTACTGTATCGTCCAAAGCAGCTTGTAGAGATCGAGTTGTTCTTCCTTGAATTTCTCTAGGTTCTGGCCATTCTTCTGTTCCGGTTCCATCGATGCGATGTATTCTAACATCAAGGCCAGTCAAGGTTCCAGAATGTAGTGCGACAGGCCTCCAATCAGATTGAATTAATTCTGCATTGAGCCAATTTGCTAATTTTTCACAATTTCCAACAGTAGCTGAGAGGGCAATGATTTGGGCATCGGGTCGTTGATGACGAATTCTTGAGAGTAATACCTCAAGTGTAGGCCCACGTCCAGGGTCGTGAAGAAGATGGAATTCATCGCTAACAACGATACCAATTTTATTCAATAATTCCGAGCGAGAACGAAGTAAAGAATCTAATTTTTCGCTCGTACAAACAAGAATATCGCAATCTTCGATTGAACCAGTTTCACCCTCACGGTCACCTATTGCCAGACCGACGCGTAATCCAACCACATTCCCGATTTCACGTAATTCCTCAACTTTTTCAGTCGCGAGAGCTTTCAATGGGACGATATACAGTGCACGAAGTCCCTCTAAATCTGTAGTCAACCTATGAACAATAGTCAGATGCGCTACAAGTGATTTTCCGCTCGCAGTCGGAATGGTCAACATCAAATTCTTGCCTGCGAGCGCCGATGGCAGTGCTTCTGCCTGCGGCGGAAACAGATTCTCAATGCCCCATTCATCCCGAAGCAGATCAACAATTTTTTTGGACAGTCCTAAGGCATCGACTCGCCTTTCTGGGCCATCGTTGGAGTGCGCCACGGATATACTCAGAATTGGCTGTTCTAAAGGATGTCGTGTCGGATTAGTTCCAGCGATGGTAAGCGGGATGGCCATCATTCACTGCTACGAAAAGCCCTTCACCGGTTGCACACACTTTCCCATCCGCCCAAAGTGCCATTTCGACCTTCGCTCGGTCTTCCCACATTTCACTGACATTTGCAGTTACTTTCAGAGTCTTGCCAATAGGTGTCGGTCGTCGCAATTTTATCGAATAGGAGGCGGTGACAGTACAAGGTGGATGTGAATCTTCAGATTGATCCATCAATGCGATTGCAGCCGTCCAATTTCCATGACAATCGAGTAATGTTCCGATGATGCCGCCATTGACCATTCCTGGAAATGCTTGATGCTCTATTTTTGGGGAGAATTCTAATTCCAGACCATTTTCAGTTCTCATCGACCTAATTTTTAGACCTTTTTCATTTGCTGGACCACAGCCGAAACAGATGCTATTTGGTGCATGAATTTCTTGGACTGAAAGCGAGTCTGTATCTACCATGCTTATCACAAGAGGGTTAAGGAATTGAATCATTCCATAGATTTCTCCGACGCATCCTCTTAATCTAATGACCTTCTGGCACTATCGTTGTCTGGAGACGAAGATGGAAAATCCTCCGTTGAGAGGGATGTTGTTGAGAGCCCAGCTCCTCGAGCGAAGCGTCGGCGCCATGCACCGTTGAAGGTCGCAAATCAATTGTCTCCTAAGCGACGCAAAGAGATTGAAAAAGCACTTAACAAAAAATCACCAACTCCGAAAAAATGGTCGCGTGATTCTGGACAAAAAAACCATGTTTTCGCCCGAAAACGAATCAAACCAGGAACAATTCGTCAGGTTGAATTTAATTTATTAGATGTAGAAATCGGTGAATCTTGGCCAATTCCAGTGACGATTGTTCACGGAACTCGCCCAGGTCCTGTGGTGACCGTGCTAGGCGCAATTCACGGAAATGAATTGGTTGGTCCACTGGCTTTGACCTATCTTTGTGGTCCGAATTTTCTCGGTGAAGACAATGATATCGATCCATCTGTATTTGCCGGAACGTTGAGGATTGTTCCAATCGTTAATTTGCCCGGTTATCGTCGTCAAAGTCGATATATTACCGACGGCCGAGATTTGAATCGCAACTTTCCTGGCCGAACAGATAGCAATACTACTTCTCGTGTTGCTAACCAGATATGGAAAACTCTAATCGAAGGTTCAGATCATATTGTCGACTTGCATACTGCAGCTCCAGGTCGAACAAATATGCCCCAAATTCGTGCTAATTTAGCTCATCCTCAATCCAATCGAATCGCTAGAGCCTTCGGTATCGAAGCGATTCTTGACAATGTTGGGCCAAAAGGATCCCTTCGCCGGACTGCAAATGAAGCTAAGATTGGATGTATCACTTACGAAGGGGGTGGCTCAAACGAAGCCGATCCTGAATCCGTTCAAGTAGCAATTTACGGTGTTTTGAATGTATTACGGAGCCTTCGAATGATTCCTGGCTATCCAAGTCGGCCGCCATTCCGATTAATCGCCTCAGGTTCGACTTGGATTCGCTCCGATCAAGGCGGTTTGCTAGATGTTCTCGCCCCTGCTGGAAGTTTTGTCGAAGATGGCGAGATTGTCGCGACGGTTACCGATCCTGAATGCCCAGGTGTTTCTCACAATATTCATGCCCCTTCACGCGGTTTATTGATTGGCACCGCCACCCACCCGTTCGTTACCGCAGGAACACCAATTGGTCACCTACTTCCGGTTGTTCGTGGGATAAAAACTCTCAGAAAACGTCTCGATGTAGAAGGGTGTTTGATTATTTGTGGTTCAGATGGTGAACCGCCTTGGAGAGAAGATGATGACGTCGAAGATATTGCAATCGCTGGTGAATGGTCTGGCGGTTCTCCCGATGCCGAATGGGGTCATCAGAGTGGTTTGGACATCGAAGAAGAATCGGAATAATCCGTATTATTAATTTTCATCAGAATCATCGACTACTCGAGCAGGCAAATCGATCAATTCAACTATTTCATCATCATCTTCAGTTGCAGGCCTGCTCGAAAGCTCGACAATTTCAGAAACATCCTCAGTGTCTGGTGTTCTAGCTGAAATGGTTGGCGTATCATCCGGTGTAGAAGGGGGAGGCAATGGTAAATCCAGGGGAGGGGGGGGAACAATAGTCTCGTCTTTTGAATGAATCATCGCAGAAATGTCTGGTGCAGAGGGTAATTCGTATCTTCGATGTTCAGCAGGTAGGGCCCCACTTTGAGGTGTAATATTGTAAGCGGAATATGCGTTCTTCAATTCCCTCTTGTGTTTGAGACGTAAAATTCCAGCTCCAGTAATACCTAGAATGGTTAGTAAGGCTACTAAAATGAATGCTAAACCGAAACTTGATGTTAAGAATCCGAGAATTTTCTCGCTGAAAGTCGGTGGTGGAATCCAAACATCCATCTGAATATCCCATGAAAATGTCGTCGTAATTCCAGAGTCTATCATAACAGCTTGTATGGTTTGTGGCGATGACCCATTCGAACACAGGATAGCAGTTAATTCATCGATCTGGCGGTCACAATCAAGAACTAGAATATCGATCCTTGAATCTTCTGAAGAAAGGTTATTTTGCAAATTATAACCATTGATTGTCCAAGTAATTTGAGTTTCGATTTGTGACGGGATTCCGTTAATTCCGATTACTAGAGTTTCATTTACAGCATCCCATGCGCTAGGCAAACCATATTGTGGTGAGGTGTAAACTAAATTTATTCGCTCAAGGTTATCATCGACGAGGTCGTTACAATCATCATCCCATCCATTCCAAATTTCACTAGCGGCTGGATTGATTTCTGGAACTAGATCTTGACAATCTTCGTAATCGTAGAAGGTATCTTCATCCTTGTCATAATTGTAAGAATTGGGATTCGAACCTCTGACGATTACTTCATCACCATCGGTCAGGCCATCTTCATCAGAATCTTCTGTCATGTAATCTGTATTGTAAAGGTGGAATTCATCATAATCAGATAATCCATCTGTATCGTGATCAGTATCATGAAAAGTTTCGTCGATTTCATCATTGCAATCATTGTCCTTTCCATCTAGCATTTCAGCGATAGATGGCGAGCGCTCGTTATCATTGTCATCACAATCTTGGAACCAGTACCAGCCATCCGAATCATCATCTGCATCTGGGACTAAAGGGTCTGCCCCCAAATCCGCGTAGGTGTTGATTTCAGACCCATCCGGTAATCCATCATCATCTGTATCACCATCATTCGGATTTGTCGAATAATTATGATATTCATCATAATCAAACAATCCATCGTTATCGGTATCGATTGCCCAAAAATCCTCATCCATGATAAAATCACAATCATTATCGATTCCATCTAGAATTTCTGGCAGTCCAGGAGATCTATATTCGTCATTATCATCACAATCTTGGAACCAATACCAGCCATCCCCATCCGCATCTGCATCTACGATTAATGGATTGGCACCGACAGCAGAATAGATATTGACTTCTTCACCATCGCTCAAACCATCATTATCCGTATCTGAATCTTGATAATCGGTGCCATGAATGTGGTATTCAGGCCAATCCCGTAATCCATCGTTATCCCTATCGGTAAAATTGAACCCTTCATCGATGTAATTATCACAATTATCATCGTAACCATTCAATTTCTCTGGTTTACCGGGGTTGATATCTGGATTATTGTCATCGCAATCATCAAAATGATAGAATAAATCTCCATCCGAATCAGCATCGTATACCAATGGGTCGCTCGACCAATAATTGACTTCTACCCCATCGGATAATCCGTCGTCATCAGAGTCGGAATCTAACGGGTCGGTCGAGTAAACTGAGATTTCAATTGAATCAGAAAGCCCATCTAAATCTGTATCTGGCATTGTAGCGTTTGTTCCATAAATGACGATTTCATCGTAATCATTCAAGCCATCATTATCGGTATCTGCATTGTAAGGGTCGGTACCGTAAACATTAGTTTCGTTCTCATCACTCAATCCATCATTGTCATGGTCGAGATCGATGTCAATTCCATGTAGAATCATTTCCCATGAGTTGAGCGTTCCCGCTGTTCCGGCTGTATCGTCTCTAACTTTCAGAGTCCAAGTTCCCAATGCTCCCTCGTCCCAGTGTTGAACGGTATTGAACATCCAATTCGAATAATCTGAATTGCTATCGGAGTGTTCCTCGGCCAGCCAAGATTCTGTTCCATCTGGTGATACTAGAACTATTTCGAGGTTACCTCGACTAGGGTGGTCAATGTCGACTATAACATCGACACTCTCAATCTGCATATCGTCGGTAACAGATGTCGTGAATTCGGTCCATGAAGCTGAGTTTGAAGGAATAGTGGTTGCTGGGCTGTAAGGGCCGAATGTAGAATTTATTTCTTCGTCAACATTTGTCCAATTCTGAGCCAGAGCGACCGCAGCACCGGCATCTATAGCACCAAATCCGTATTTGTGGGAGACGTCATGGTTCGCTCCATTAATTCCCCAACTCGAATCAGATGCATCATTTTTTCTGGCGCTATTAACCAAAACGTGCTGAATGTCGCGCCAAGTCAAATTTTCATTTGCATCAAGAATTAGCGCGATTACTCCAGCGGCCAGTGGTGTAGCGCTGGAGGTTCCACCGAAAGTGTGTGTGACATTTCCATTGTCATATCCAGCATCGTCTGAACTGTTATTTGGGTCGTCATGAATATCGGTAGTTGTGATTCCTTCACCATCACCATTAGAGTGGGCTGCGATGAGTATACTTGCTCCGGGCTCCGAGTAATATGATTGTTCACCATAATGGGTTATCGCAGCGACGGCGATTGCATATCTTGAAC
Organism: Methanobacteriota archaeon; assembly: GCA_018654845.1. Classification (GTDB taxonomy): domain Archaea; phylum Thermoplasmatota; class Poseidoniia; order Poseidoniales; family Thalassarchaeaceae; genus MGIIb-O2. The sequence goes on along the minus strand of JABIKU010000028.1, from coordinate 15,737 downwards.
TAGCATAGCCGTCGTAATTTACGTTATCATTATTGTCAAGACCATTTCCAGCTGCCCAAGTAATGATATTTCCATAGCCATTTCGACCATTGTAAACATCATCTTCCATCGCAGCTAACGTCAGAGGACCGGGTGCCTCCAGAGTTTGTCCGTTATCGCTAGGTCCCCAGGAATTTGTGTAAATATCGATATCATTCTGGTGATAACTTAGCGCGTTTGCTTCCGTCGCATCTCCTGCCCAACAGGCGATTAGAGTTGAGCCAGCGATTGTAGCATCGTAAGCTGCACCGGCGACGTGAATTGTGTTGTCGCCAGCAGCAGCAGCGACACCACCTGCGGCTGTACCGTGCCCATTCCAACTTGAAGGACTTGGATCTGCATCATTATTGCACCAATCATAGGAATGGGTAGGTGAGTAATTAGGTGAAATATCTGGATGATCTTTATCTAATCCATCATCGACGACACTAATGGTAATTCCAGTCCCAGTGAAATAATCCCAAACCCCCGTTACATTCGCATCTTCACCAACAGTTCCCCAAGTTTGGCCGGTGTTTTCTAGGTGCCATTGCTGGGTAAAATTTTCATCGTTCGGCGCGCTTCGAGGTGTTTGCTGCTTTTCGATCATTGGCGAGAAAGATTCAATCTCACCTCGTAATACTGATTCTTCAAGAGATGATATTGCATCTAGCGGTGCATCGAAAGTCCAGATAAAAGCACCACGTAAAATCGGTGCAATGCGAATCTCTTCAGGTGCCGATTTTAACAAAAATTGTTTTTCGATTGAGACTTGAGTTACGATAAGCCAATCATTGGTCGACTTTAGAGTCTCAATCGAATATTGATCCATATCAGAGACACGTGCGAATGCTAATTGAACTGCGCGTGAATAAGTTGGAAGAATATTCTCTTCGCCAATTTCCAAATCTAATTCAGGCACAGCATCACCTGAGACAATTCCGGATATGGGCGCAAGTAAAAGAATCGTCAGTACTGCGAATGAGGTGCGCATATTTGACGTTGCTCTTTGAAGGGGTTTTAGTCGTTCCCTGTGGGTGTAAGCAATTTGCTCATGATGCTTGAAACTCAGCAATGGATGTTTTTACCTCTTCATCAGTCATCATTCGCCGCTGACTTTTTGCCACTTCGAACATATGAGCAATCAATTCATCATTAGCTTCGTAACCATTCTGTTTTAGCCACCAAATAATGTTCGATCGTCCACTCATATGACCGATTCGAATTATTTGTTTAAGGCCAAATTCTTGAGCAGGAACACCTGAATAAACGCGGTCAGCTAACCATTGGTCGCCTTTTTTTATGGCTTTGATAACTGCACTCGCATGCACACCTGTTCCTGTTTCAAATGCATCTTCACCAAAGACTGGATAATTGTGTGGTAATGCGACTTCGATATATTCGTGTGCTTTTCTCATGTAATCATTGAGGGCTGTAAGGTCATTATTTATCACGCCCATCAATGATAGGTTGACGAGGGTTTGATCGAGCGGAGCATTACCCGCTCGTTCGCCGACTCCGAGAGCGGTTCCGTGGATTACATCGGCTCCGGATTCGACAGCAGCCAGATTGTTAGCGACTCCAAGGCCGCGGTCCTGATGACCATGCCAATTTACTTCGATATCACGGCGTTTGAATCCTGCATCCGGAATAACTTCGTCTTGGATGAATGTTAGCAGTTTTCGTACACCGTTCGGAGTTACATGACCGCAGGTATCACAGATGCAAATGCGGTCAGCTCCCAGCTCCATTGCTCGAGTGTAAACCGCTTTGATTTCTTCGGGTTTACTCCTCGTCGTATCCTCGGTCACAAACATCACTGGGATATCGTTGTCGACTGCGAAAGACACAGCTTTTTCCGCGGTCGAAAGAATTCTCTCCATCGTCCAGCCCTCTGCATATTGACGAATCGGGCTGGTTCCCAAAAATGCACTAGCCTGAATTTGTCGCTCGTGTTTTGCTTGTAAATCGATGAGCGGCTCAATATCTCCTACGACAGTTCGAACCGCACATCCAGGGCGTAATTCGTAACTATTTTCACCCATATGAGCCAGCATCGAATCGATGTGTCCAACATGAAAAGGGCCTGCTCCTGGTAGGCCCAAGTCGACTTTTTGAATCCCGAGTTTTTCCATATAATCGATCAATTCGATCTTTTGTTCAATCGTTGGATTTCTTGCACTAGGGCTTTGCAAACCGTCTCTGAGCGTCTCATCATCGAACCAAATTCCATGAGGATGATTTGATGAATTTCGCTTAATTTCATAATCAACAGTATTCCAATCAAAGATTAGTTCACTCTCTTTCATGGCTATCTCCTCCTTCGCTCCACTCGCTTAACGAGGCTGCCAGCGTTTGAATCATTCGGGACTAATCGGTTTGAAATGGATTGATTTGTTTTCTTGCTTTCAATTCATTACGGCCGATGACAACAACTGTTAGAATCGCGCCGAGAATAGCGCCAAATTGTCCAGCACTGGCTGTGACGACGACAACAAATATCAACGCAAGGTAGATCATAGATACCCAAAATGAGCGGGCTGCCGATGGAATTCTACCGCTCGAATCCTTTTCTTCATCAGGGAGGATTTTGAATACGGTTGAACCATACCAAATCGATATAGCAATAATTGTCCAACCATAGATATGGTAAATTGGGTCAGCGGAATCAATTCCATCCATTGTTGCTGGAGCTAGGAATGATAGTAGGATTAGGAGAATAGTGTAAATTTTCATCTCAAATAATGTTCGCTTCGCTCCTTTGATTCCGGGTAACATCGGTACGTTGACTTTCTCATATTCTTCCGAACGATATAGCGCTAGAGCCCAGAAATGAGGCGGAGTCCATAGGAAAATTACCAGCAATAAAAACCACGGCATGATGCTGCCGAGGTCAAAAATTGAATTGAGAAATGAGTTTGCAGAATCGGTCGATAATGATAGGTCACCTACCGCTGCCGCCCAACCGATTACCGGGGGTGTAGCACCTGCAAGGCCGCCAATGACGATGTTTTGAGTCGAGTTTCGTTTCAGCCACATCGAATAGATGAATACATAGAAAAGAATACTGAATGCAGCCCAGAATGCTGCGACTGAATTTGTCATTATATTGAACCAAATAACACCGATTATCGAAATTGAAATCCCGAAAATGAGTGCAGCATTTGCAGAAATTTCTCCTAATGGTATCGGCCGATTTGCAGTTCTTTCCATGATTGGATCGATGTCACGATCAAACCACATATTGATTGAATTAGCACCACCGGCGGTTAGATAACCGCCGATAAAGACGAAGATTATCGTTTTAAAACTCGATGTAAAATCCATATTTGAAACCCCCCCTGCTTCAAGAAGATCGTGTGAAAGAACCGCGCAAAGAGCGGTCACTTGAAGCAAGACGACTACTGTCGGTTTTGTCAACGCCAGTAGAGTACGGTGCAGACTTGTCGCTGAAGTCACAACTCATCCCAGCAGTATGTACCTATGAAATCCAGTGCTCAATAATCACTCGATATTTTCTGGGCTAGACTCGTAAAACGAGATGACTTTCATGCTTGTCCAGATGGTGGCAAGTAAAAGGAAAGTAATCGAAGCAAACATTAGATGAAACAGTGAGAGTAATTCATCGTAGACGATTTCGAATCCATCCACTTTTGCAGAAAGTACGTACAATCCACCAAGTGATAGATTCAACAAAAATATCCCTGAGATTAAGTAAATCCATTTTGAAAGTAAATTTCCACACTGTCCATCATCACTTTCTCTCCAAATTAAGATTGATGCAGCGATTAAAGCAAGCTCAACAATCCCAACTAATAATCGATGAATGAGTTGTGATTGAGCAAAAATATCAGATATTTTCGAAAACAACTCTCCATTACATAGAGGCCATGTATTCGGAAATCCACCAACTCCGCAAGCTTGGTTAGCACCGGGAGTTGTAGCTACGAAGACACCAGTGAATAATGTTAGAAGAGTGGCGAGTGAGAGCCAAGCGATTCTTTTATGCCAAGAATTTGCCAAAATCGGGTCAAAGGTTATCCAATCTGGTTCTTCTTTACGGTCGCGAGCGATAGTGAGCCACATCCAAATAAGGCTCATCATGAACATTAGTGCTGAAGCGAGATGCAAAGCCACCGACCAATGTTCGTTGTCCATTTTTACGGTATACCAACCGATAATACCTTGCCAAATAATTAGGCCAACTGAGATGGAAGATACTAATTTTACTTCTGTGGTTAGCCCTTCTTCCTTCCTGGCAAGCCACCAGTTTAACAAAACTAATGGCCCGAGAATTGAACCCGCGATTAATCTATGAAACCACTCGGTGAAAATTTCGAATGATGTGTAACGATGGAGAGATCCTCGTGAATCGATTTCATCCGGATTAGCATCCCACCAAGCTTCTTGATCTGCTTCTGAAACATCGAATCCAAAACTTCCGAAGCATGTTGGCCAATCCGGGCAGGATTCACCGGCATCATAAATTCGGACGATACCACCGAGCATAATGACTATGAAAGTGATGCCGATAAGTACGGCAGTCAATTGCTTGGTCTGGATTCTGTTGAATCCCATATGGGCACTACCTTAATTTGAAGTCACAACCTAAATTCATTCATCTAGGTGAGGGTCGACATCGATAGGGATTCTGTGAGTTTCGTATTCAAGAGTTGCAATCTTCATAGGGTCTAGGACGACTCGTTCTTTGGCTTCGTCGACTCCATATAGTTGAATTAATTCGTTTGAGAAACTTTCTCGGAGTTCATCTTCTGAAACATATAGTGGAGCGCCCATGCTAATCTGTAGAGCGCGAGCACCGATAATTCGTGCTTTTTCGAAGCGTGTGTGGGCTCTTGCTGGCTTGACCATGATGGCGCGCGACCAGCGACTCCCACATAAGGGCATTGACTGTTGATACGCCCCCTATGGGGGCGGTTTAGACTTGAAATTTTGAAATTGACATTGTGAGATTAACGCTCAATCAACATACCGACCGCATTTCCGCCGCCTAGGCAAATGGTGATGATTCCTCGTTTCCCTCGGATTCGATTTAGTGCATTTGTAACGGTCATCAGACATCGAGTTCCAGTAGCACCCAATGGATGACCAATCGAGACTGCACCACCATGGATATTGAAACGATCTTCTGGGACACTGAGAGCCATTTGAACCGCGACTGATGCAGCAGCGAAAGCCTCGTTGTGTTCGACTATATCAATGTCTAAAATCTCCAAATTATTTCGAGTTAATAACATCTCAACTGCAGAAATTGGAGCAGACATTACTCTATTTGGTTCAACTCCAGATGTAACATAATCTACGATGGTAGCAAGAATAGGCCAGCCTTTTGAAATTGCAATTTCTTCTGATGCAATCAAGACAGCGGATGCGCCATCAGAGACTTGACTAGAATTTCCAGCGGTGACCTGCCCATCTTCTTTGAACGCGGGGGGTAGATCTGATAGAATGGTCATATCTGTATTTGTGCGTATTCCTTCATCGATAGATAATTCATTCATTACTATCGATTCTTTTGCAAACCACCCTTTCTTCCAAGCAGCGTTAGCAAGGGCATGCGAACGAATCGCATAAGCATCTGATTGTTCTCTTGTTAGATTATGTTCGTGAGAGATTGTTTCCCCAGTCATGCCCATCGAAGATCCATCATAAGCATCTCTCAATCCGTCATGCATCAAATTTGATTTCAAATCTTGGTAAGAAATCTCATCACCACGTCGAGCATTTCTGATGAAATGGGGAGCATTCGACATAGATTCCATACCACCTGCAATGATAATTTCTGATTGTCCTGCCATGATGTCACTAGCTGCAATCATTGCTGCTTTTAGACTCGAACCACAAACCTTGTTGATAGTTGTACAAGGGGTTGAATATGGTAATCCTGCACCTAGTGCAACCTGTCTTGCTGGAGCTTGTCCTGCTCCTGATTGCAAAACTTGACCCATGTATATTTGATCGATATCCCCACTCTTTGGATCGATGTTTGTACGTTCTAGAAGTTCTTTGACGACCATTGTTCCAAGTTCTGTTGCTGAGTATGAAGACAAAGCGCCTCGGTATTTGCCGAAAGGTGTCCGAGCATATCCGACGATTACTGCCTTGGACATGCCGATGACGAAAGCGGTATCAAATATGAATGGTGCGATTCTTACACCGGATTATTCAATTAGTTTTCAACATTAAAACCGTAAAATTTACTATTGAGTAATTTGGGTCTTTGCTGAGGTTTAATTAAAATTGTCCGAACTGCCCAGAGATCTTTGAAGATTCGATATTTAGTTGTGTCATCGAGATAATCTACTCCACTAGAACCTCCAGTACCCATTCTCTTTCCCATTATTCTTTCGACCATTCGAGCATGGGAATGTCGCCATTTGACAATTAATTCCTCTAGTTCAACCATAGCATCTATCATTTTTCTCGGCCATGTTAAGAGTGGCAATTCACGATATGATTCGATAAATAATAAGCCGGCGCGAGCCCGATTTACTTCTCCATCTGGTCGTAGGAAATTTTCCGCTGCAATTTGTGCTGCGTCAAATCTTGCAACTGCTGCCTTGGCATGATTAGCACCTTGATCTCCTAATCGAGCAATCGCTGAATCGCACACCGCTTGATGTCCAGCGAGGTGAGTATCAACATAATCTGAAACTACTAATTCATCGCCCTCATCGCCATAGGCAGAACCCATTATCGGTGTTCGTTCTATCCACTTTAGAAGCGAGTCGAAGAGTGTTGGTTTAGCTTGAATCGCTTCAAGACGAGCAAGAATTGCAGCATCATGTTCGGAATTCTTTGCCAATATTCTAAATTGCTCGATTACATCCATTTTGTATAGTCTATCTTCTTGCTTTAAACCAAGAAGAAGTTCAAATTCACGAACTTGGTAAGATTCGAAACCTGACGCAGTTCCTAATCCATCCCGGAATGCTAGAAATCCTTGTGGGGTGAGGGTTTCGAGGACACTCCATTGATTTTCCATCAAGCGGAATATCTCAGAGGTACGGCCAAGGTGGTCACAAGCTTTTGGTATATCGGATTCAAGAACATTTTCTTGAGTCAAGATGTCCCGAACTAGAGATAATTCACAAATTACTTGTTTGAACCATAATTCGAATGTTTGGTGTACAATGATAAAATGTAATTCATCATTAGAAATTCCTCTTTCTTCTGCTTGAAGATTCAATAATTCTGGTAATTGTAAATATTCTCCATATGTCCAACTACCATTCCGCGGACTAGAACTCATGGTTTCGGGATGCCGCTCTACTCTTGAATCATTACCCTGCTAATCGTTCAGTTATTTTGACGAATTATAGAGCATATTACCAACAGTACGATTGAAATGTTTTGGTATTCTCGGCCAATTAATGTCCGGTCCTTGTGGTACGCAATTCGGCCTCTCTGATTTGGGCATGATTGCTGAGTTTCTCGATGTGGGAGATGATTTGACACTTCGCGCACCGACCATCAATGATTCGACGGATCTCTTTTTACAGATTAATCACAATCGAGAGTATCTTCGGGAATGGCTTCCTTGGTTAGATAAAACCCAAACTCCAGAAGACGAAATTGGTTGGGTTCAGATGTCTATCAAAGATAGAGGGAACGGTTCGACCGCAGATTGGCTCATTTACTTGGATGAAGAATTGGTTGGTACTGTGGGTCTGAATTGGATAGATAGTCAGAACCGAGGTTGCGGAATTGGTTATTGGTTAGCGAAAGATTTCACCGGTCGTGGTATTGTGACGAGATGTTGTCAAAGGATAATGATGCATGTTTTCGAGGACGTTGGAATGCGTCGCTTAGTCCTCGAGGCTGCAGTCGAAAATACTGCGAGCCGTGCTGTTGCCGAGAGATTGGGTATGCGCCTTGAGGGGATTACCAAAGATAGAGAGTGGCTGTATGATCACTATGTTGATGCAGCATTGTATGCGATAACTGCACCAGAGTGGTCCTCGCGCCAAGGTCACGATACATCCACAACCGTTGAATGAAATTCTCGAGAATTTGCTTGAGGTATGATGTATTCAGGAACCGATGAGGTTGTAGTCCTCGACTGAGCAATTTCCTGGCGGAAGTGCTGACAACACATCGTCCTGAGCTAAGCCAGTTGATTTGGCGATACGATTCGCCACCGCTTCTTTCTTTTCTTGGCCAGCAGAAATTTTTGCCCATCTTGGAAAGTGCTCAGAGATAGTTTTCGGAGTTCCGCATATTGGAAGAGGAATTCCATTAATCACACAGATTCCGATTCCAATTTCCAATGGTAAATCTCTGTGCCAATTTCTCGTTCCACGAACGACAAACGATCCCCTACCAAGAGATTCCCCACTTTCGGTTTTTTTTGAAACTTGACTCGGTCGTACATGGAAAGCGGTTGCCGCCGCTCCTCCACTTCCCCAAGCGCGAGACCAACAAGTGGCGAGTTGAGCGGCTTCAGCGTGGACGGTTTCGTCCAAGTCTCGAGCATCCTCGCATCCTTCACCTAAATTTTGTACAATCTGTAATGAAACTACGCCTTCAGGCAGATTGGAGATGCCGCTTATGACGCTAAAGCCGTCCTTCAATTTCAATGAACAAGATGGCGCACCATGAAGGTCGGCGTGAACATACACGTCGTTCGAAGTTAGGTGTTTTTTGACTATGGCATCATTGCCTTTTGCATCTCTCCCACCGATTAAGAGATGACCTCCAGGAAGCATCGCCCATCGGTGCTTTTCAAACCAAAATCGTTTGCTTCTTTTCGCGAATTTTACCTTTCCTGCTGCAATATCTTTGGCAATTCTTTTCTCTTCTTTTGAATGGGATTGACGTGTGTTTTCGAGAGCTTTTTCAGCACCCTTTGCCTTGTCCTTTTGAGTCCGAGCATCTTCAAAATAACGTTGGGCATTTTGGTGAACTGATTTGTTTACCTCGAGTGTGATACTTGCCCCGGGCTCTCCCTCTTCGTCGGGTAAAAATGCGACAAAAGTTTGCTTCTTCGGGTCTAATCTATCAATCCAAACAATACTTCTGACCTTCTTGGCAACATCCTGCCAAGTTTCTTGTTCAATCGCTTGTTTGAATTGCATCATGATATCTTCGACATGACCCCAATTTTCTTGAATTGCCTTGCCGAGTTCTTGGCTAATAGCAGCACGCGCTAGGAATTTATCAATAGCAGATTTTTGTTGTACTGCGCGCCTGTCAAGCTTTGCTTGCTGAACTTGATCATCCTCACCGCTATCGATTAACTTCTCTTCTTCTCGTCGGATGAAAGCAGCTGCGTCATATGCACCGAAAGCGTAGTCGTAACCATCACAGAGGGATGGGATTTCAACCATCAAATTTTCATCTAAATAATCGAGTTGAATAGGCGAGATTTCAGTTATACCTATTGCAGCTTCATCCCGACTGGGAATATCATTTGCTTCATCCCAAATTTTGATTGCTTTTTTCTCATCAAACCACATTTTACTATTCTTGTTCTCTATTAATTCATCAAGAAGCGAAGAAATTGCAGTATCAAGTTTGTCACGTTGTTCATTATTGAGTGAATTAGCAAGAACTTTTTCTGGAATTCCAGCACTAGCACAGACTGCACTTCCGTAAATTCTTCCAAGATTTCCGCGTGCGGCAAGTGTTCGAATCAGATTTTCTTGACTTTCATCAAGTAATTCATCGAGCATCTCTCGATTCATATCTCTTGGGTCGACTGCACTTGGTGGTGCTACATATTCAACTCCTCGTTTCAATGTCCTGCTAGCATATTTAGCATGAGTTAGTGGTTGAATAATGACTTTATTTTCATCGAGCAACAATACATTTCCATCTCTGAATAATTCAATAATCAGGTATAGTCGACCACTTCCGTGCTCGAAAGTCATTTCGATTATTCTATCAAAACCGAGTTGTTTGACGGCAATCAATCTTGAGTTATTCATATGTTTTCTAAGGACCATTGCGAATTGTGATGGTTGACTTGGCATGGGTCGATCGCGTTGAGATAAATAGAGTCGTTTTCCTCTTACAATAACCAAATCTGAAGATGGCGTTCCAGTCGGTCTTAATCTGATAACAATCTGTTCATAATGCGGTTGGTAGGCTTTTCGTGCGCGAGCACCAATCATTTCAGAAAGCTCGCGCACAACGCGAGCGACATCGAATGAGGAAGCCTGGTCACGCATGAGACTCGGCCTTGTGTCGACGGTGCCCTTCATCAGGCAATCGCTTTGGAGAAGAAGTCTTCAATTTCAGGAAGTGATGCTGCTTCGTGTACATGTTGATTGCTCAAAACCTCAATAATTCTCCCATTTGGTAATGCAATTCCTAGTTTTTCAACATCTTCCGTGCCATGCAAATGGTCGTTTTTTGCTGTCATCAAACCGATTGGAAACTTAACGTGGTCCATTACTAAGTTCATCTCATAATCTATATTGATTCTTGCAGAATATACTAGACGTCGAATGTCTTGGGCCATCAATGTTCTCCGATAACGTATTTTTTGTCCTTCTTCAGTGACTTTTCCAGTGACTACTTTCACAGCGATAAATCGAAGTGCCTCAAATAATTTGATTGGAAGTGGAAATTTGATGAGAATTTTTGACCACCAAGGGAAATTGAATTGTGTATTAGGCGCGAGCATCAGAGATGAGCGCGCTCCAAGTTTTTTCGATTGGTAAGCATCGAGGAGTATCGTCGATCCCATCGATGCTGAAAACCAGTCGAGTTTAGATGGAATTAATCTGAAGTGTTTCATAACAGCTAGCAAATCTTGGCCATATTTATGCATTTGAAAATCTGATTTTCGAACCTTTCTATTGTAATACGTTCCGCCTTTTTCTCTGGTTTCAATGTAAATTATCGGGCGGCATTTTACCCAAGCCGACAGAAGTGGTTCCCAGCCAATGAAAACTGAACCCCAACCCGGTATGACAACGACTGGATATTTTTTCGATGCATCTGTTTCGATAGGCGACCATCTTAATACTCGAAGAGAAATTCCATCATCGACATCGATGCGAAATTCTTCACAAGTTGCTCCTTCTAATTGACGTGGTCCAATCCACATCGCCGAGTAATCCACAAACTCGCGGAAGTGTTCTTTCAATTAGAACCGCGCTTCAACTCTTCTAGGCGCTTCTCCGCTTCCATAATTTCAATATCATGCTTGATTTCGTCTAGCTCATCTTCTTGTCTTAATTCACGTGCAGATGGTGCGAAGAGTTCTGGATTCTCCGTATTTGTCGCCTCGAAGTAGTCTTTCGATTCTGCTCCCATAATCATTGCAACAAAGTTAGATGGAATTTGACGAATGATGACATTCCAATTGCGAACTTTCGCATTGTATAATTCTCTACGATCTGCGATTCTCTCATTTTGTTCATCAATTTCTTCCTGAACATTAGCATAAAGTGGGCTTGCTGTCAAATCAGGATGGTCTTCTGCTACCAAGGAAATTCTTGGAAGAATACTTGCCATCATTCCTTCAGCAGCATTTACCCCTGCGACATTTCCATTTTGTGATGCCGTTGCTGCTGCCATTCGTGCCTTGGCAAATTGCTCAAACAGATCTTTTTCAACACCTTTGGCAAAGTCTTCAGCAGCACGAGCCATGTTTCCTAAGGAATCATATCTTTCTTGTAGAACAACGTCAATATTTGACCATGCATTCTCAACTTCTTGCTCCATTACAATTAGGCGATTGTAGGTAGCAAAAAACCACAAAACAATCAGAATAAAGGCAACTATGGCGCCTATCAGTATTGGTTCCATAATATTGCGTATAACCGGGGGGGTATTGAACCTTGAGCCGGAATAATATCTAAATTATCCAATATTTACCCTCATTAAGGGTAATTTTGCCGGAATTTGTCAGTGAATTTAGGTGGGAGAGCGTTTGATCGACCATCAATAATGGATGGGCATCGGGAGTGTCTCGATAAGCCACCTTTGCAATTTCAGAAATTTCATTATTACCCGCTATTACTGCATTAAGCACCTCATTATGGCGTGATTTTCTGTGTTTAATATAGCGGGAAAGCAATTTTTCAGGGTTTGCGACTAATGAACCATGAGCGGGGAATAATAACTGAGGATCAATTTCTTTGAGTCGTTCCAGCCCGTTGATGTATGCATCCATGTCGCCATCTGTTGAAGGCACTAGAATTGTACCGTTAATTACCGCATTATCTCCGCTGATTATGCCTGCATCTCCGACGAGACAGATATGTCCGGGGCAATGTCCTGGAGTTTCTATCACTCTCCAAGTTACCGTACCATCAGGGCCTTCTAAGTGGATAGAATCTCCCTCTGAAAGAATTCTGTCTGTATCACATGGTGGTATACATTCATGGGTTTCCCGACTAGTCCAAATCGGTGCTTGATAAATTTTTGAGATTGCGGCTAAATCACCGATATGATCTGTGTGACGGTGAGTAAATATCGTTGCAATTATTTCGCTTCCACTGGCTTCAATTTCTCTGACCTTAGCTTCTAATATCGCGAGTGATTCAGCAGTTTTTGCTGCTGCATCAACAATAATTCGTTGACCTCCTGCAACACCCAAAACATAGCAATTTGTATGAGTTGCAGGCGGTAATGTTGCAGTAGGTAGTGGCTTGCATTCGACTCCTGGTCCGAATTCAAAAATATGGTCTCCTGATGGAGGATTGGATGCAAGGTTATTGAATGTTGAAATCAAATCACCACATTCATTTATTTCTTTGACAATATCTCGAATTAATGTGATATGAGGTGGAGGTAATTTTACTTCATGTGCTTTCCATGATTTTAGCAAATCTTTAGGTTTCCACCAACGAAATTCGTCGAATTCAGAACGGCCAGGAGGGAATGTTGGTTCAATATCTGCGAATCCTAGTGCGATATGATAGAATTTATTTTCGAATCTAATGGGGGCCATGGGTGGCGTAGTTCTCTCGGTGATAATCTCACATTCTAAATTTGAAACCAAAATATCACCATTTTGAACAAATTTAGCCCAAGCGAATTTATCCTGACAAACAGCAGCCCGTATTTCATCGGAAATTTGTTGAAAAGAGCCATTACCATCTGGAGAAATTCCAACTTCTTCAACAACTTCTCGAAGTAAGGTGATAATTGAAACTCTATCTTCGCGGTCGGAAAACCATTCTGGATTCTCTTCTGCTACAATTCGGTCGACCTTACTAATACTACCACCAGGTATTGACCAGAAATCTGGGAAAGCAGGGACTTGTGAAACTCTGTGGCATAGAAGTATTTCACTCCCATTTTGAGTTTCTCTGCTAAGGATGACTGAAGCTGATGGATGAGGTATTGCAACCTTTGCAAGAGGTATTTTCACACCCTCGGGTAACTCACTCACATCTTGTCGAGTAGGTTCACCATTTCAAAGCAGGCGGTTGCGAATACCTCAAGTTCTATCGAGTTTAGGATGACCTATGGTCGAGGATGTCACAATTGGTCATTCCAATGTTTTGACCGGTAAGAGAGAATCTGAAATCAAGATGCCTCGCTTAGGTTTAGGTGTTTGGCAAATGATTGGGGAAGGTGAATGTAAATCAGCAGTATCTCATGCGTTAAATTCTGGGTATCGATTGATAGATACTGCGAGAGCTTATTCGAATGAGCAAGAAACCGGCGAGGCAGTAATCGAAAGCGATCTGCCTCGAGAGGAGATTTTTGTTGTGACCAAATTACGTCGAGTTGAGGCGGTTGGATATGAAGAAACGATTGCTCAATGCAAATCAAGCCTCGAAAAACTTGGCTTGGAGTATATGGATCTCTATCTCGTTCACGCGCCACCTGAAGATATTGAAGCCCGTCCTAATGTTTGGAAAGGCATGGAAGAATGTCTTGCACTTGGCCTGACACGTTCTATTGGAGTGAGCAATTACGGGGCTCACCATTTAGATGAAATGCGCTCGTATGCCACCGTTTTACCTTCAATAAATCAAATCGAAATACATGTCTTGAATCAACGTCCTGCGCTCTGCGCGGCTACACGAGCAATCGGTGCAATTCCTATGGGTTATTCCCCGCTTGCTCGTGGACAAAAAATTCTAGTCGATGAACGTTTGAAAAAAATCGCAGATTCAGCCGGCTGCACTCCGGCACAAGCTGCGATAAAATGGGTTTATGACACCGGCGCGATAGTCATTCCTAAGTCGAGTAATCCTGAGCGTATCGAAGAAAATTTAGCATCCATCGAAATCAATTTGGCCGGCTCTGAAGAGGCAATAGCGAGTATGGAAGAAGGCTATGTCTCTGGTTGGAATCCAACGATTGAGCATTGAGGTGAAGATTTGTCTGGCCCTGAAACAATTGAAGAAGAATTGGCGATAATCGCCGAAGCTCTTGATGCAGGAATTGATCCATTTTTACCAAAAAAAGAGCCAAATCCATGGGTAAAATACGCGATCGGTTGGTTCATTGTAATTATGGTTGTTTCATGGGTTTCAAAATTTTTCAGCCAAGCTCTCTAATTTTTTGATGAAGAATTACTAGTCCCTCCCGGATTCGAACCAAGGTCGTGGAACTTCTAAGACAACTCTCATCTGATGCTCTTGATGAAATGTTGAGAGGAAAAAATACACTTGCAAGAGATCTCCTATCAATGCTCTCGGAGGTGAGGCTGTGATACACGAATTGGCCAAGGTTAGGCCAACTGTTGACCATAGCATGGCCATGACTTGGTCGAGTAGTGGCCAAACTAACGGGAGGAGTGCGTTATGAGTACTTCAGACAAGATTCAGAGCATAATTGAGATGCTATTCACTTGGGGAATGGAGGGAATTGATGAAAAAGATACACAACCAAAAGATATCTTCACTGCATTCGGACAAGAAGCATGGAATATTGGCGATAGGTATGTCAGAAGAAATATCATTGGAGATAAGATTTCTAGATATGTTCCACAAGATATCAAGGTCGCAGTTGCAGTAAGAGACCAAGGTCAATGCACTGCAATTCTCGAAGATGGTACAAGGTGTCCAGTTCGTAAATCACTACACTATGATCACAGATTCATTCCTTTCAGACTTGGTGGTCCTCAAACGATTTGGAATATGACATTACTCTGTGAAGATCATAATTGGCATTATGGCGGAAAACTATGGAGGCATGAGAAATGAATGATGGAAAGTATCATCCTCCAGAATCCAACCTCAAGAGATTGGAGATTAGGAATCCAATCACTCAAGGAAGAAGAGCTTGGGCCTATATCTCTCATGATGGAAAATTAATCATGAGTGATGATGGAGATGTTTGGGTACGTCATAGCCCTGAAGACGTGTTTGGGTCAAAAGACGCTGCTAGGGAATTCGCAAAGGAGCAGAAGTTCAGACCTCCTCCAAATATAAGAGCAGGATCTCCATATGACATTGCGCCTTACAAAGAGCATTGTTGCAGAGTAATTGCAAATAAACCACTAGATAATTCTCTATCCTCTAGATTAGTAAGATGGCTGCTTAATTCGAAATATGTTGAGAAGTTTTGATTATTCGTTCATCACTTTGAGATATGTCCTTCTTAGGTATATCATTAAAATCATCTTCATCTACATAAAACACAAGAATGTCACAAAGGAGTCTCTTTATAGAGAAGAAATCAATGTATCTATTCAAATGGGTAAAAACTAATAATTCTTGAACTATAGAATTTTAATTATTCAATGGTAACATCATCCGATTACATACAATCACATGGGTAGC
>JABIKU010000027.1 GCA_018654845.1 Methanobacteriota archaeon | reverse complement strand
TGTCTGCACCAATCGTGATTTCTGTGGTTAATCACAAAGGTGGCGTTGGCAAGACGACAACCGCAGTGAATTTAGCCACCGCATTGGCGACGGGCAATTCTGATTTGGACATATCAGCCCGTCGAGTCTTACTAGTCGATTTAGATCCAAAAGGCAACGCTGCGACAACGTTTGGAATCGATAAGCGTACATTGGGACCAACGATGAACGAGTTATTCAAAGGCGGAGTAGATGGTGCTCCGGTGACTCTGAATCAGACACTTCTCGGCCCGGGGAATCTGACTGAATCTATGAAAAAATCCTGGACTCGACACAATCCTGAACGCAAACGCGGCCCTCCCTCCACTATCTCAATAGACAATCTCTGGCTTCTTCCCGCAGACCTCGATTTATCTGGAGTTGAAATTGATTTGGCGACCAGATTTGGTCGCGAAACTAGGCTTCGCCTTGCGCTTCAGCAGGCTGTCGGCCACTTCGATGTCATAATCATCGACACGCCTGCTTCGCTTGGATTATTGACAACAAATGCTCTGACTGCAGCAAATTGGGTGCTAATTCCAGTTCAAGCTGAATTCTATGCACTAGAAGGAATGGGGCAATTGATGAATGCGATTCGGGATGTTCAAAAAGCGGTAAATCCCGATTTGAAATTATTTGGGATTCTTTTGACAATGGTTCAAGCCCGCTCAAAATTGTGCGAAACTGTCGCAGAGCAAGCTCGCAAACATTTTGGTGACCGAGTTTTCAAAACGCAAATTGCTCGATCGGTTGCTATCGCTGAATCGCCGCTAGAAGGCGCTCCGATTGTAATCGCTCAAAAGCCGGTAAAATCTAATCCAGCGAGCCTTTCGCTGTGGGAATTTGCTAAAGAAGCAGATGAACGAATCAAAGTCATTGAAAATCGTGACTAATTCAGATTCATTCGCCAGCATTTTCTAATGCAGATTGCCGAGCATCGGCAAGTAAACCTTCGATTTTGACTTTCAGTCCTTCCTCGAGAGATTTCAACATCTCCACGATTTCTTTCTCTGACAAATCTTCTCTTTTCGCAAATTGCTCCTCGAGTGTTGCCATCATCTCCGCTTCGCGTTTCTTTGCGAAAGTTGCAACGGTTTGTTCCATTTCGACTTCTTTTTCGAGTGCGACTTCTTGCTTTTTCAGTGCCAGAGCTGCAAGCATTGTTTCTCGCTCGGCACTGAACCTGCGATCTAATTCTGAAAGGGTAGCACGCTCAAATTCTTCTTCGAGTGAATTAATTCTAACATCAACATCAGAAAGCATCTCTTTTTCAAGCGATTTCCTCTCACTAAGCAAGGATTTTTCGAGTTCATTCTCTCTTTCCTTTCTGGTCTTTGCAAGTTTATCTCGCATTGAAATTTCCTTATCGAGGCGATAAGCCTCGGTTTTTCGATGGACTTGGCTTTCCATTCCTTCACGCAAATCCATCTCGACGCGACGCTGCATCCGATCAACATCCTGCGCCGCTTCCAACTCCAGTCTTTCATCAAGGAAAGCCTGACGACGGGAGAATTCGGTTTCCATTTCCGTCTTTAATCGAGAACGAAGTTTAGAGGTGTGAGCTTCAATTCGACGGTCTCGTTCAAGATCTAATTGTTCACGAAGACGATTTTCTTCTCGACGAAGTCGATGTAACATCTCTTCTCGCAAAAGTCGCTCTTCACGCTCAAGCGCTTCTGTTTCGAGCCGTTCCATCTCATCCTCAAGCTCGGCTCGAAGATCCGCTTCAATTTGCTGAAGTTGCTCTTCAAACAAAATTTCATTGGCTTTTCGCATCGCACCGTGCATCCCAGAAACCCGTTCAGTCATCTCAGCGATGCGCATTCGACGCTCGCGACGAATTCCAGATCGCAATCGAGATTCTTCATCGAGTCGGTCACGTGCCCGAGCGACAGATTCCATAGAAGAAGAAGCGGATAGAACGTGCTGAGCACGGAGTGAAGCAAGATTCTCGATACCTTCGGTATCATTCTCATCTGTTGACTTGCTCTCACTCATGGGTACCCATCCCCAAC
>JABIKU010000004.1 GCA_018654845.1 Methanobacteriota archaeon | reverse complement strand
TGACCTGCCCCCGATAGCGTTACCACTTATCATCTCGGATTTTCGACCAGCTGAAGCCTGGGCATGATTGCCTCAGGTGTCGGTGGACGGTATCCGAGTGAGCTGTGGGGCCGGATCGTGTTGTACTCCCTTCGCCACCGTTCTGTCAGTATCTGTACTTCCTTCAGCGAATAGAAGATCTCTCGATTTAGCAGTTCGTCTCTGAGTTTACCGTTGAAGCTCTCGTTGTAGCCGTTCTCCCACGGACTTCCCGGCTGGATGAAGAGTGTCTTCACTCCGACTCGTTCCAACCATCCACGGACCACCTTGGCGGTAAACTCTGGGCCGTTGTCTGAACGAATGTGTTCTGGGGCTCCATTAAGAACAAACAACTCAGTCAGCGCATGGATCACATCATCTGATCTGATCCGTCTCGCTACTTTGATCGCCATGCACTCCCTTGTATATTCATCGATTACCGTAAGCATTCGAACCGCACGTCCGTCTTCGGTCCGGCAAGCTACGAAGTCGTAAGCCCAGACATGGCCTTTACGTTCTGGCTTCAGCCTGATGATTGAACCATCATTCAGCCAGAGCCGTCCTCTCTTCGGCTGCTTCTTCGGTACTTTCAGCCCCTCCCGTCGCCAGATACGTTCTACACGCTTGTGATTGACCTGCCATCCCTGATCACGGAGCAAGGCAGTGACCCTGCGATACCCGTACCTGCCGAATCGTACTGCAAGCTTGATGATGTCCCGGGTCAACGACTCTTCATCGTCGAGAGACTTCAACGTTCTACGCTGTGTCGGTCTATGTTGGTTGAGCACCCTGCAGGCCCTGCGTTCAGATACTCGAGGTAGTACCTGTTGAACGTGTTCCACGCACTTTCGGCGACGTGAAGGGCTCAGAAGTTTCCCTCTGCCGCTTCTTTCAGGATCTGTTTGTCCAGGGCAAGATCGGCAACAGTTCGTTTCAGCCTTGCATTCTCTTTCTCTAGCTTCTTGAGCCGTTTCGCCTGGTCGAGGTTGAGTCCCCCGTATTCACGACGCCACCTGTAATAGGTGTGGTCGGTTACGCCGATGTCGCGTACTGCTTGACCAACGCTCTTACCACTTGCAACAGCAACCTCGACTTGCCTGAGTTTGGCGAGTACCTGTTCCGGGCTATGTCCTTTTCTTGGCATTTCTGCCTCCCTTCAATGCATCCAGTATCTGATCTTTCAACTGGACTCGTTTGAGGGGGGCAGGTCAAGCAGTGCTCGGAATCTTCAGCGTCTTAACCATGGTTGTGATCCCAGGATTCATCGTTTTCGCCGAACTGTCTTACATCCCCAGTGGAGCTGAAGTAGGAGAAGTCTCGATTCTTCCATGGATAGCCACCATTGGAGCACTTGCCCTGAACGTGGTGTTCTACCTGAGCCTGACCTTGTTCCTCGGCACCGTATCCAACTCACGTGGAGCCGTAGTCGGTGTCCCGATCGGATTCGTATTCGCAGGAATGTTCTTGGGTGGCGCGCTTCCTGAAGGAATCGCACAACTCACACCTTGGGCGGTCGTATCTCCTCTGGCGATGGAACTTGCCGAGGGAGCGAAAGACGTTACTAGCTACGTTCCAGCGATTGCATCTGCCGCTTGGACTGTCGCCCTCATAGGCGCATCCATCTGGCGATTCAAACGAGAAGAATTCTAAATACCAATCAGCACCTCAGCTGTAGAAGGCTGAAATCTAACGAGGAATACAGACAATGACTGCATCAAAAGAACGTGGAAACAACAAAATGGCTCTGCTCACAGAACTACTAACCCTTTGGTTTCAAGAACGCACTTGGCGCAGTGCGGCGTACCTCCTACTAAGTCTGCCGCTTGGCATTGTGTACTTCACCTTCGTGGTGACGGCCACATCGCTGAGCGGTGGGATGATGGTGACGCTGGCAGGAGTTCCACTGCTAGTCGGAACCTTTATCGGAGTCAGGGCGCTGGCAAAGTTTGATGCAAAAATTGGAAACAGCATCCAACGTACCAACATCACGCTGCCTCCGGCGACGTGGGAGGAAGGCAATCTGCGTACCCGTATTGAGAAGACAATAAAAAGTCGTGCCACCTGGAAGAGCTTCGTCTACATGCTGGC
>JABIKU010000026.1 GCA_018654845.1 Methanobacteriota archaeon | reverse complement strand
CCAATTTTTCCTGCAATATTGAGAAAGATTGCAACTACTGGTCCAATTAAAAATGCGAAAATGAAAGTTCCAATCCAGAATGTTCCACCGAGTGCCCAACCGGCTAGAAGTACGCTGATTTCAATACCGCCACGCACTCGACCAATCGAGATTCCAGTCACCCGAGTCAGGCCAGTCATCGTTCCATCACGCGGGCCTGGGCCAAGATTTGCAGTCAGGTAAAGTCCGCTACCAATCCCAACCAAAATTACGCCAAGGATAACTTGAGCTACCCCACCTATGAGGCTAATCGGAGTTGGCAAAAATGGCAGCATTATCTCGATTGCAGCTGCGATCAATATTGCATTCAAAATCGTTCCAACACCCGGCTTTTCTCGCAAAGGTAGCCAGAATCCGAGTACAAGTACGCTTACGAGAAAGGTCGCTTGACCGATAGACCAACCGATTTGTAGGGCTATTCCTTCTGCCAAAACTGTCCACGGTGCATTGCCAATTCCCGCAGCAATAAGTACCGCATCACCTGTCCCGAATATCCACAATCCAATAATCAAAATGACTAGTGTCGAAAACCTTGGTCGAAGCGTCATCGCATCGTCCGCACTCCACCAAGTGGTAGGCACATCTTTGGCCGGACGCAAAATTTCTAACAGACCCACGAAGTCATTCGCCCACTCACAAGTAAAATATCTTTCACTTGTGAATGAGATAAATCAGCAAGCCGATGCTTTGCCTTTGGTTTGCGACAAAATATTTCTCGTAGAATTCGAGGATTATTGGATTACAGGAACTGGCACTTCTGAGAGAATCTTTCTCATGATGTGTTGACCGGTAACTCCGCGAATCTTCGACTCAGGCTTCAGCATGATACGGTGGCTGACAACTTGTAATGCAACATTCTTGATATCGTCTGGAATAACATAGTCGCGCCCATCAATTGCTGCACTCGCTCGGCTGGTTTTGAATAGTGATTGACTTGCACGTGGTGAAGCGCCGGTGATAACTCGATGATCTTCACGAGTGCGGTGAACTAACTCGACAATGTAGGAGAGAATAGCTGGATCGACATGAACGGTCTCTAGCGCCTTTTGCATTGCGACGACTTTCTTCGGCGAAGTGATTTGCTCGATATCGTGCTCGTCTTTTCCACGCAACTTTCTGCGTTGCAAAATTGCCTTTTCTTCTTGGCGATTCGGGTAACCCATCGACATTTTCATCAAGAAACGGTCCATTTGAGCCTCTGGTAGAGGATAAGTTCCTTCTTGCTCAATCGGGTTTTGTGTAGCCATTGTGATGAAAGGAGCGGGTAACTTGTGAGTAATTCCTTCAATTGTCACTTGCTTTTCTTCCATCGCTTCAAGCAGAGCAGCTTGTGTCTTCGGAGGTGCTCGGTTAATCTCGTCAGCTAGCAAAACATTGGTGAAAAGAGGACCTGGACGAAGTTTGAATTCGCCTGCATGTTGGTCATACATGTATGTCCCCATGATGTCTGCTGGAAGCAAATCGGGAGTGAACTGAACACGCTTGAACTTGCAACCTAATGCTGTTGCGAATGTGTTAGCCATCAGCGTCTTAGCCAGACCGGGGAAATCCTCGATGAGCATGTTTCCATTTGATAAAATTCCAACTTGAATTCGACGAAGGTTTTCTTGTTTACCAATAATTACCTTGGATACTTCATTCATCAAACTATTCGAAATCTGCGAAACCGTTTGAATCAATTCGCGAGACTTTGGGTCGCTTGCAGCCATAGTCATATCACCCCCCCTATTTTTTTCCTATAAAAGAATAAGCGACAGATGAACGCTTCACGCATCAATCATTATTCGAGCCTAGTTTACGAAAATCTATTATTAAGCGGAGATTAATTGGCTATTTCTCGCAATTTCAGCAGCCATTACCCGATGCCAAAGAGGTGGAAAGAGCGAGAACCAAAACAGTGTATAATATCCATATTTCAATTGTGGAGCATCATCGTAAGTAGCTAGTTTTTGATATGGCAAGCTAGCCTTCAAATGGTGCGCCGGATGAAGAGGTAATTCCATCAAAGTCCAACGTGACCAGCGATTGCGAGATTCCCAAGCATGCTTCGCTTCAGCACGCTCATCTAAGCCGCGTGAGAGGCCGTGATGTTGCAAATAATTGGTGAATTCGAGTAGGAAAATCGCGAAAGCCGCTTGAATTACGAAGGCAGCAAATACATATTTTGAAATCCAAAATAATCCGATTAATAGAGCGAATTGTAAAACAAATCCAAAAATTATTTCCTTCGGTTTTGTTCTATAAGCACCATTGATTTGTCGAGGAATTGTGTTGATTAAATGCACGTATAATCCTCGGCCTAATTCTGAGGAAGTCGGATCATTTTCACGCGCCCAGTGCTTGTGATGAGTGTAATTGTGTTCGACGGTGAAATGCAGATAATTTACGCAGAGCAAGTCGAGTCGGGCTAGCCACCAGGAGAAAGATTTCGGACGACGATGTCCCAATTCATGTGCGGTAACGATGCCACTCGTTGCCGAAGAAAATCCGACTGAAATGACGCCGAGCCACATCAAATTTGAAAATCCGAATTCCGAAATAAGGTAGAGTAAATATCCGATATTTAGTGGCACTGCAAAGGCGTGAAGGTGAATTATCACATCGAAGGCAAAGCCTTCGGTATTCGGCTCAACCGGGCCGCTCTCACCAAATATAAATTCCATAATTGGGTAGAGTCCGAGTAACAAAAAGATAGTCATCGCCATCCACCAACCGCCCAAATAAAGGCCGAGAGCGGCAGAAAGTGGAGTTAACAGACCAAGAAGATGAGCCGCTGCTCGCATATCCTATGCGGATAGACAAGTCTTCATGAACTCAACGCATAAATTGGTTGAGTATTTTGCTAACTTCATTATTGTGAGAACACAGTGTTAGTGAAGTAGTATTAGCGACCCCAGAAGTGGTCGGTCTTTCGATGAATCTCACTCAATTCTTCGAGTACTTCCCTCTCTGCTGAAGTAAGATCCATCTTACGTAATTTCTTCGCGTGAGAAGCTGGAATATCGACGAGCAATATGTCGTTTTCTTCGATTTGTCGGCCAACGGTAACACCATCGATTGCGACAGCAACCTCTGCACCTTGAATCGCTTCTTTCATCGTATCTTGGCCGGAACGAATCGACTTTATTCGGCCAGAAGGCAATCCATCTTTCAGCAACTTCTGGCCAACATGAATGCGTCCAGCGAGCACACGAACCCCAACAACAGCAGGTTTTGAAACCCGGAAAGTGTGGTCGGGAAGCAATCTAATTCGGCCAGGATATACCACAACTTCTCGTGATTCTTCTTCCAATTCGCGAGTTCGAGTCTCAACCCATTCCTCGCGCTCCTCTAATATTCGATAGATGATGTCTGAATCGATGAATTTCACTCCATTTTCGGAATTATCGATTTCAGTCTGAGCATCGCTCAAAATATCGGTTGCGAATGCCATAATGATTCGATGAAGAGGATCATTTGCATTCTCAGCTCCTCGCACATCGCGACGATTCACCTTGCCAATGGTCGCGTGGCGAATTGGAATATCGATCTCTCCCAATTCCTTGGCAAGAGCTTCCAATCCACCAACAGTATCGGCTTTGATAGTCACGCCTTCTTCTTCCAATTCAACAGAGATATTCGCTTCTTTATTTGCAAGAGAAATCGCAGCAGTGCGTTCTTTTTCACTCGATACAACGCGCATTGTCGTGCCCGCGAGCACGCCATCTAAATCTGGGGCGGAAATTTTCAATCCTGACGCAGCAAAAGCCGCGTCAGAAGAATCCCAACGATCTCCAGCATCACGCATCTCAGACATGCCACGAGGGGAGAACATTCCACGAACCCGAGTGGATATTCCACCATCTTCAGTTGTCAGAACGATTTCATCACCCTTCTTGACAGAGCCACGATAGAGAATGACATCGAGAGTTTTACCCAAGCCTCGCTCTTCTTTCATCTCGAGAACTGTGCCTTCACCAGGCCCTTCAATATCAGTCAGTTTGTCGCCCAAATAACGCTCAGCCATACCGATGACGACAGCCAATAAGTCCTGAATTCCCTCGCCTTCTCTCGCAGAAATAGGAACCAATGCAATTTCCTTAGTGAAATCCTTGATTCGGTCATAGCGCTCCAGATTGAAGCCATGTTCAGCGAATGATCCGACCAATTTCCAGTATTTTTCATCAAAATAACCCAGAGCTTCGGTAGTTTGGTTACGCAAAGCCAGAGCCATAGGACGGTCGCGTACCGATTCCCAGCGGTGAATCCGGTCGACTTTGTTAGCAGCGATTACGAAAGGCGTCTTCGCCGCCTTCAAAATTCGAATAGATTCGATAGTCTGAGGCATACATCCATCGTTGATATCGACCATCAAAATCGCAACATCTGCGAGTGAGCCACCACGAGCCCTCAGCGTAGAGAAGGAATGATGGCCGGGTGTATCGATAAACAAAAGTCCGGGTGATTCGAAAGTATTCCCGCCCATTAACGGTCCACAAAGTTCGTTCAGCAAATCTGCTGGAACTTCTGTAGCACCAATATGCTGGGTAATGCCACCAGCTTCTCGGTCCATCACGCTGGCTTGACGACCTGTACCCAATGCACGGATATGGTCGAGTAGGCTAGTTTTGCCGTGATCAACGTGTCCTAGAACGGAAACGATAGGTTGTCTGCGGTTTTCCATCCAACCCACCTCATGCACAGTCCTCTGAAAAGTTGTTTATTCACTCGTAAATTTGACTCTCAGCGTCTAGAGTCCATTCGCACAGACCATCAGGGAACCAAAGTCCCAATTCGAACTCTGCTGTTTCAGCTGCGTCCGAGCCGTGAATGATGTTGTGACCGATGTCCATTGCGAAATCTCCGCGAATTGTACCTGGAGCTGCATCGCGACCATTGGTCGGCCCAATCAGGTTGCGTGCGACGCTAATTGCGTCGACGCCAGTCCATGCCATTGCTACAACTGGCCCGGATGTGATGAATTTGATGAGGCCTGGGTAAAATGGGCGCTCAGAGTGAACTGCATAGTGTGCCTGAGCGGTCTCTAATGAGGGAATAACTTGTCGCAAACCGACTAATCGCAGGCCTTTATTCTCGAATCGCTGAATGAT
>JABIKU010000025.1 GCA_018654845.1 Methanobacteriota archaeon | reverse complement strand
CAGTTAGTGTTGATTAAATTTTCTCCGGCATTTTAGACTAAAACACAGCGAGTGGGTTTCTGCTTACACCCATGATTTTACTGAAGATATTGGCGAAACCCATCAATAACCCTATGATTCAACTTGAAGCAAAGGGTACCCTCTAGTTTATGATGTATAAACCGTTTGAGTGAATTCACAATATTGAATATCAAAAACTCCTAGCAGTCTCTATGGGCCCGGAAGAGCACGAGGAACTATCTCAGAAAATCATCGAGAGCGCAAAGAAATCAACTGATGAGGAATCTTTAGAAAAAGAGTTATTCATCGTAATTGATGAATTTACAGAGAGATTTCCTGAACTTGGACGAGCTAAAGCATTGCATGAGGCAACATCATTTTTGTTTAACAACAATGCACGTCATTTGTCCTTCTTTCCAGGTTTCGCTTTAATGGGATATGAGGCGCTTTCTGAAATTCCAAAATGGCATGATGCATCAATAATTGCAGAACATATGACGGGTTATCAGATTGAATTGTTAACTAATGAACAAGGTAGTGAAAGTGAACTCAAAAAATGGTTTGATTTGTGGGCAAAATCAGTAAACGGTTGGTGTGAAATTAGTGTCAATGAAAAATCATGGCCAAGTTGGGGTACTGGAATATTGAATCGCTGTGAACATTTTTCTACAATAAATGAAATCCAGCAAGATGTGTACGAATTCTGGGATTCATTAATTGAAACTCATGGTTCATTTGAACCACTAGAAGAAACATTACAAAGACACAGAATGGAATTAATCGAAATGGCACAGATAGCCGCTAGAGAGATGGACTACCATCAATTATTCAAGGTTGTTTTTTCAAACAGAGTTCGCTTATTGAATAAACTCAATACAGGTGATTTGGTTGATTTAATGAACCGAATGATAGAACTGGCTCCAAACCCAATAACTGATGAAGAGGTTGAGATTGAACTGCACAGTATCAACTCAAATGAAGACATTATGCAAGTATGCAAATTATCAAACGATCTTGCTACAAGGCTTCGGGTTGCTGGGAAAATAGAGGACGGCATCAAGATTCTATCCTCTGTTGTCGAGAACGAGGAATTTGACATTCAATACGATGTCATGGCGATGTCAAGTGTTAAACTGGGTATTTATCTTGATGAATTAGGCAGAGGGAATGATGCTGAGATTCTATTTAAACAGGTTGCTGACGAGGACCCAGGTACCGATGTCAACACTATTTCGGTATACACTGTTCGTGAGGCTTGCCACCGATATGCTTCGTTTCTGAGTAGTTTAGAACGTTATGCAGAATCGAAGCAATATTCAATTCGTGAAAATACTCTAGCGGAGCTCAGCGGCGATCCGTTTTTATTCGTTAGATCTTGCTTTAACGTAGCCGCTGATTGTAACGATTTGGGTGAAGAAGAGGAAGCTTTAGAGTGGTTCTCGCTAGGAATGGCGAATCTGCGCGATGGATTAGGAATTAATCGCCCCAATGCAACCCCTAGGGCACATCAAGAACAGCTTCTAGAAATTTGTAGAAATCTAGCTGTTGCTATGGGGATAGAAGAAAGGTGCGCCATGTTGATGAATCACATCTTTGCCGATGATGAAGTGTCTAATGGGAACTAATCATTTTCTTGATTAGTTGTTGAGGACCCGTTCATTTATGTCTAATAATAACTTGGGGGTATCATGGCTCTTTGTCTTAATGGCGGTTGTCTTAGAATAATTGGCCACCCAGGCGCTTGTATATCTTCTCTGGATGAATTGGGAACAAAAGACATGGCTTACATGGTGAAGTGCTTAGATATCAGTGATGCAGATTACAGAAAGATTACGAAATCTAAGCAAAGCGCACCTCGAAATGCCCGAAGTTTCGGCGCACAAAACCGTGTTGAGAGATCTGGAAAAGTGGTAATACCGTTGGAACATATCGTTAATCCTAGCCACTGGCTACGTTGCGCACATTTAGATGATCCAACTCTTAGGCTGAATGAAATGTATCCAATGGAGTGGATTATTCGAGTTACTCCTCGCGATTACTACAATTACTCTGAAGGAGAACCACTGTCTAATTTAGAAATCGGAGCTGATTATTTTGTGCACTACACATCTCCTAGAGATTTAGAGGAGTACCCTCCTCTCCCTCATTGGAACCTTCGTTTAGCATACGATGTGCGAACAAATCAGGCAGTTGCAGCAACATCTGCCCACACAGAAATGAGGGGAGAATATCTCAATTGGATTAATGTAAATGCTCTGGGTAGTCCTAGTGGGGGTGAAACTCGTTTTACAGTAGGCCACCCACAAGGAAATCCATATCATGAATATACCTCTAGAGAAAATAACATCTATGCTGCAATTTGGTATGCTTTCCTGATGGCTCACACAGAAACTGATAACCTCGACGATTCAATATGTGGGAACAGACAAAGAGAACATCTAACTCAGTTGTTGGCTCATTTTGGGATAATGCCTGAGCGGCATCAGGGTTTCAATGTTGAATTAAACAGGAGTGTTTGCCCCGTGTGCTCAGAGGTAATCGATTATGATTTGTTACACCGCGCACCCTCCCCCGGAGATCCAGGCATAGGAAATGCCGGCTCTTTTAACGTAGATACTAGGACACGGGCTGTAAATTTGTATCACATAACAGATGTGGGTAGTATGTATATGTCCCATCAAATATCCAATATTTGCCTAGGCCACTTTGGTTGTAATTTTCAAATGGGGCAAACACCGAGTCATGCTTATTACGAAATGATAGAAGATGGATCTCCCGTAAGTATAGACGGAACCAGCGGGTATATCAGTTCCGACAATCTGTTGATTCGAGATGAACTAGGCAGAGTGTTCAAGAGAATCGAGTTTTAGGTTGCTTAAATTAAGAATGTACCAGAAAGAAGTGAAATGAGCACATTATCTGCCATTTTCAGAAACCTATCGCTCTGAGATTGAACTCCATTGGCGGCAACTAAATTAACCATTTTGAATAAATTATCCATATAGTCAACTACTTTTTCTTGATAGTCTATTTCTGGAAGATATATTGTGAATTCAAATAGGTCACTAGCATATAGTTCAGAATAGGTAGTCCCGTTTGCAACCATCTCCAAGTAATGTGTATTTGCCTTTAGCCAATATGCTAAGTATCTTGGATTGATTTTATCGCCACATTCCAGATTCAGAAACCCTTGATTTGTAGACAATTCACCCGTATTGACTGTTACGAGTCCGACGGGGGCTCTCTTTGATAAAATTACAGCGTTTGTCGGTAATAATGATGCCCCACAATTTCTTAATCCTTCATTCGTTAATTTCCTTTTAGTATATTCAATGTTGGGGATGCCATGAATTGGAAAATCTGAAAGTTCCTTTGGAGTCAACCATAGAATTTCACCACCCCAATTTTCTGATTTGCTTGTATTCGGGGTACCCCCGCTACAAACAGAAATAATAACTCCTGAGTCTTTGTTTGGCTCCAGCGTATAGCTTTTCCAATTTTGAACACATTTGAATAATACATCAGCCACCTACACCCCTCCTAACAGTATTAATTGATTCTTCCCAAGAATTTAGCGTGTTTTCTACTAGGTTGCAAAGTTCAGTAATATCTTCATTGAAAGTGGTGGTTTCTGGAAGTTGAAAGTCGTCTGAATATCCAATATATCTCCCCGGAACAAGGGCATACCTATGTCTCGAAATTTCATCGAATGTAACGGATTTACATATGCCGCTAATATCTTCATAATTACTCCCTGATTTCCAGCTTGTATAATAATTCGAAACTATATCAATTTCTGGAGTAGTAATTACTCTCCTTGACTTTGATATCAAACTCCCCATTTCTCGGATATCAATCATCAATACCTCGCTATGCGTTTTTGTTTTCGCCTTTTCTTTATCGATAATCCATATACAAGCCGGGATTGGCGTGTTAAGAAATATCTTATTCGGTAAACGAATGATCGCATCAAGAATTCCAAGTTTTATTAATTCTCTACGCAAAGCCCCTGCTCCATAATCTTCACTCGAATCAAGATCAATCTCCTTAGAGGCTGCTGATTTTTGATCGGTCGAGAGAACAGAATTTGTCATAACAAATGCCGCTTTTCCAGTTTCCTTAAGATGATGTATAATATGTTGAATCCACGCAAAATTAGCATTCCTTTTAGATGGCTTTCCAATGAACCAGCGTTCATCATCGAATGGACCACCCCACTCCTTCAAATTGAAAGGAGGGTTAGTAAAAACATAATCGAATTTCTTTCCATTATGAATATTGTTAGAGAAGGTATCTGCGCACCTTTCACCGATATCGACTTGAAGCCCTCGAACAATCATATTCATTTTACATAAACGCCATGTTGTTCCAACAGCTTCTTGTCCATAGAATTCTAACTTATTATTCAAACCATACGATTCATGTGATCGTACGAACATTCCGCCACTCCCGCAGCAAGGGTCATAGATACTAGATTGAGGCTTTGGGCGAATACATCTCAACATCAGTTCTACCACTTCTCGAGGAGTAAAAAATTCGCCACCCCTTCTTCCTTCAACTTCAGCGAATTTCCCAAGGAAGTACTCATAGACTTCTCCGAAAGTATCAGATTCACTGTCATCATTAAAAACAAATTCTTTGTCAAATGTCTCCACAAGATGGTATAATTTTTTCTGATCTAAATCTGGGTCTTCATAGACCCTTGGAAACACATCTTTCAAAGATGGATTTTCATTCTCTAAAATTTTAATCGAATTATTGAGCCCTACGCCAATTTCTTCTCCGCCGTAGTCCTTGAAAATTTGAGTCCAAGAAACATCAGGATTGATTTTTAAACCACTCTTTTCACCAAACTGAATGGTAAATTTCAGACCGATTAATCCAAGCACAATGTGCTTGTAATCTGATGCTTCAAGATTGGACCTCAACCTTTCGGCCGACTCCCACAAAACTGATTTATTCACGGCCACAATGCTACATGGGTTGGGGGTGGTATATTTGGGCATCGTTTCACCACTTCTAAAATCATAATAGTAAATATCTCAGGGGCCCCTGTGTGAAAATGAAACTGAATCGTGATAAGGTTCTTCACCCCACCATTCCGGATGTTCAAACATCCTGCGTGTTTCGTGGAATTCGTATCGACATGTTCTGAGGACCATACTTGATGTCCAAGAACCACCGAGTTTGCCTTTCACACTCATTTCATCGAGATGTTTTGCAATCCTGTTTCCTGACCAATCCTGGACAAAGTGCCTGTGCCGCATGTAATCTATGGTATCTTGTTCTCTCCAATTTGGAACGATATTGTCGCCTTGCCTATCCCAGCCAAAGATTGGGCCTGTGAATACTTTAGCATTGTCCTTAAGATGCTTCATTGCAATCTTTGTGCGCTCTGATATCTGTCCGCGCTCTAATTCAGCAAGACTGGCAATGGTAGTCAGGAAGAAACGTCCCATAGAAGTCGAGGTGTCTAATGTCCCACCATCTTGGTCGAGAATGTGGATGTCTACGCCAATCCCTCTCAATTCATCCACAGAACCCAAACAATCCTGAACGTCCCTGAACAATCTGTCCATTTTCAAAGCAAGAACATGGCCAACTCGCTCATGATAGATTGTCTCACGCATCTTTCGACCTGCTGGCCGTGACCAGAGGTGAATTGCAGCAGATACCCCATCATCGATGTAGATGTCTTCAGGATCTAATTCCAATCCACGGAATTCTGCGTAAGCAAGCAGACGTTCTACTTGGGCATCGAGGCTGACGCCCTCTTCTGCTTGACGCTTTGAAGAGACACGGGCATAAGCTACTGCTCGTGATTTGTTTTTCTTATTTCCAAACACGCTAGATATTCTAGATTCTTTACTACTTGAATACGCACTTGCATTGCTAGGGGTTGTCCATACCCTTGTTGACACTGATTCAACAGAGGGTTCAGCAGTGGTTTCACTGGGTTCGGCTAGTTGCTCAGGGGGTCCGCTCACGGACTACCCTTTGATTCGATTCCTCAATGTCAACAATTAGAGCAA
Organism: Methanobacteriota archaeon; assembly: GCA_018654845.1. Taxonomy (GTDB): domain Archaea; phylum Thermoplasmatota; class Poseidoniia; order Poseidoniales; family Thalassarchaeaceae; genus MGIIb-O2. The sequence goes on along the minus strand of JABIKU010000025.1, from coordinate 172,399 downwards.
CTACACTTTCCAGACTCAGCCTTGGTCCCTTTCCAGATTGTAGCCATGCCAGGGAAAATCACCTTTGCTCGCACGTTAACGAATCCGGCCTCTTCAAGCATTCGAACATAATCTTTTGTTGTGCCAAAATGAACATAGGTTTTGGTCAACCATTTCCATGGATGATCATCGATATTACAGACGATTCGCGCGTAGGAACCAACCCAAAATCGCATCCACATCCAGCCAAAAAATCCATGCATTTTGTTCATTTTAGCCGGATCGACGATAACGACGGATGAGTCTGGTTTCAAAACGCGTAAAACTTCGTCAAGTCCAGCCCGCTTATCATACCAATCTCTGAATGAAAATAAAGAGCAAACTCCATCGAAAGAATTGTCCTCAAATGGAAGCTCTTCCGCCTTACCTTCTACAAATTCAACAAGTGAATCTCCACGTGCAGTTCTACGAGAATTAACTCGTGGTTCGGCAACACGAAGCATCTCTGGAATTGGGTCTAAGCAAACCAATTCGCGACCGACCACATTCTCTGCAAAACTTCCTGGACCGCATCCAATTTCTAGAATTCTACCTTCTTCAGGCAATCGATTTTGAACATAATTGCGCCATTTCGATACTTGACCAAGAGTTGCAAAGCGATTGATTCGGTCATAGACTGGTATCGTCGCTTCGAGATTTCTCTGGAGTTCATCCCAATCCTCCTCACCGATATTCTCGGTATCCATGTTCATCCGCGTATGCCACGAGTATTTGGTAGGTGCTGGAAACTAGTTGTGACGCGCCGGCGCCAAGTTGTGTAAGTACCTTCTACGGTTAGCATCATAAACTAATCTTAGGTCGCCACCTTCACCAAAGGTGATTAGTATGGCTAGACAAGACGTTCTACGTACAATTCGAGACGCTGAAACTGCTGCTACAAAAACCACCTCAAATGCAGAGAAGCATGCATCCAGCATCGTCTCGCAAGCAAGGCAAAATGCATCAGAAATCATCATGGATGGTAGAGCATCTTCCGAGTCTGATTCTCAAAATTTAATCGCAGCAGCACGAGCTTCTGCTGATGAAGCAGCGAGTGCAGTTTCGAGTGCAGGAGAATCAAGTGTTGATTCGATACACAGCGAAGGTTCTTCTAATCGTAATAAGGCTACTCAAGTTGTGATTGACGCCTTCCGAAATTGATTTTGATACTTATTTTGGAGGGATAATATGTCGCAATTGAATACGCAGCAAATGGGTCGCCTCATCGCTGCTGGTTCAAAGGAAAACCTTGATTCTGTAATCGGCGCACTCGCTTCACTAAACGCAATCCACTTCGTTGAATATGATGGCTCCGAAGAGGGCTTCGAATTGGGTGCACCTAATGATGCAGCCGAATCTGTTGGCCGAACTTTGATGAAGATTCGATCTGCTGCATCTTTGGTTGAAGCAGATGGTCCTTCAGATCCAATTTCCATTCAAAATGTCCGAGAGTTGCTCGGTTCAGATTTGACAGTAAATGTCGAGGCTCTCCTGGAGAAGAGTGGGCGACTCGATGAGGTTGAGAACAGTATTGCTTCGCTCGCTGAAGAGGCCGGACTACTGGGTATGATTGCCCCGCTGAATATCGATGTCGATTTGCTTAGCGGATATCAAAATTTAACATCATTTGTTGGAACAGTATCCGATATTACTGTCGCTGAAATTGCTGGTGATAAGGGGCTGTTCTTTTCTTGTATCGCAGACAAGCAAAATGTTGTTGCCGTGTTCGTCCATAACGACTTTGCAGACGCTGTTCAGTCGACTCTCGATGCAGCCGGTTTCCAAGCATTGGGACTACCTTCAGGGGCTGGTGATGCGGCTGCTCGATATACTGAAATTAACCAATCTACTGAAGCACTAGTTGAGGAACAATCTGGACTCAATGAAGATTTCTCAGATTGGGCAGATGAAAATGGTGAGTCGCTGGCATGTGGACTTGAACTGCTCGAGCGCGACCATGAGATGTTGACCACGCCAGTAAAAGTCGCAGTTTCAAAACACGCATTCATCGTTGACGGCTGGGTTGAAATGTCCCGTGCTGATGAAATCCAATCTGCACTTTCAGATTCCTGCCTCTACACAGAGATTTCTCCATTCGTAATCGAGGCTGGAGGGGGTGGGCACGGCCATGCCGATGAACACCATCATCAAGCCATGCCTCCAATCGCTTATGCTGAGCGCAATCTTAGCAAACCAATGGAATTGCTAACCGATGCTGTCGGCCGTCCTGCGTACGGTCGAATCGATCCGACAATTTTCATGTTCATCACCTATCCACTATTTTTCGGAATGATGCTCGGTGATATGGTATATGGAATCGTCACGATGGGCTTGGGATACATGTTAATTCGCAAGGCTGGCACAAATGAGTTACTCAATTTGGGTGGAAAATTCTTACTCTACATTGGACTTGGTACATTCATTTTCGGATACTTATATGCTGAATTCGCTGGTTTTGAGATATTCCCACACCACGGAACTAATCCTGCCCAAGCTCTTTCAGTTCTCTATCCTGAATTAACCGATGGACATTTCTGGACCGCTTCCTTACCATATGGAATCGAGTTGGCATATCCATTCCATCGTGTAGTTTCAACCGTTGACCATGGTAATCTAGAACATTTGATTCTTCTAACTATTTACATCGGTGCACTCCATGTTATGTTCGGACTAATCATTGGATTCCGCGACATTCTGCTCTATGGTAACGGACACGGTGGTATCGGTTTGGTCTGTGCATTCTTCGAGAAGGGTTCTTGGATGATATTACTGATTGGTGGGTTCTTCTTCGCTTACGGATTCCTCGGTCCAGCCGAAGGTACAGCGATGATGATGCCGGGTGCGGCGATGGCTGGATTTGCCACTGTCTTACTGATGTGGACTCTCTACAAGTATCACGGAGTTCCTTTCCCAATCAATATCGGGCTCGCTCCAATTGAAGCAATTGGGATGATGCCGACAGTAATCTCGTATGTGCGATTATTCGCAGTTGGTGTTGTCGGCGTTAAGATCGCAGAAACCGGCAATGACAAATTATTCCATCCAATGGCTGAAATGATTTCCACCGGAGATACACTCTACCTTGTCCCACTTCTACTCATAGGTTGGCTAGCCGTGCAATTTTTCGCATGGGGTTTGGGAGTTTTCAGCCCAAACATTCACGCTGCTCGACTCCATTTCGTTGAATGGATGAGACAATATTACGATTCAAGCGGAGAGGCATTCTCGCCTTTCGGGTTCCGCTCGCGCCATGTGGAGGTCGAGTGATATCACATTCCAAGCATTTGCTTAGAAAACAAAACGGAGGAAAAAACATGAATAACAAGAATATGAAGAAAGGACTGACCACTCTTCTAGCCCTAAGCGGTATCTCGCTAATTGCGAGTGCTGTACAGGCTCAAGAGGGAGACACAACCGCATCTGCTGCATCGTTCGATGCAGCAAAGCTTGGAGCAGGAATTGCTCTAGGTCTAGCTGGTGTTGGAACTGGCTTAAGCCAGGGACCTATCGGTGCTGCTGCAGTAGGAATGATCGCTGAGGACTCAAGTAAGTTCGTTACCGGTCTAATCTTTACTGCTCTGCCTGAGACTATTGTCCTATTCGGATTCCTTGCAATCTTTCTGCTCTGAGCAGTTAGACAAGGCCGAGATAAAAAATCAAAGAAAGAGGTGTGATGATGACGCTAGATGCATTAGCAAACGAGATTGCTGCCCAGGCTAAGGCCCAGGCTGCAGCAATCGTTTCTACCGCAAAGACGCAAGCCGCTCAGATTGAGGCGGATGCCAAGGCTGAGGCCCTGGCAGCTGCTGAAATTCAACAGGCTCGCGCTGAGCGTGAGAGTGCTCAGTTGTCAGTCGAAGTAGTCGCATCAGCTCGACAAGCGAATCAGAAGCAACAATTAATCGCTCGCCGCGAAGAATTGGATGCTACTTGGAACGCTGCTCGCGAACAAGTTGGATCAGCCGACCTATCCGGTCGCGCAGGCCTTCTTGAATCGCTACTTGCTGAAGCGAAATCTGCTGGAGGAGACATGGTTCTCCTACCGGTTTCAATCGACCGCAAAGCACTCAAGTCCGGGGGTTTTACTCTCGGAGACGATGTTGATGGATTAGGAGGCTTTGTTCTCGAATCTACCGACGGATCAATCGTATTGGATTACCGCTTCGATAGCCGATTAGAGGCAGCCTGGAAGGCTAACCTCGGTGCGGTTAACAAAGCATTATTTGGAAATTAAGTGGTGGAAAATGGCGAGAGTAGCAAACGGTCGTTCCAACTTGTACAATGCTGCAGCGCGTGCGAAAGCACGCAAGGCATCATTGATTGATTCAACTCGTATGCGACAATTGTTGCAACAAGGTCCTGAATCGATTGGTGTCAGCATTGGTGAATTGGGATATCGTACCGAGATGGATATCTATGCTGCTCGTATGAGTGGTGCAGATGCTGTTGAGGCCGCACTGTTTCATAATCTCGATAATGATACCGCTGAAGTAATGAGATTCTGTCAAGGTCACTTGAAATCATTGGTTGGCATTTATGCTGAACGCTTTGATTATGAGAAGGCAAAAACCGTTTTGCGTGCAGTAAATGGTGGCGCTTCGGATGAACTCATCGCTTCACAAATTCTTCCATCTGAAAATCCGCGAAATGCCCGATGGCTCGACATCGTTCGAACCACTGAAACAGTTGCTGAAGCGGCTGCTGCGATGAGCGGAACTTCTTGGGGCAATGAAATCGCCCTTCTAGATGGCGAACCATCCCTTGAGGAAATGGAAGATTCTCTCGATCGACGATATTATGCTGATGCATTGAAGGCGGTTAAGGGGCGAGATGGAAGTCCCGACTTGACTAGATACATTCGTACTGAAATCGATTATCTGAATATTGTAAACCAATTCCGTGGAATTCGTCAAGGGCTATCTGCTGAAAAACGATCACAACTGAACGTACCGGGAGGAAAACTTGGCGATGCAGTCTTACGACAAGCTAGCCAAACTGAATCGCTCGAGGCTCTACTAGATGCCCTCCGCCGCAGTAATACCTTCGATGATTCAGGATTTGAAGAAGCGATTCAAGAATCGACGAACTCTGGTTCGCTCGACCCAATCGTTTCCTTGTTGACACATAAGAAATCAGCCATGCTTTCACGCTTCGCTTATCTCAACCCCGTGTCACCATTCCCGGTAATATATTACATCGAGCGAAAGTTGCTCGAAGTTCGTAACCTACGCTTACTCGTGCGCGGTAAAGCGATTGGCCTCTCCAATGAGGCCTTGGAAGCGCATATGGATTTTTGAGGTGAAATAATGGAGATAGCAGTAGTTGGAACCACTGATTTTACACTTGGATTCCAACTTGCTGGATTGAGTCAATTATTCAATCCTGCTGACGATGAGGAGATGATCGCAATTATGCGCTCGTTCCTCGATCAGAAAGAAATCGGTGTTGTCGTTATCGACTCCGCCGAATTAATTAAACTCCCAGAGAGATTGAGAATACAACTCTCAGAGAGCATAACCCCAACTGTGTTGGGTATTGGGACAGAAGAGGATAATACCCTCCGAGAGTCCATCAAATCGGCACTAGGAGTCGATTTGTGGAAGTAATTCCTAGAAACTTTAGAGGAAGTGAAAAAAAATGAGTGAAGAAAATGGAGTGATTTATCGCATCTCAGGGCCAGTTGTTACCGCTATGGGTATCTCACCACGAATGTATGAAGTTGTACGTGTTGGTGATGAAGGTCTGATGGGAGAAGTCATTGAATTACATGGAGATCAATCGGTTATTCAGGTGTACGAGGAAACCTCGGGCATTAGTCCTGGAGAACCAGTTGTTAGAACTGGTCAGACTTTGTCTGTCCAATTAGGTCCAGGTCTTTTGACCAAGATCTACGACGGAATTCAGCGTCCCCTTCCAGAATTGGAACAGACGATGGGTGTTTTCATCACACGTGGTGTTGATGCAGACGGTCTAGATCATGAGAAGATTTGGGAATTCACCGCAACTGCAAAGGCGGGCGATGATATCGCTTCAGGAGCAGTTCTCGGTACGGTTCAAGAAACTGAAACAATCGAGCATCGCGTTATGGTCCCACCAGGAACATCTGGTGTCATCAAGAGCATCAAATCAGGTGAGTTTAATGTTACTCAGACTGTTTGTACTCTCGAAGACGGTACTGAAATCGCTATGATGCAGAAGTGGCCAGTTCGAACTCCTCGGCCATTCATCCAGAAGTACGCCCCAGATACTCCACTAATCACAGGCCAGAGAATCCTCGACTTCCTCTTCCCTCTGGCTAAGGGTGGTACTGCTGGTATTCCAGGTCCATTCGGATCTGGTAAGACAGTAACACAACAGCAACTCGCAAAGTGGTCCGACGCTCAAATCGTTGTCTACATTGGTTGTGGAGAGCGTGGAAATGAGATGACTGAAGTTCTAACCGAATTCCCTCATCTCATCGACCCTCACACCGGAAAGGCTCTGATGAACAGAACCACCATGATCGCAAACACTTCGAACATGCCGGTAGCAGCTCGTGAAGCATCTGTTTACACTGGAATTACCATCGCGGAATATTTCCGTGATATGGGATACGATGTAGCATTGATGGCTGATTCTACAAGCCGCTGGGCTGAAGCAATGCGTGAAATTTCCTCACGTCTTGAAGAAATGCCTGGTGAGGAAGGATACCCTGCTTACCTCTCAAGCCGTCTGGCTGAATTCTACGAGCGCGCAGGTCGTGTCGAAACATTGAGTGGCGATGACGGCTCAATTTCGGTTATCGGAGCGGTTTCTCCACCTGGTGGAGATATTTCTGAACCGGTCAGCCAAGGTACACTTCGTATCGTTAAGGTGTTCTGGGGATTAGACGCAGGTCTTGCTCGACAACGTCACTTCCCTGCGATTAACTGGTTGAACTCATACTCACTATACCCACCTGCACTAAATCAGTGGTACCGCGATAATATTTCGAACGATTTTCCAGAAGTTCGTACCGAGATCAGCGCTTTACTTCAGGTTGAGGCTGAGTTGCAAGAAATCGTTCAACTGGTCGGCTCAGATGCACTTCCTGTCGACCAACAATTGACTCTCGAAGTTGCTCGTATGATTCGTGAATTCTTCCTACAACAGAACGCATTCCACGACGTTGATACTTACAGTGATTTGAAACTACAATACACAATGGCAAAGGCAATTCTTTCCTTCCAAGAAGAATCGAAGAAAGCCCTTGCAGGTGGTGCAATGCTTGAAGATGTGGTCAATGTTCCAGCGCGCTCAGATTTGATGCGTGGTCGATTCGCAGAAGGATATGCAGAGAAGATCGAAGGTCTTCTCGATGAGATGAATAAGCAGATTTCTGCAACGATGGAGGCGAACTGAATGAGTGGCAAAGAATATCGCACAATTACTGACGTAAAGGGGCCTCTTGTGTTCTTGAATAAAACCGAACCAGTGGCATTTGGGGAAATCGTACAATTACGCCTATCTGATGGCACCATGAAAAATGGCCAAGTTCTCGATACTTCAGATGACCAAGTCATCGTTCAGGTTTTCGAAGGAACCGCATCCGTCGATAGACAAACCGGTGTCAAGTTCATGGGTGATGTTTTCAAGTTACCAGTTTCAACCGATTTAATCGGTAGAATTCTCGACGGCGCTGGCCGTCCTCGTGATGGTGGCCCAGAAATCGTTGCTGACGAGATGGCTGACATTATCGGCGCTGCAATCAATCCTTACTCGCGTGAGAGCCCAGAATCTTTCATTCAAACAGGAATTTCAGCAATCGATGCTTGTACTTCTCTAGTTCGTGGACAGAAGTTGCCAATCTTTAGTGCAGCAGGTCTTCCACACAACGATATTGCACTACAGATTGCTCGACAAGCAAAGCTTGTCGGTAGCGATGATGATTTCGTCGTAGTTTTCTGTGCAATGGGAATCACAGCAGAAGAGTACAATTTCTTCGTTCACGATTTGGAGCGAACTGGTGCACTCGAGAACGCTTGCCTTTTCGTTAACTTAGCTGACGATCCAGCAGTCGAGCGTTTGATTACTCCTCGTCTAGCTCTGACCGCAGCAGAATACCTTGCATTCGAGCACGATTATCACGTTCTCGTCATTTACACTGACATGACAAATTATTGTGAATCATTGCGTCAAATCGGTGCAGCCCGTGAAGAAGTTCCTGGTCGACGTGGTTATCCAGGTTACATGTACACCGACTTGGCTATGCTCTATGAACGCGCAGGTCTTGTGAAGGGCAAGAAGGGTTCAATCACTCAATTCCCAATTTTGACAATGCCTGGTGACGATATTACTCACCCGATTCCTGACTTGTCTGGATATATTACTGAAGGACAGATTGTTATCTCTCGTGAATTACATCAGAAGGGAATTTACCCTCCAATCAACGTACTTCCTTCGCTTAGCCGTCTGATGAACGCTGGTATTGGTGAAGGCAAGACTCGTGAAGATCACAAATCTGTTTCCGACCAGCTTTATGCAGCATATGCACAAGGTCGAGAACTGCGTGGATTAGTCGCAATCGTTGGTGAAGATGCATTGAACGAGCGCGATTTGCAGTTACTAAAGTTCGCTGATATTTTCGAGAATCAATTCCTACGCCAAGGACGCGATGAAGATCGTTCAATAAACGAAGGAACTCTTGACTATGCTTGGGAATTATTGTCGAACATCGATACAAAGTATCTAGTTCGCCTAGACCAAAAGTGGATTGACAAGTACCATCCCACTGACAAGAAGGAATGAATTCGTTTTACAGAAAAAAAGAGGTGAGAAAAGATGGCATTAGACATCAAACCGACCCGGTCGGAACTCATCAATTTGAAGCGTCGTATCAAGCAAACATCGAGCGGATATAATCTGTTGAAGATGAAGCGAGATGGATTGTTTCACGAGTTCCGAACCTTACTCTCTGAGATGATTGCAGCTCGAGAGGATCTCGTCGGAACTTATCGAGAATCTCTTGAGACGATTGCATTAGCTTCCTCTATCGAAGGTGGAATGGCAGTAAAAAGCGCAGCAGTTGCAGCTTTGACACATCCTGAAGTTGTAGTTTCACGACGCAATATCATGGGTGTTGTGGTGCCGAAAGTCGAAGGTACAAATTTGGTTTCTACTGTGGAATCTCGCCAGACTGGATTGATTGGGGGCTCACCGTATATCGATGAAGCTGCAGATTCCTATTCGACTTTGATTCAGGCGATTGTTAAAGCGGCCGAAATGGAAGCAACATTGAAGCGATTACTAGCGGAAATCGAAGCGACCAAGCGCCGTGTAAATGCCCTTGAATTCGTTGTTATTCCTGAGATGAAAGAGGCTCAAGCCTTCATCCAACTACGATTAGAAGAGATGGAAAGAGAGGAAACTTTCCGGTTGAAGAGATTCAAAAATAAATAATCAACTTTGATTGAAGTAGATTATTATTATTCTCGTTAAGCGTGTTGTTTCGGTGCGTGATTTGAATAAGGAGCGGCACCCTCTCTGTCACTACCAAAGGTAGTGAATTGCTATGACGGATGCCGAACCGATAATTCTCGACACCGAAACTTGGGGTCAAAGAGAATTTCTCGAAGTAATCTGTAATCGCTATTTTATCCTCGGAACCGAAGCTATTGGTGACGCGGCTTGGCAGGTTAATGCAAGGCTTGGTGAAGATTTAGACGAGAATTTAATTTCGTTGAATAAGCATCTCAAACCGCTTGGATTTATCAGTCTACTCGATGAAGGAAATCCCCCTGTCCTCAGTATAACTCATCGCCCAATTGATCCGGTCAACATCGCATTTTGGCAACAAATTTCTATCTGGGTTTTGATGTTTGGTTTCGCTACTTTACTCGGCGGCTTATGGGTTGATGAATTTGAATCGAAAACAATTGTATTTTCTATATCGGTCGTTCTCGATTCAATAAAAAATTACAGTGCACCGTTATTTTTGGTTTTGGCCATAGCTCATTATGCTCGATTGCGAGTTGCTGCACATTTCGACGTCGAAATAGGAAATTTAATTCCAATTATTTTCCCAGTAATTTCGCCGATGTGGCCCTTTGGTTTGGGTGGAGTTTTTGGTCAGAAAAGAATCGATGCTGCACCCATTCCAAACCGCTTCGCTCTCGGAATTATTGAACTCATAACACCTCTTATTCTATTCTTTTCTGGAATGATATTGACCGTGGCTGGCCTTTCACTAACTCCAGACCACCCTCCAAGCTATATCGTGGATCCTCTTTCATTCCAACTCAATCCTTTGACCGATTGGCTTGCATCGAGTTCCATTTCTGCCGACCTGAGTATTCGCCTCCAATGGCTCCATCCACTAGGATTAGCTGGGCTCGGTCTCTCAGTGGTCGGTTGGATTCTACTCTTGCCGATTCCTGGCTTGCCCGGAGATAGGATTCTGCAAGCCATAATCGGCCCAGAGCAGGTTATTTCTAGTGAAAAGCAAACAGGAATTTTTGTTTTCACATTATTATTGATGGTGATTATTTTTGCATTTTCGGACTATTGGCCTTGGTTAATTCTCGCCTCTTTAGCTGCATGGCGCCGATTCAGTGGCGAGCACATCCCCAATCCATTTATCGTCAATGAAGCAATTGGCATCGAAGATACCCAAAGAAATGCCTTGGTTGCAATCACTGCATTCGTGCTTTTGCTCGGTTTCCCTGGATCTTATCCTGTCTATGAAATGACTGAGTGGGATGGTGATTTAGACACCTCCATTTGGCCGAATGAACTGACTGGAGATGATTGGTTAGGTCAAACTCTGGAGTTTGAATTAGCTCCCGACGGTATCCTTCCCGTATCCGGTTGGATTCAAGTTTTAGTTGAAGGTGAAGCGAATCGATGGAGTATTGGTTCTGATTGTTTTGTCGAATCTCATATTTGTCGGTTCGATTCGGTTACGCAAAGTAATCACCTTTCATTCAATTTGACAGTAGTTGATTTACAGTCAACAAATTTCTCGCCGGTGCAACTTCGATTCATCGTAATCACAGACAATTCTAGAGAAGAACATGTGCTGACTCTTCGTCATTTTGAAGTCACTGCACCAGCCTCTGCTGCTTGGACTAGAGATGTTGATTTGCCGAACCAGAAAATCTGTACGGCAATCAATGTGGCAGAGAATAAAACTGGTAACTTGTCGATTCATAGCAACCCATTCTGGATTCTAGAAGGGGAATCCGAATTGCCTCAGGGTTTGCATGGAGTTTGTTTGCTCGCTGAAGAAGGTGGTTGGGAATCTCTTGAGATCAGTTTCGATTCGGATATTGCTGGGAATCGACTAGGTCCAATGTTAATATTTGATTACGATGATGGTGAAACTGATTTCTGGGTATTACCAATCGATGATTCTTATGTCAATATTTCATCCAATCCATTGCATCAAATACCACTTGGAACCCATTCTAATACCTTTTATTCCGAATTGGATGGCTCTCCTTTCTGTCCTACTAGTGATGCGATTCCACTGTTGGATTCTGCAATAACTTTCAATCACACTTTGGTTGCCGGTATGCCAATTTCTCTCGATGGAAATTATGCTGGTTCAGCCTTAATTCTCCCCGAATCTGGTTGGATGATTACTTGTGGTGATTCGAAACCGGTTGCTGTATTTGTCGAAAGCGGATTGAACATTGATGTTCGAGGCGCTGCAATGATGGATTCAGGATTACCATTATACGATTTTACAATCACATCGCGAGAGAATTTCACAATTCCAATCTCTGTTGAAAGTACAAATTACCTTCCTTCGGGTGAGGCTTTCTCGATATTCACGCCAACTGAATTAGGGGCGAATGAAACCGCTTTGGTTGAGATTGATACCATTGGTGGCGATGATATTGAGAGGATCTTGTGGGTGACTGCTGATGAAAATGGAATCGTGATTCACCTTACTTCTCGATGTCCATTGAGCGGGTGTTCCTGATGCGTATTGCTATCGTCGGCGTCGGCTCAATCGGTGGGATTCTGCTAGGTTCTTTGGCCGATAGCGAAGCCGACCTAATCGCTATTGCAAGAGGCAATAATGCTGCTGTTCTTTCTGAAATGGGGCTTGTATTACACACACCTGAAGGAAGCATTGAGGTTGTGCCGCCTGAGAGATATATCACAGTAGATTCTGCGGCACAAATTTCAGAACAAATTCGCGGAACCTGTGATGTGGCTATCGTCTGCGGGAAAACCGTTGATACGCCATTATTGGCTCAAATATCCAAAGAAATTCTTGCTGACGATGGTGTCGCGCTGACGATTCAAAATGGACTCGGTAACGCGGAAGCCCTCGCACATCAAATCGGTCGCGAGCGAGTGCTCGTCGGTTCGATTACACATGGAGCCATGCGCCGAAGTGAAGGCGAAATCGAATGGGTCGGGCGAGGTAGTGTCATTTTTGGAGGGATGGGTGAGGTTATTCCGAATCAAGTTGAATCATTGGTAGATTACCTAAATGAAGTAAATCTCAATGCTACATGGGTTGAAGACTATCAGAGAATAATTTGGCGTAAATTATTGTTAAATGTCGCGATTAATCCAATTTGTGCAATTGCAGGAGTCAAAAATGGGGCTTTATTAGAAATCAATTCTTTATGGTTACAATCGGTTCAAGCAATGCGTGAGGCAGCGATTGTTGCTCGTGCGGCTGGAATTGATTTAGGGGATATTGATCTTGAGGGATATTTACAAAAAGTTGTAATTGCAACAGCCGAAAATCGTTGCTCAATGTTGCAGGATGTTATGGCTGGTCGACCGACAGAAATCGATTCGTTATGTGGGGCTGTTGTTTTGAATGGAGAAGCCCAAGGAGTTCCAACTCCATTCAATGCAATGCTGCACGGTCTGGTCAAGGGGATTGAAAAATCACCTGAATTTGGTTGATTAAACTAAATCTAAATTATAATGCAAACCAACATTTTCACGGCGAGCGATGGAGCTGTCGACTACCAAGTTTGCCGCATCGAGAAGATTGCGTAATTCGACTAAATCTTGAGTCGGTTTACACGCACGCCAAACCAATTCAGCCTCTTCTGAAAGGTGGGTGATTCTACGTTTGGCACGCTTCAATCTAGAGTCACTCTTGACCAAACCAACATCGAGTGTCATTGTCGAGCGTAATGCCTCAAGGTCGGCACGAAGCGGTGAATGTTCAGTGAGAACATCGAGATGATCAGCTCGCCAAAGTGGTAAATCATCTCGTAATTCTGGCAATGAATTAGTTTCAGCCTGCTCAATCAGGTTTTTGGCAGCTCGTTCGGAGTAAACCACTGCTTCAAGCAGGCTATTTGAAGCGAGCCGATTTGCTCCGTGAAGGCCGGTGCAAGCAACTTCGCCAATCGCATACAAACCGCTCATTTTCACGCCATTGACTAGAGCTCGACCAATTTCATCAACAGCAATTCCGCCGACCATGTAGTGGGCGGCCGGCACGACTGGGATAGGGTCTGGTCCTAGAGAAATTCCATGTGAGGTGAGGTGATTTGCAATCATAGGAAAATGGTCTCGTAAATCTGCGGTATCGAGATGTTCTGTAACCAATAGCACATTCCTATCTCCGCTCCGTTTTAATTCGGTATCAGTGGCTCGAGCGACGATATCTCTAGTTCCCAGTGATCCAAGCGGGGAGTATGTTTTCATGTAGGAAAAATTTTCTGGAAGAACTCCATCACCAGCAATCTTCCAATCGGAATAATTTGATTTTGTCATCAAGATTGCACCATGTCCTCGCATCGCTTCTGTAATCAAGAACGGTTTCGTATCAGAAATCGCTAGCGATGTAGGATGAAATTGAATGAATTCCATATCTTTGATATCGGCTCCGGCACGATATGCCATTCCGACTCCGTCACCTGTTGCAATTGCCGGATTAGTAGTTGCTCGATGTAAATGACCTGCCCCCCCTGTCGCTAATACGATGGCTCGAGCCGGTAAAGTGTGTACATTACCTGCCGGAGACAAGCACCAAATCCCACAAATTCCAGCACTAGGATTGCCATGTTCACGCAGGATTAAGTCAATTGCCATCCAATTTTCATTGATAGAAAAATCAGAATCCATCTCGTCCTTTGCACGCTTTGTCAACGCTCTTTCAATCTCCGCTCCAGTAGCATCTTTTGAGTGCAAAATTCGACGATCGGAATGACCTCCTTCTCTCGCCTTGTCGTATTTTCCATCTTCACCTTTGTCGAAACGCACACCGTGTTTTACCAAATCACGAATTCTATCTGCGGCTTCTGCGACTACTGAGCGAACGACTTCTTCGTCGCATAAGCCGGCGCCGGAAGCAATCGTATCAGTGACATGAGTAGCGAGTGCTTCCGAATCATCCGGATTGAGAACACCTGCAATTCCACCTTGAGCCCAATTAGTACTAGAGGTTGAAATTGATTTTTTTGTCACCACCGCAACTTTCAGTCCGGCACTAGCACAGCGGTGGGCCAGGAATAAGCCGGCGATGCCTGAACCTACGACGATTACGTCAACGGGTGACATAAGCTCAGCAGAATCCATGTTCGCCATGAGGTCTCCAAATAGTAAAATGCAATGAATCTTCTCTATCTCTTCGTTTTTTCAAAGTATTATGGTTGAGGTATTTGGCTTTTTTTTTGGAGGTTAGAAATCGTTGTGCTGCGAGAATGTATTCCTCAACATTCATAGGCGGTTTGGTGGCGAGCACGAGAATGTCGTCGGCGAAAAACAGTACGACAAAATGGTGATGGGATGCATCTTATTCGAATTGAATTGGACAATTTCAAATCATTCGGTGGTGAAATTACAATACCCTTCGATGAAGGATTTACTGCAATCACCGGTCCTAATGGCTCAGGTAAGTCGAATTGCGGGGATGCAATACAATTTGTTCTCGGACCAAAATCGACAAGAACACTACGGGCATCAAATGTCACCGAGTTAATTTTCAATGGTGGAAGCAAAGGTAAGGGAGCGCGACATATGTCTGCAACATTAGTTTTCTATAATTCACCAGAAATAGATGGCCGTCGCAGATTGAGAATCGACACTGATGAGGTTTCATTTACTCGCTCTGTTCGTCTTAATCGAAAGAGTAAACCAATTTCATCTTACAGAATCAATGACGAACCCTCAACTGCGACGGAGATGCGCCGAATTTTAGCAGAAGCAGGATTACATGGCGATGGATACAACATCGTTTTGCAAGGAGATGTAACAAAACTTGCAACGATGACGCCACACAAGCGCCGTGGGGTATTGGAAGAGGTAGCTGGAGTAACGGCATATGATGATGAAATACGCCGGGCGAATAATCAAAGAAAACATGTCGAAAATAATATCGAGACGATCGATGTTTTCGAAGATGATCAAAAAAAGCGCTTGAAGGGATTGGAAAAGGAACGCACCCAAGCTCTAAAATTCAAGGAACTCAAAGGCGAACTCGATACGTCAAAAATTATCTTACATCAATCTAGACATCGTAACCGAATCGATGAGGTGAGGTTGCTTGGCGACGAGCGCTCAAATTACACGGATGAGGTCGAGAAACTGAAGGGGCAACTTCATTCTGGAAATCTTAAACTCGGTGAATACGATGAAGAATTAGTTCAGATTGGCAATGATCTTGACGATATTATGAGTGGCGATGCTCGACAATTACTTGAGACAATTCGGCAACACGAAATCGATATCGAAACGAATTCAGATAGGATTGGCGACCATAATCGTTCAATTTCTGAAGCTGAAGGTGATATCGAACAAATTGGCGATGATTTAGAAGCAGCTCAATCTGCGAAGTCTGCTGCTGAAAATAGTCTCAATAATGCTCGTGAATCTTTGGAATCAGCCGATGCTGCCTCTATTCAAGCAGCAAAAGACGAGGATGAGGCAAGAAATGCAATCGAATCTGGCGACCGCCATGGTCGTGATTTGAATCGTGCATTAGGCAAAGCGAATGAGGCGGTCGATGAGAAACACATAGCACATGCTGAGGCGAGACTCGCAGCAGACCGTGCAGAACAAAATACTCAATTAGCCTCAGAAAAACTTGCCGATTTAGAAGAGGAATATGAAGATGCTACCATGGCTCGAGACGACCTTGAATTGGTAGGTGAGGATTTGCAGGACGGTGGCAAAACCGTTGATCGAGGATCCTTAGCGGAAGAAATGCGTCGCTTGACAAAGCAGGAAAACAACCTACGTGAAGACCGTGATCGCGCCGAAATTCGAGCCCGTGACTCAGAAGTAGCCCTCGCAAAAGCTCGAGCCCGAGCCGAAGCCCGCTCAAGCCGCCCTGGATCCTCTATCACTCTCGCTGCATTGACCAAGCTTCGCCAAAGTGGTGAGGTCAAAGGGATTCTTGGTTCACTTGGCGAACTATGTTCACCGAAAGACCCAGCTCACGAAGATGCATTGTCGAATGCCCTCGGTGGAGGGCTTCGAAGTATTGTCGTAACCAATGATGAAGTCGCAGCAAATTGTATCAAATGGCTCAGATTGAATGGAGGTGGCCGGGCAACTTTCTTGCCACTAAATCGATTGAGTGTCAGCCGGCCACAAGGTCGAACATTAATTGTAGCAAATAATCCTGGAGTAATTGGATTTGCACAAAATCTTCTTGAATACGATGATGAAATTGACTTGGCGGTAAGGTATGCATCGAGAAATACGCTAATCGTTCAATCAATGGATGTTGCCCGCAGAAATATGGGTGGTGTCAGAATGGTCACACTCAAGGGTGACGTAATCGAAGGCTCAGGAGCCATGACTGGCGGTTCTCCTAGTTCATCTAATCGCTCTTCTTTTGGTGGTGGTAGCCAAAATCAGCTCGGTCTTGAAAAGCTTGAACGAGTAGTTGAAGAAGCCAATTTAGTTTATTCTACAGTCGAAGCCGCTCTACGTGAACTGCGTTCAAATCAGCAAATTTTACGAAACCAAATCAATGGATTAGATGACAGCGATCATTCCGTAAAGGTAAGAGAGTGGAAGTCAGATTTGTCGAGAGCTCAGAAAGATGTTGATGAACTTGGTAAGAAAGTAATTGCTGCAAGAAAGCATTTTGGTAATTTTGAGAAAGCATTTTCTTCTGCAAAACTTCAAGCAGAATCTGCCAAAAAGGCTCTTGATGATGCTATGGTTGCTAGAACAAATGCAGCTAATGCACTTCAAAATCACACGCCCGATCACCTCTCACAAATTCTCAGGAATGCGGAACGAACACGAACAGAATCCGAACGAACTCGTTTCGCCTCCGAAGCATCTATTTCTACAGAAAAGGAAAGAATGGGGATTCTTGATGCTCGGGTAAGTGAACTTACTCGACAAATTTCACGCTCTCAAGGTGTAATTGAATCCGCTATACTTGTGGTTCAGTCTTTGACTGAATCAATAAATAAATCAAAGATTGAATTGATCGAATTGAAAGGCCAAGCATCTCAATTCGACGAAGAACAACAACTTCTCACCGATAGAAGAGAGGAAATTATCGCTGAGCGAGCGAGTTTACGAACTTCACTTGATACTATGTCGCAGAAGCGACAAACATTATCATCAAGAATCGAAGAATTGTCGATTCAAATTCAACAAAAGCGGCTTGCGGTCGATGAGATCGTTGCTGAGTTAGCTGCTGAGCACATCGAGGTGCCAGCAGCAGATATCCAACTACCTACAGTGGCCGAGGCGGAAAAGAGCGTGCAGGGGCTAGAGCGCCGCCTCGGTCATCTCGGCGATGTCAATATGCTTGCAATCGAGCAGTACGATATCGCCGTAGAAAGAATTGCTGGATTAGTGGAAGATGGAAAATTATTGCGTCAACGCCGTGAGGACTTGGTCTCGATTGTAGATAAATTGCAAGCCGAGAGGAAATCACGATTATTGTTGGTCTACGACCATGTGAACAAAAACTTCAGTCGTGTTTACGAAATTTTGCAGCCAAACGGATTTGGTAGTCTGAGATTAGAGAATCCGAAAAATCCGTTCGAGGGCGGATTAGAAATGGATTGTGTCCCGCCTGGAAAGAGTCGCCGAACCCGCAGAAATTTACTATCTGGTGGTGAAAAATCTATGGCGGCTCTTGCGCTGATTTTCGCGATACAAGATTACGAACCAAGCCCATTCTATTACTTCGATGAGGTCGATCAAAATCTCGATCCATTCAATTCTGAACGGATAGCAACGCTTTGTCGAATGCGCTCGCAACGTGCTCAATTCATCATGGTCACTTTGAGAAAAGTCAGTTTGATGCTCGCCGATCATCACATTGGAATCACACACGCAGGAGATGGCCTCAGTCGCCGAATTACCGACTTTGACAGGGTGGCTGCTGTAGAGATGAGCGAGGAATTAGAACGTGAGGAGCGTTCTCGGAAGCAATCTGATATGGAGCGTGAATTACTTGTCTTGCCAGATCCTAATACAATGCCAAGAGTTCCCGAAGCTCTTGGCACCCCGAAATCTCTCGGTGGATTGGCAGATAGAGCAGGTGCTGATGCCGAAGACCCCGTCAATCTAGATGAGGAATCACTTACAGAACCTGATCAAGTGGTTCAGGCTGAAACTGGAACCGAACTTCCAGTGGATGAAGTGAGCGCATTCGATTCATTGATTGAGCGAACAGAGGAATGGTCAGAGGACCTTGAGGAATCTGATGTTGTTCAAAACGCAATAGTTGATGAACAACAATCCGAAACTGAATCGCAATCAGAAATTGCCGAAGTACTAGATTCAGATTCCTCGGAAATTGAAAAAGAGTGAGTTGAGAATATGGGAATTTTCGATGGTACAGCGATGAAGGAAGACATAGTTTCCCGACTCATGATCGGCGAAGCCGACCTTCAAACTAGTCAATATCTCGACAGGTTGGTCGAACTTTCTCAACTCGAAGAGGCTGAGCATCAATTCCTCATCGACCCGTTCGACCGTTCTGTCGCTCTAGTATTCCAAATGTTCCAATCGAGCGACCTCGACCCTTGGAATGTTGATTTAAGCGCTTTTCTGAAGATGTTCAACAAGCGAATTGATGAGGCAGAAAACATCGATTTACCAACATGCGGTCGCCTTGTCAGAATGGCTTGGGCAATTCTTCGCGGCCAAGCATCGACATTAATCGAGCGCCAAGAAAAAGCCCTCCTCGATGAAGAAGAACAAGACATCTGGGATTTCCACGATACTTGGGAAACAGAATTTTCAGATGAAGATTACAATTTCTCGGCTACAGTCCTCTCTGGCCAAGCCTCAGATATTTTGCCATCGATGTTTGAAGGCAGAATTCATCGTGACGAAGGTCGACCAGTTACCTTGGGTGAATTATTGATGGGATTACAAGCAGCAGGTCGCCTTTCGGAACAACAACGATTGCGCGAGCAAATCGCCAAAGAGCGACGCGAAGCACATGAGCAAGCTCGAGCCCGATTCAAAGGTAGCATTCACGTCGAAGATTTGGAAGCAGATCTTTGCAGAACTTGGAATGTTCTCCGTGATAGGACGATGGAAAACAGTGGTATCGTCAATCTCGGCGATATTGTCGAATCATTAAAGCAACAATCAATCGAAAAAGGATTTTCAGATGATGAAGCATCAGCCGAAGCACAGGTTACAGCATTGGTTTCTTCGTTATTTCTAACTCTCCGAGGCTATGCTGATTTAACTCAAGAACCTGGGAAAAACGGCATGATTTCTTTACAAAATTTACATCAAAGTGATACTGATTTCTTAGCCTTAAGTGAGCGATTAAATCCGAAAAGTGACCTATTAGGTGGTGTTATTGCAGATGTCTGAAGTGAGTCTCTCTGTCATCCTAGAAGCAATTCTATTCACATCTGGACGCTCGATGTCAACTGCTGAATTAGCGGTAATTGTCGAAAAATCAAATGCAATAGTTGAGGCAGCCCTATCTGAACTTCAAGCAAGAATCAAACGCCGTCAAGATTCAGCTCTTCAATTAACAGAGGTTTCTGGGAGATGGATTTTCGAAGTCAGACCAAATCTCTCAGAGCACTTGCCTGACTCATTCCGACCAGATACTCCTCAGCGATTATTGCCAGCGGCTGCATTGATTGCTTATCATCAACCGATGGCTCAATCCCAATTGGTTGAAATGCTCGGTCAGAGAGCTTATGATCACGTTCGAGATTTGGCGAATTTGGGATTGATAGATCGTCGTCGTGACGGTTTAACTCGTAGACTAACGACGACTAGGCGATTTGCAGAATATTTTGGTTGTCCTGAGGTTGAATATCGAGCCGTTCGAACTTGGTTCAGGGCAGAGGCGGCTAAGATGGGATTGACCAGTGCACAGTTAGCAGCTTCTTTAGCACCAGATGAGCAAATGACAATTACAGAATTCTCAGCAGAAGAGGGATCTACGGCTGAAGTTAGTGCTCAATCTGAAGAATAGACTTCAACCAACTGCAACTGCTGTCATGAACGATTCGTAACTCAGTTGCCTCGTACTGAATTTAGAGCCGCTTCGACAGCTGCCATGGTGATTCGCTCGCCACTTTCTCTAACCTTATTTGCCACAGCTTCGATTTCAGATTCTTCTGCGCCAGCGCTTGCACACATATTGCGAAGATGCAGTTTCATGTGTCCTGCTTGAATCCCAACCGTAGCCAGTGCACGAAGAGCGCCGAGATTCTGTGCTAATCCAGCAGCTGCCATACATTTTGCTAATTGGTCAGCGGAATTGATACCGAGGAGGGCGACATTTGCTTGGGCGCCTGGATGGATTCGAATCGCTCCACCTACGAGGCCGACCGCCATTGGTATCTCAATAGAGCCGACTAGGTTGCCATCGTCGTCCTTTTCCCAATGTGTCATTGAGCCATATTCTCTTCCATATGCACAATAAGAGTGAGCGCCAGATTCAATGGCTCGCCAATCTTGTCCACAAGCGATAGCGATTGGTGAAATTGCATTCATGATACCCTTGTTATGTGTAGTTGCTCGAAATGGGTCAGCTGCAGCGAAATGATAGGCTTGAATCACTCCATTGATTACTTCGGTGCCACGTGTTGCATCAGTTCCTGTATCTGCCATCTCCTCGGGTGTAAAGGTGGCACTTACGCGTGCAAGTCTGTGGACTGCTAGGTTACTGATAATGCGAAGGATTACTGTTCCGCCGGAGATAGATTCGATTTGAGGAGCAATAGTTTCTGCCATGGTATTCACTGCATTAGCCCCCATTGCATCTCGACAATCTACTAAGATGTGGACGATAACCATCTGACCCGACATGGTTTCGATAATACGAACTTCGACGTCTTTACAACCGCCGCCGAATTTGACTAGGATTGGGTCAACATCATTACATGATTGAATCAATTCATCCTTGGCGGCGAGAATCGCATCTCTAGAGTCAGAGGGATTTTCACAACCGACGATTTGAATTTGCCCAATCATAACTGGGTCTGTATTATTGGAAGTAAACCCGCCTTTTGCTTGACACCTCTTTGCCATGTTAGAAGCGGCAGCAACAACACTAGCCTCTTCGACTACGAATGGAATTAGGTAATGTTCGTCGTCGATAATGAAATTAGTAGCGACTCCAATGGGTAGGGAATAACGTCCAATGACATTCTCAATCATTCGATCGGCAGTGCCCTCGTCTAGTTCTGCATTCTCCCAAGCAGCAACCTGTTCATCACTAAGTTCTGCAATTTCTGCAAGCATAGCTCTTCGTTCTGGTACAGAGAGTTTGTAGAATCCTTTCAAACGACTATTGTCAACGGGCATGTTTCCACCGCTCCTTGCCACACCATTTCATTTCTAATCTCTTTGGATTCTCACTATTGTAACCTATTGTTCAAAGTGGGCCTAGAATCCAATGGAATGGCTATTATTTACTGTGAGGCGTAGTTGGTACTTTGGATTAATTCTTGTGTATTTTTCCAAATCAAGGGTTGAATGCATGAAATAAAGTCCAAGGTTATTGTCAAATAATGCGTTAATATGGCCGTTAACGCTTCGTTAACGCATCTGTAAAGCGTTAATATTGCGTTAATAATATTGCAAAATATCCTTTAATTAAGCAAAATTTTAGCGTTATTGTAATTCCACTGAATAAATAAAGCGTTAATTTGGCCTGTAGAAGCGTAATTAAGCGTGAACATTATGTACTCGCCGCTACGCAACGCGCATATGGACGAGCGAGGAGTAAATCTACTCGAACTACCTCCTCTCCGGGGAAACCCATTCGATGGTCGCCCCATCGAAGCTTCTCGTGCACACGAACTAGTTGGCCACCAACCTCTGCTAGCAAAGTGGCGCGACCATATTCATTCTCATTCACCGAGAATGGTATTGTTAGTTGGTGAGCCTGGTTCTGGACGGACTTCGATAGTCAACACAGTTTCTTCTCTAACTACTCAGCGTTATATCTCTCAATATTATCCAGAGTTGCAAGATCCAGTTAAATCAATTTTACAAGAGATGACTATTCATTTCGGAGATTTTGAAATTCCAAGCTCAATGAATTTATTATCACAAAAATTAATTTCTAGTCTAGATGATATTTCTGGTCCATTGCCGATAATCGCATTCGATTACCCATCTCATATCGATCTTGGGAGAATTCTCCCCTTAATGGCTCCAACCCTTTCTCGTCTTCGCGCCTTCGTCATAGTCACGATTACTCCCTCTCAACTCAATGCTCTCGGAGATGGGGTGATTGATCTATTCGATATCACCGATCGATTGATAGGATTCTCAAAGGCCGAAATTCAACAAATGGTCAATATCAGAACAAAGACGCGATCGAGGGAGATGTGGAACATCAAACCAATATTGCTAGAAGCAATTCATAACCATACGGGGGGTAATCCGCGAGATGTTCTGAAGTTACTTCGTGATTTAGTCGATGAACGACGAAATTTGGGTAGGGTGGGCACCTTGGCTAAATTAATGTCATGGAGAGTAGTCAATCCTCCTACTCAAATCATTGAGCCAATTGTTTCAGAATCAATATCTCAGGAAGAAGATTTGCAAATATCTGAGCCTTTTTCTCCTGCTTCTGCCGAGGAATCTGAAGAAGAGCTTATCGATGAAGAACCAGATGATCTATGGGATATAGACGAGAGCGAAAATACCCCGGATGAATCGACACTACTCGATTGGACTGATGATTTCGGCAATTCAGAAATTGATTGGATTGACGATGCTAAAGTCGAATCGAAAACCGAAGAAGATGATGAAGAATCCCGCATCGAAGTTCTAGAAAATGAATATCCTGAGCCTGAGCCATACGTTCCTGAACCAGAAACCGAGCTTTTCATGCAATCTGGAACCGAACCCCCTGCTAGCGTATACGGGGGTGGCTCATTTGGAGGTTTGAGGAAACGTTTGGCTAAGACAACTGACGAAATGCCGAAGGGACTAGATGAGACCGAAATCATCTATGCAGACCATGTTAGGAATCAACCGAGTCCACCACCAAACCAAAAAAGACCGCTCGACACTGTTGAAACCGAAGAAGCCCCGGGTCATTTTGAAATTGAATCTCCACCCGAAAGTTATGAAATGCCAGCAAAACTCGACCGTTCTATCACGAAAATTGCTGAAGAACATGTATTCTCAAGCGATAGTGCTGAATGGTTTGTCGATCAATCGCTTGGAAATACTTTACCTGATTTGAATCTGAAGTCGGCATATGAGGAAGAAATGGAAACTGAAAAAGAGCAAATTATCGAAGAGACACCTCAATTCGAAGAAGATTACACTGAAGAAATTGTCAGTGATGAACCGATTTCTCCCCCTCCTGAAATACCATTGCTCCCTTCTGTTCAACCAATTCCAGAACGTCTTGAACCGATTCAGTTGCCGTTCGGAGTTATCGAACAACCAAGACAAACTGTACAGACTCCTCTATCATTCGCCCCACTTTGGGATGACGACCTCCCTCTCAATCCGCAAAAATTCCACACACTATCTGATTCTGAGAGAATGGTTCTCGAAGCTGCATCTGTGCGTGAAATTTCTCCTTCCGATAATGAATTACAAGCGCGTTTGGAAGTTGGTCGACCGCGCTTGTCACAAATTTACAATGGCTTGCAAAAAGCTGGCATACTTTCCGTTCGAAAGCAAGGCCGCACCCGATTTTTCAAACTCAGCGGTGCGGCCGCCACAGCAATTTCTGCTACAGCCGGAATGAGTTAGATCAAAAATGAGGTGAAATGATGTCGGATGATGGTTCAATAGTTACACGTGAAAAAATTGAGAGTTATCTCGCACTGACTGCGGAAGCTAGAGCGAAGGCAACACCTAGCACTCAAAGCGATGAGGATGCAACTCGCCTTGCCTCGATGATGAGGATGTGTGATGATTACCAATCCGATGCACGTCATTTCATGGAGGAAGGAGATTTAGTTCGTGCATTCGGAGCAATAAATTACGCCCATGCATGGATAGATGCGGCCGTGCGCATCGGATTGATGGACGGTCATGGCGATGACAGATTATTCACTCTACCTTGATTCTTCTCAGTATCCAATGAGGCCACTAATGTTAATTTTCAACATGTCTCAAAATTCGTCTCGAAGTGACTTCGATATATGAGCCACCATTTTCGATTAATCGCTCTTTCAATCGTCGATCAACAGTCAAAACGGGCCATCGATTTTTCCGTGAAAGTTCGATTAGCATCAAATCCGTATGTCGAATTCCTTCCGGATTTTCCATTCGCTTTCCGCGTTTGGCGAGAAGCGGCAACAATAATCCTCTTCGTTGCTGCGCTAATGAATCTAGTTCTTCCTGAACTTTGTCGAGCACAATGTAATCCGGCTTACCTAGAACATCGCGCATCGAAACATCAAGATTCAATCCTGCATCAATCAATGCAGCCCAACCGCAGGCGTCGATAAGGACGCTAACCATTTTATTCACCCTGAGATGGTACCGTGACCAATCAATCGCCAACGTGTTCCGACACGGCGTGAAAGTGTGATTCTCGAGCCTTCTTTTGCACAAATTGGTCTGCGTAATTCCATGGTTGCTTTCTTGCCCTTGACTGAGGTTACGGTTCCAACAGAAGTTGCCGTTGCTGAATTAATCATCAACATTTCATTCGATTGTAAATTGCGCACAGGTTCTGCTTCTCCGGCTCCAGATGCGACCATATTATCGAGTAATTCGAGTTTGATTCCTAATTTTTCCCAAGTTGGGGGTAATTCTCCCACCCTTGCCATAACCTGGCCCGATAATTCGTCCGCCTTGGCTGCAACAGGGTCGAGTGGTGTTGCGATTCCACAGAGTCCACCTGCATGAGCACTTTCCAAGTCATTGCCTCCGCCCTTGATGCTCTCAATTACTGTTGGCAATGGTTCCCAGAGGAATTTGTTGCCTTTTTTGATTCGGCGACCTGGAGCAATCAAAATTTTGTCGCCGACAGAAAAGAATCCTTCGACGATGCTCCCACCGAGGATTCCACCAGTCAGCTTTTCTGGTCGCGTGCCAGGTCGATTTGTGTCAAAAGAGCGTGCGACATACATCAGACCATTCTCTTCTTCAGAGCGGTCTGGTGTAGGAATCATTTCTTCAATCGCTTGAATTAAAATATCCAAATTTACATCGTGATGAGCAGAGACTGGAATTACTGGAGCATTCTCTGCAATTGTCCCTTTTGTGAAAGCCTTGATTTGTTTGTAATTCTGCTTTGCCTTCTCACTAGTAGCGAGATCGATTTTATTTTGAACGATTACAATATTCTCAATTCCAGCGATTTCGAGAGCAGCGAGGTGCTCTCGGGTTTGTGGTTGTGGGCAGGTTTCAGTAGCTGAAACCAATAGAAGCGCTCCATCCATAATCGATGCGCCTGAGATCATCACTGCCATCAGTGTCTCGTGTCCTGGAGCATCGACGAAAGAAACTGTGCGCAGGTATTCTTTAGCATCGTCTTTCTTACCTTTAGGATGCTTTCCTTTAGCGTAAAACTCACCATCTTTTGTCGAATAAAATTCAGTATCAGCGTAACCGAGTTTGATACTGATTCCACGCTTACGCTCTTCGGAGTGCGTATCGGTCCAAGTTCCAGACAGAGCTTGCGTGAGAGTGGTTTTGCCATGGTCGACGTGACCGACCATTCCGATATTTACTTCGGGCTGTCGTTGCGCTTTAGCCAGAAGCATCATCCCCTATCGATTCACTCCTCTTCGGAGGTGGATGACTCGACAGGAGTAAATTCCTCAACACCAAAAATTGTGCCGAGAGTACGGTTTCCAGATTCGATAATCTTGAGATTCAATTGACGAGTTTCTGTGCTGATTGTGTTACCACGGAGATTTCGTCGGCGGCGAAGACCATCGTACTTGTATCGGTAAACCTTGGAATTTTTCCTTACGTATTTCTTACCTTTGTAACCAACGCCAGCTGTTATCAAAACAGACTTGATGTTACCACCAGCGAGATCTGCGCGCATTGGGCGACCTGTCTTATCCGAGCCGCCGGTAATCTCCAATTTGTATCCGGAAAGTGATTGGTCTCCTTCTCCGATAAACATTCCATCGACGTTATCGCCAATCTTCTTTCCGAGGAAATGATTGTAGTTTGAACCTGTAATTTCTACTGAAAACGCTCGACCACCCGCGGTCGGGTTCGTATCGTTGATTACTGCCTTGAAGGCTTGTTCTCCTGCCATGTTAGTCACCTTGGACGGCATCCCGAGATACGACCCCTATAAGAGCGGTTCGGAAGCCCCTTAGGGGCTTATATCCCTCGTTGCAAATCTTTCTCAATTCTACTTTCTAGATTAGCGGGTGCAATGCTGTTCATCGTAATGTGAGTTGTTCGCCCTCTTCCCACTGTTGATTTTGCCTTGCGTGTTTCAATTAATCCCTCACTTTCAAGAAACTTCAGGTGTTTCCAGAATGTCGTATAACTTCGTTGTTTTACTTCAAATTCCTCACATACTAATGCGTATAATTTCCCTGCATCACCACTCGTTATCTCACCAGATTTTTTCAACCGTCTGCATAGGCCGAGCATGATTAATTTTTGATCTTTTGAAAGTGAATCGACCTGACTCGGCTCGAGTGAGGCAGAACGAAGTGTACTAGGCAAAACATCCGCGATAGTGATCTCTCCACGACCTGCTTTTTCGGCGCGGCGAACGGCGGCATCGAGTAGCTCGATGGCAATACGCGCATCTCCACTGCCAGAAGCAAGCGCGCCGATTCTTGTCAGAACTTCTTCACCAACCGTGCCGGTGATACAAGCTGCGTCGGCACGTTGACGAGCGATAGCCGAGAGTCCAGATTGATCATATGGCGCCAATTCGAGAAGATTACTGGCACCAAGCCGTGAAATTATTGCTGGCTCGAATAACGTTAACAGAGTTGAGTCTTGGCTGACGAGAATAAGTGAGATTGACCCTTGGTGTTCCTTGCCTTCATCGATTCGAAGAAGCTTGTAAATGAGGTCTGAATTATCACGACGAATTAGCACATCAACCTCATCTAGTACAAGTAATAGATGCAAATTGTGCGCGAGCAGATTTCTGCGAATTGATTGAATAATTTCGCCAGAACTCAGTCCGCGCTCTGGATGTCCAGAATCGAGAGATATAGCAATTTGTTGCAGTACTTGGGATGCAGAGGGATGGTTCCTACAATTTACATGGGCAAGTGTGATTTTACGAACCTCGTGTAAATGTCGGTGCAAATCTTCACCAAATTTTCTTGTCAAAATCGTTTTTCCAGTTCCAACAGGGCCGGTGATGATTGCTCTCCCACTGGAACCATTACTGCCGATATGTGAAAACAAACCGGCGAGTTCTTCCAACTCGTCGTCTCGACTGACCAAAGCTGGCGGCGTCCAATCGAAAGAAAAAGGTGCTTTATCCCGAAGGATTTTGCCAGCGCCGATGCGGTCGAGGTATCCTGCCATTCATTGTAGTCGTGCTCTCGCCGTTATTAGAGATATTTGCTGCAGCGCGCGCGTATACACGCCTCTGTGCACGCGCGCGGGGTCATTGAATCAAATTCCCTAAAATTCGAAATGGAGAAAACGGATAATATATCATGGGATTTCATCGAATTGGTAGCCGTTCTCCCATTGCTTTTCACCAAGGGCGACCTCAAGTTCAAACGGCGTAATTAATGGCTTAGCATATTTCACCGCGTCATCGATAGCGATGCGTGGGCAAGCGGTGTTGACGAAAGCATCGACAGGATAGAAATCGATTAGGTCTGGGCCGACATGGTCGAGAGCCAAAAGATATCCTTTCTTGCCATGTTTTTCGAGAAGCTTCTTCATTCGAATCGCTAAATTACGACGCATTTGTCCTGGCTTCTCGCCAATCAAAATTCCAAAAGTCTTTGCGTCATCGATGCTGAAAATCAATCCCATTCGCTGACGTAAAATTCGCTCGATTCTTTCGAATGACATTTCACTCGCCCCACCATCGTAAGGATCGAGCAGTGCCAGTGGTTTACCGGTATGTAAAACCAAACCAATCGGATGAAAATCTCCTGAGCCGAGGAAAAGATAGTGGCCAATTGATGGGTCATCACCCGAATAATTGCAGCCTAATACCTGCCCTGGAAATGTTAGACGAGCGCCGCCTGTTGGAATTGTGACTTCAAATCCTGCTGCTTCGAA
Source organism: Methanobacteriota archaeon (assembly GCA_018654845.1). Classification (GTDB taxonomy): domain Archaea; phylum Thermoplasmatota; class Poseidoniia; order Poseidoniales; family Thalassarchaeaceae; genus MGIIb-O2. The sequence goes on along the minus strand of JABIKU010000025.1, from coordinate 143,815 downwards.
CCGCAACTTGTATTCCTCCAATAGGTGCAAGTGTTGAATCGAGCCAACCAATCCTAACTTTGTTCCGGTAAGTGGAGATACTCTTCCAACCGCATCTACGAAACGCTCGCGTGCTGCTTCATCGCTGAGGTCGATAGGTGATTCTGCTTCGACGATTCGCGCTTCTGCAATCGCTTTATGACGAGCTAGAATTGGTAATACAGGGTCGATTTCAGGGTCTCCATCGTAGGTTACGGGAATGAAATGAGTTGGCATACCAGAATCGATATTCATTGCACTGTGTCCCATATGAGCCACTAACTCCACACCCATCATACGCATCTTATCGTGTACTAAATCACATGCCCCATAACATGGGTCGGCGGCTAAAACTACCTTTGCTGCCGAATCATTTTCGATTGCATCCATCATTTCGAGGGCTTGCATCTTCAAGCCTTCTGGGACCTGAAGTGCCACGAGACGGTGGTCATTCTCTTTGATTCTCTCGACTAAATCATCGAGCTGGAAATCATGACGTTCCATATCCATGGTTATGACCGACCCGCCGTCCGAGGACCCGTATTTGAGCGGTTGCATCTGAAATGCGATGTGCTTTCATCCCAAATCATTCTTCGCGGAGTTCTCGCACACGTGGAATCACCTCGGTGGCAAAGAGTTTGATTGAATCCATACAATCTTCATGAGGCATTGTGCCGTTGCTATATTTCATGTCGAATCTATCAACTCCCAGTAGATTGGTGACATCTACAATTTTTCTTGCTACTGTATCAGGAGAACCGATGAACATTGCACCATCTGGACTAGTTCCGAACTGGAATTGATCATATCTCATTGGTGGCCAACCTCTCTCACGTCCAATCTTGGCATACATCCCTTGTAGGTGTGGCCAGACTGTCTGTTTCGCCTTTTCATCGGTCTCTGCAATATGTCCTGGGCAGTGAATCGCCACCTCGCCTACAGGTAGATTGAACTGCTTTCGGGAGTTTTGATATTGGTCGATGAAAGAGGTGAACCGAGTAGGCGAGCCACCTATGATAGCGAGCATTAACGGAAAATCATATCTGGCGGCTCGGATGACCGACTCCTGACTACCTCCGACTCCTACCCATGATTTCATTTGAGGTCGTTCAAGTCTGGGATAGACAACTTGATTCTGAAGAGGTGAGCGCGTGCGTCCTTGCCATGTAACCGGGGCACCATCTCTCAATTGGGAGAAAATTTGTAATCTATCTTCGAATAATTCATCATAGTCTTTGAGTTCGAATCCGAACAGGGGGTACGACTCGGTGAAAGACCCCCTTCCGAGAATTGGTTCAGCCCTCCCGTTCGAGAGAGCATCTATGGTAGCGAAGCGCTGATACACTCTCACTGGGTCATCAGTGCTGAGCACAGTAACGGCGGAATTAAGTCTAATTTTTTCAGTCCTTGTAGCGATTCCAGCGAGCATAGTCTCCGGCGCTGAGATCACGAAATCCTCTCGGTGATGTTCTCCCACTCCAAAGCAATCTACTCCTAGACTGTCTGCTAGTACTGCCTGTTCGAGCACATTTCTTAGAACCTGGGCATCATCAAGCAACTGATTCGAAGACCCATTTGTGGCATCGCCGAAGGTGTGTAATCCAAATTCCATATCTGCCATTATCTACTACCGACGTGGCTTGGGATTTAAACAAACAAGTATTCCCGTTGTTGCTGCTATTGGTGATTTGTGGATAAGAGTGTAGAAAACAAAAGATTACTCGAGAATATCGACCTTACCATCAATGATATCGATGCGTGCAAGGGAGCGAACAGGCCACTCCGGGCGCTCGCGATTCAATCGCTCTCGTCCTTCGCCCTTCTCGATGGCGATTACAACATCCTTCAGGATGACTCCCATCTCTTCTAATTTCTCTAACAAAGGCTCTAAAGTTCCACCAGTAGAGATTACATCATCGACGATAACAATCCGGTCACCTGGGTGAATATCATTGATGTAAACGGTGGATTGAGAGTAACCAGTAGCGACGTTTACCTCCACTTCACCCTCCATTCCATACGAGCGCTTGCGGATGACAACAGTCGGCTTTCCAGTCGCATCACCGACTGCAGCCAGAAGTGGCAAACCCATCGCTTCAACTGTTACAATCAAATCAACTTCTGACCAATCTACGCTAGCAACAATCAAATCGCGAGTTGCACGTAATACATCGGCATCCATCCTAGGTATTCCATCAGAAATCGGATGGATGAAGTAAGGATAATCTCCTTTCCAAATTATTGGCGACCCACGAAGTGAATCTTGCAAGATTGATAGTGGGTCGCCGGGAGTCATTCCCGACCACTCTCAGATTAGGCCCTTTGCTCGTAAGTGTTCAGTTCCTTCCGCCACATGGATTGTACAAGGGGTAGGGAATTTACAAGTTGCCTTACGAAGTGCATCACGTGCTTGAACATAGAATTCAGGTTGAGTGACAATCGAAACCACTACTTGGTTTCGTTGAACACGAGCTGCGGTTCCGACATTTTTCCCAAAGGAAAGACGCATACCTTGTGAAACACGGTCTGCTCCAGCACCGGTCGCTTGCTTATTTTCTCGCAAAATTTGGTGAGGGTAGGTGTGCATTCGAAGTGCATATTGCTCACCAGCAGCAGTTCTGATGGTCGCGTTTGCAACCTGACGTGCTGCCTCTAGAGCCGAGTCTCTAATTTGACATGGGTTATCTGCGGTTAACTCAAGGCGAACTGGAAATTCTCCTGCTTCAGCCTTGACTCTATTACCCATAAAATAACGAAGAATTCGGTTATTTGGCACACCACCGGTGTACTGACGTCGAGTAAATGCCTGACCCTTAATTTGGCGGTACATCTTTGCCGGCTTGCGTGCCATCTGAATTACCTCGGACTCGGCCGACCTGCCTGCCGTATATAATTCTGAGTGAGCCACCTTAGGTGGGGAATCAAGTGGTTCTGAGCCGCTCACTCTCCGCCCTTACGACCTTTACGCCTGCAACGATTAAGATGAAGCCGATTACCAAAGAAATCCCAATTTTTTCATCGAGCAACCACCAGCTGCTCAGAACTCCAAAAACTGGAACCACGAAAACGTAGGAAGCAGCGGAGGTTGCACCTAATTTCTCGATCCCTTTCACAAACCAATAATATGCCAGAACTGTCGAGAGAGCTCCAAGATAGAAAATAGCGTACCAGTCCTGTATTGTAGGGTCAGGTAAACCAAATTGCCATGTTTCGTATATAGCAAGAGGAGTCAACAACACGGTGCCTATCAATGAATACCAAACTACAATTTGAAGAGATGTCGAAGGTCCTTCACCTCCTCTTTGCTCCATCATTCTCCTAGTCATGTTGGTTGTCATCGCCCAAGATAATGCAGCGAGCATAATCAAAATATCGCCAAGAACCCTATCGGCGAATTCGATATGAGTATTTGGACTCCAACCCGTTACAATCGCCACTCCAATAAAGCCGCAGGCTAAGCCTACCAACATTTTTGCCGATATTTTTTGACCGAGGAGAGGGGCTGCGAGTAATACTGTGAAGATGGGGTTGAATGTGATGATTAGCGATGCATCGCTAGCTGCGGTGTAATATACACCGTGCATGAAAAATAATTGGTATCCTAAAACGCCGGTGAGCGCAAGAATTGTCACTGTTTTCAAGGACTTTTTATCACGAGTAAACCATTGAACCGACTCGCCATTAGCGGCCTGATAAGCGAACCAGGAATAGAAAATAATCATCGTCAAAACATATCGCATCCAAGCGCCGGTCATCGGCGGTAAACCAAGGGCTAGCATTTTGCCGACCGGCCAAGATAGACCCCAAATCAGGGCGACGAGCATCATCAGTGCGTGAGTTTTGTACTGCTTCTCTGCCGACATCTCTCTCTCCTCAGATGCTCCCGAACCATCAAAGTAAATTATACCGATTGTAATCGACTTTTCAGTGCCGGCTTGCAAAGATGGTAGTAGGTCTTATGCACCGCCTGCGCTGTGAGTATATCTACGCGCAGCGTAAGCGATGGAGGTGAGGTGAGATGTCAAAGCGGGGTATGCTCGATCAATTCTCCGAAATCAAGGCTCAGCACCCCGATACTGTGCTATTTTTCAGGATGGGAGATTTCTATGAGATGTTTCACGACGATGCAGTATTAGCGGCAGATGTATTAGGAATTACACTAACTAGTCGAGATAAGAAATCGGATAATCCTGTGCCGATGGCTGGTGTGCCATGGCATTCAGTTGAAGGCTATCTGCAAGCGATGCTTAGAGCCGGGCACAAGGTTACTCTTTGCGAGCAAGAAGATGAACTTCGCCCCGGTTCGAAAATTCTTGAACGGGTTGTCACTCGTGTTTATACACCTGGCTCACTCTATGAAGAGAATTTGATTGGCGAAGATGGTTCCAGTTTACTTGCTGCAATAGCACCAAAGGGAGATTCGGTAGGCTTGGCGCTGTTGGATTCTTCGACTGGCCGTTCATGGGTGCAAGAGCATACAGGCCCCGGTCGCTGGGAGCGTGTTAAGGATGAATTACAGCGTTGGTCCCCCAGTGAAATTGTAGTCGGCCGTAAAGATGCTGAAAGCGAGCAAATTTCAGGTTTGTTAGCAGATTTGGATCGCGTAATTTTGAGCATTCATGAAGCTGATATTGAACAGCGTCTTCAGGCTGTTCGCGAGCATCTCAAAGTCTCTGATTTAGGCTCGGTCGATTTAGATTCAAAGCCACTTGGATTACAGGCGTGCGGACTTGCAGCAAGTTATGTTGCTCGCCTGCATCTTATCGATGTGGTTCCGTTACGCGAGGTTCACTTAGATGCAGATGAAGGTCATATGGTTCTCGATCAGACAACATTACGGAATCTCGAATTGAGCCATACTCTAGTTGGTGAAAAAGAAGGATCATTGCTTCAATCTATTGATTCTACGCGAACATGGATGGGTCGCCGCCTCCTCAAAGAATGGGTGATGCGACCATTGACGAGTCGTGAGCAAATCGCATCCCGCCACTCTGCGGTTGCAAATCTTGTGAAGGCTCCGCGGCGGCTCGATTCAATTCGTGAAACTCTGAAATCAATGAGGGATTTGGAGCGATTAGCAACCCGCTTAGCTTATGGCCGAGCAAATGCTAGAGATCTTGTTGCAGTTGCTGATTGTTTGGCACGAATGGAAAAACTTCAATCCTTATTGAGTGAAGGGAATTCGGATTTATTAAACGAATGTGCTGAAGGTATGACAAGCCTCGAACCGATAATGCACCACATTTCATCTAGTGTCGTCGATGAACCACCACCAACCATTAGAGATGGAGGGATTATTCGCGTAGGTATTGATGAAAAACTCGATGATTTAAGGCAAAAAGCTGGAGAAGGTACAACCTGGTTGAAGGGTTATGAAACTCAGGAGCGTGAACGTCTTGATATCCCCAGTTTGAAGATAAAACATAATCGACAATTTGGCTTTTTTATTGAGATTACTAAAACTCATATCGATAAGGTACCTGAGGAGTATCGACGTCGTCAAACGATGACTAATGCCGAGCGATTTACAACTGATGAATTAGGTGAATGGGAAGAGATAATTCTCACAGCTGATGACCGATCTAAGGCACTTGAAAACGAATTATTCGTGCAACTGAGGGCTGAAGTAGCCAACCATTCTCCAGCCTTAGCAGAGTTAGCAAGAAAGGTCTCCACCGCTGATGTAGTTGCTTCTTTTGCCTTCCATGCGCGAAAAAATTCTTGGACACGTCCAGAGGTTACCGATGATGTCAGAATGGAAATTATCGGTGGAAGACATCCTGTTCTCGAAACAGATGGAAGGTTTGTTCCTAATGACATCACTTTCGATAAAAAACGTCGATTCCTATTACTCACTGGCCCAAATATGGGTGGTAAATCGACATATTTACGCCAGAATGCATTGATTGCGATTCTGGCGCAAGCCGGCTCTTATGTACCAGCAGATAAAGCCAAAATTGGTTTAATTGACCGTATTTTCACACGCGTCGGAGCGCACGATGATCTTCGTCGTGGGCGTTCAACTTTCATGATGGAAATGATCGAGGTTGCTCACATTTTGCGTCGAGCAACCGATCGTAGCCTAATTTTGCTCGACGAAATAGGTCGTGGGACCTCGACTTTCGATGGTTTAGCGATAGCCTGGTCTGTTACGGAGGATATCTGCAGCAGATTGGGTGCGAGAACACTTTTTGCAACTCATTACCATCAATTGGTCGGACTCGAAGCAGAATTGAGTAATTTACGAAATATCCATGTCCAAGTCGCCGATGTCAACGGTGAAATTCACTTTTTACACACGATTTCAGATGGCCCTTGCGATGATTCCTATGGGGTTCAAGTCGCTGCATTAGCGGGTTTACCGAGTGGCGTTGTCGAGCGTGCACGTGATTTGCTAATATTCCTCGAAGGTCAGGCTAGAGGTGCCAAAGCAGGCTCTAGTGATTCTCCCGATTCACGTCCTGAAGGTCAGTCGAGCCTATATGGCTGGATGCTTTCTTCTCCTGCATCGTTTTCAGATTCAGAAAATATTGAATCAAGTGAGGTTCAAAAACCTGAAATAATTATCCGAGATGACCCAATTTTGCAAGAAATTGCTGAACGCTTACGCACTTTGAATCCAGATTCGCTTAGCCCACGCGATGCTCTTGAGGCTCTCTACGCCATGAGAAATGCTCTCGAAAATACCGAGCAATCCAAACATTTGGAGGACTGAAATTGGCCGAGCTTGAACTTACACGATCGGAAATTCAGCAATTGGACGATATCACCATCGGCCAAATCGCTGCTGGTGAGGTCGTCGAGCGCCCTGCACAAGTTGTGAAAGAATTAGTCGAAAATTCTATTGATGCAGGTGCGCATCGAATCCGTGTTGAAATCACTCGTGGCGGATTCGACAGAATCACAGTAATTGATGATGGTCACGGAATCCCAGTTGATGAATTGAATTTAGCGATCACTCGTCATGCGACGAGCAAATTATCAGGACCTGAAGATTTAGCGAAAATTATGACTAAAGGATTCCGTGGAGAAGCCTTAGCCTCAATCGGCTCTGTTAGTGAACTTACAGTTTCCAGCCGCCCCTCCGGTTCGGTTGGAAACTCAATTATTGTCGATAATGGTATCATCAGTTCTACCGAGCCTGCTGGAATTGCTCCTGGTACTCGAATCGATGTCGTTAATCTCTTCAAAAAAGTTCCAGCCAGGCTTTCATTTCAACGCCGTCCAGCTACAGAAACGGCTGCAATTATCGATGTAGGAATTTCATTGGCATTGAGTGAACCAGGTGCTGGAATAATCATCGAAGTCGATGGTAGAACCGTTCTTGATTGTCCACCTAGTGCTGAAATGGAAGATCGGCTTTACGATTTATTCGGAGCTACTTCAGCGAAATTAATCGAGCTTGAATCCTCATCTGTCGATAGCCAGGCACCCGGTGAAGAACGCTGGACTGGGTGGCTTTCACCACCTGGATTGACCCGTTCACGCTCGGACGACATTCATGTTATTGTTAACGGCCGACCGGTTTCACCCGGTCCATTTTTGCAAGCCGTTCGTAGAGGGTATCATAGTCGCTTGATGGTAGGCCGGCATCCAATCGGAGTACTTTCACTTAATTTGCCAGCCGACGAGGTTGATGTCAATGTGCATCCAACAAAAAGAGAGGTGCGACTGCGAAATTCGTGGCGGGTATTGGAGAGATTAGAGCGTGCGATAAAGCATACATTGAGCAAAGTTGCGACACAACCAGAAGCTGCTGAAAATACGATATTAGAAGGCATAGATGAAGAAAAAATTGAAGAGAAAATCACTGATGAAATCCGACCAAGTTGGGCTGAAGCAATCCCTCATGAAACGACTCAAACCCATTTCAGCTCTCTACGACATGCTGTTGAAAAAACACCTGCAGCAACCCTACGCCAACCGGTCGAAATGCAAACTGAACAATCTACTTTACCTGGATTAAATCCCACTCCAATCACCTCTTCACTTTCATCTGAAGAGAGGACTTTACATCGCCTATCCGCTCTCGGAGAAATGAGTTCACCACTGGATGAGCCGGCTCCTGAGTCAGCGGTGATTCCCGAACTGCCCGAAATGATTCCATTGGGGCAGTTTGCTGATTCTTACATTTTAGCAGAAGGTGATGATGAATTATTCATCATTGATCAGCATGCTTTACACGAGCGCATTCGCTATGAACGATTGCGCTCGCAAATGGTAAGTTGGGATGGCCAACAATTGGTTACACCTCTACATATTTCTTTAGGAGCACGTGAGGCCGCCGCCGCTCGTTCTCAATCTGCTCGACTTACTGAATTGGGGATTTCTTTCAGTGAATCGGCGAAAGGTTTGGTAATTCATTCACTGCCCGAAGTACTCATTGGAAAGAATTCAGTTGAGGATTTTGTCCACGATTTGTTGATTGAAATTTCCAGCCGACCAGAATCTAGTGGAGTTGATGCAGTAGAGAATCTACGCGACAAAGTTGCTTTTATGCGCTCTTGTAGGGGTGCTGTGAAGGCAAATCAAAAACTCAATCTTGCAGAGATGAGGCGCCTGCTCGCTGATATGAGAACGGTAGCGAATCCTTGGGCTTGTGTTCATGGCCGCCCTACAATTCTACGATTGAGTTTAGATCATCTCGACAAGCATTTCGGTCGTCATGGCTAATGTTCCCTATCACAATGATGACAAGACTCCAATCTGGCCTAAAAATTCCGGATGTGTGACTGCAGATACTTCTGGATTGTTAATTTCTCCTCCGCATGAAGTGGCTAGCAGTACAGCGGTCATCGCTAAACGATGGTCTCCATGTGTTTCAACCGGCTCCGTCGGTCGCTTCGGTCGCTGTCCCCCTGCGATAACTAATCCATCAGCGGTCGATTTACAAAACAGCCCGAATTTATTTAGCAATTCAACAGTTTTCAATATTCGATTTGATTCTTTGCCACGAGCATGAGCAACATCTGTAAGTTTTCCACCATTTTTTAGAGCTAAAAATGCAGCAGCAGGGGAAATAATGTCACTGGCATGTTGTAGATTTAACTCACCTCCATCTAAATGTGTGAGTAGGTCAAAAGAGTCAATCATCGATTGGTCATAGGGATATATTTCCATTTGGACATCAAGCTCATGGTGCAATTCTGCACACAATATCCCCATCGGATATAGGCTCAATTCAGGAGGTATCCCCAATGATTCAGGGCCACTCGGGTCAAAACCATTAATCGATATTTTTTCATTCGTTTTGGTGATAGGACTTCCGAAAATCCCTGCGGTAAGTCCTGTTATCTCTAGATAACCCCTGCTTACCGATTCTCCGATACAATCGATTACAACTTCTTCAGAAAATTTAGGTGAGGCGAAAATCAATGCGGTTAGCGGCTGGCTTGATCGTCCCATCTCAAGCTTAATTTCGCCTCCTGAAATCGGTCCGCAGACCGTACAAGGTAAATTTGTAGATGAAACTTCAGCACCTAGTTCACGTAAAGCGAAAGTCAATTCAGGGCATTCTCGTAATCTAAGAGATTCATCGCCATCAATGGTAATTTCTTCATCGAAACAAGCTGCAATAGCAGTCATTATTCTAGCAACTGTGCCTGAATTTCCACAATTCAATGTAGAATCAGGAACGGTTAAACCACCTTTTGGTGGTTGAATCAACCATTCTGTGACCCCCCTCTCAATTTCCACACCCATCTTTTCCAAGCAATTCGCCATCGAGTGAATATCTTCTCCCGGCTCACTATCGATTTCAATTTTCAGTGTTTTTTTTCCTTGTGCTGCCATCGCCATAAATCTAATCATATGACTTTTCGAAGGTGGTAGAGAATAGAAGAATTCACCACTCGGTGAAATCGGCTCGATGCTTAACACAACTCGGCATCGAGCCATATATGTTGAATCCTCGCTTCAAGCATCCACATTGCGAATAAAATTACCAAAATCTGAAGTCTCATCCCACAATGCGGCTCTATCATCAATTTTACTATGAAGAAGCGTTTCTTCCAAAGTTCCATTTAATACAATTAAATTCTGTTTCGCTAGCATTTTCGGACTCAGCCCAGGCATTAGAACGGAGATAAATCCGGGAACTCGCTTGGGATAAACCTCGTTAACATGTTGAACTATATTAGTCGTACAGGTATTGGTTAGGGTATTGTACCACTCTGGTGATTCTGCGAGTTTATTGGTTCTATTCAAGTATGATTCTAAGAGGTTTCGATGATTGTTTTCTCCTAGGACAACACCTTCGAATAAATGTGTCACAGATTTTGATCGACAGCGGCTACGTACGCCGATAATATCTTCCTCTTTCGCCCATACATAGATTAATTCATACTCTCTGAATAAACCATTAATTGGATGATATTTTTCTCCTTTTTCTCTTCTAACCTCGATTGAACAGGCAATTCTTCTACCATCTTCAAACTCGAATGAAAGGATGGTATGAGCCATTTGGGGATATTTTGGTTCAAAATATTCTAGCACTAGCCAAATTTTTTTGACAGCGCAGAGGTCGAACGACTCAACAATCCATTTTTCGTCATAATCTCGAGTCGTTCGCCAGTTAAAATCTCGTAAATTAATAATTGTTACTTGATCTCCATCAAATTCAACTCTAGCAGTGTGTGCATTGTCGTTTACCCAACTCCGATCATTTGAAGGCTTCAATCTAAGGAATTTCATAATCCAAATAATTCCGAAGAGAATGGCGATAAAAATGGCCAACAGAAGTATATTTGTGAGAAGGGGGGTGAGCCAAGTGGGCGTATTCACGACTTATCTAAGCCACAATATGAGAATAAGTTTGCTTGTTTAGTCGCTGCTTAGGAATGGGATAGATGGCGCGGCAGGGGAGATTCGAACTCCCGAGGTGAAACACCACTGGATTAGCAATCCAGCGCAATGGCCAGGCTATGCGACTGCCGCAGTGACCCGCCCACCCGCGATTCTCGCTTAAGCGAAACGGTAGACTTCACTCTTCTTCTTCATCAGATTCGAGAGTTTTATCATCTTCTAGTAATTCTGCTGGAAGTCGGGCGACGAAAATAATTTCATCAACATGGCCGGTTTTGTCTGCATTACGAAGCTCCATAATTCGAGTTCCTTTGGTGACCTTCCCTCTGGTTTCTTTAGTCTGAGCTGCAGCTAATCTAATCATCATCCCAGTCTTGGTTAGGATGAATAATTGGTCTTCCAAATCAGGGATTTGTCTAACGCTGACAATTTCATCTTTGTCTCGCAGCGACATGGTTTTGACTCCTTTTGTGCCTCTGTTTGTCTTACGATATCCATCTCGATCTGTGATGATTTCACCATCGTCATCGACAATTTCATTTCCATCTTTATCGATTGCAGAAATCATTTCACCTGAACCAAGTCTAGTTCTCTTCGCCATTCCGAATTTTGAAATTGTCAAGACGCTGGTGTCAAAATCATCTGAAACAATCATTCCGATGACGCTGTCAGATTTTCTAAGGGACATCCCTCTAACTCCTTGGCTGACCCGTCCTTGGACACGAACAGTATGTGTGGAAATCAAATCTCCACTTACTGGGTCGACTCGAGATTTGACATCAGCTGGCTTGAATCTGCAAGCATTTCCGCCGGCTGAAACTAAGACAACATGGTCATCTTCCATCGCTGAACGAACCGATACGAGTGAGTCATCTTGGCCCGCAGCAAATTTCAGAGCGTACTTTCCGTTTTTATTGATTTTCACATAATCAATGAGTTTGCTACGCTTGATTCTACCCTTAGCGGTAGCAAATATCAAGAAATTTCCATCTGGATCTTCAATAAGTTCCTTGCTCATAGGAAGGATGGAAATAACACTTTCATCATCTCTAATTCCATTCAAAAGGTTACGAATATGAGTTCCACGGCCGTGCCTGCTAGCTTGAGGTGTTTCCCATGCGCGGAGTCCGTAGACGCGCCCCTTGTCAGTGAATATTAGTAGCCTATCTTTTGAGAAACAGGTTATGATAGCCGACGGGGCATCTTCATCTTTGGTTGCTACGCCTTTCAAGCCCTTTCCTCCGCGGTTTTGTACGCGGAATCCTTCGACTGGTAAATGGCGAATGTAATTGTCCTGAGTGAGGGAAATAACCAACGCTCGTTCTGCTACCAAATCCTCCCTTTCCATCGAAAGCGGACTTGGGTCGATGTGGGTTCGACGCTCATCTCCATGTCGCTCACCAACTTCTGATAATTCTTGCAACAGTATGCTAAAACGACGTGTTTGAGATGAAATGATATCTGTCAAATCTGCAATTTTCACTTGTAAATCATCAAATTCGTTTTGAACCTTTTCAACATCCAATCTACTCAATTGGTACAATCTTCTTTCAGCAATTGCTTTTGCTTGAGGTTCTGTAAATGTGAATTTAGCAATACTAGACATTGTTTCATCACCGCGTAATACGGATTCAAATTGTTCGCGGCTTGAACTCGCTTTTCCAACCTTGACCACATCATCGATTCTATCTTGTGCCTTGACCAAGCCTTCTAAAATATGAGCTCTTGCTTCTGCTTTTTGACAATCAAAAATCGCTCTTCTCTCAATCACATTTTCTCTATGCTTAACATAGGTGTGAATCATTCTTGGTAAAGTCATTAACACTGGACGACCGTCAAGAATAGCCATCATATTTGCAGAGTATGATTCTTGTAGGCGACTCGATTTGAATAGTTGATTTAACACTGCATGGGGATCGGCGTTATTCTTTACTTCAATAACAACTCTAATGCCTTCCTTACTGGATTCATCCCTAATGTCACGTATTCCGATAACAGTTCCCTTACTGACTAAATCAGCGATATGTACAAGCATATCCGCCTTCTTTACCTGATATGGAATTTCAGTGATTATCACTCTCTTTCCTTTGGAATCATCTTGTACTTCGCACCTTGAACGTACATGGAATCTACCTTTGCCTGAAGAATACATGTCGTAGATTCCATCTATTCCATGAATACTTGCTCCCGTTGGGAAATCAGGCCCTTTAACATGCTCCATATATTCATTGATTGAAATATTTGGCATTGTGGATAAGTCACCATTATCTTCCATGATTCGGTTGACGTGCAAGTCTACCGCAGCAGCGACTTCTGTCAAATTATGAGGGGGTATTTTTGTTGCCATTCCCACAGCAATACCATCGCTTCCATTCAATAGAAGGTTTGGCAGCCGTGAAGGCAATACTGTTGGTTCTTGCTCAGAATCATCGAAATTCGGTTGGAAATCAACTGTTTTCTTATCAATATCTTCTAACATATGTTTCGCAATTCGGTCAAGGCGACTCTCTGTGTATCGCATTGCAGCGGGTGGATCTCCATCTATTGAGCCGAAATTACCTTGCCCATCAACAAGTGGGTAACGCAGGGAAAAATCTTGCGCCATCCTAACCATTGTATCATAGATTGATTGGTCTCCATGGGGGTGGTATTTACCCATTACTTCTCCGACCGAACGTGCAGATTTACTGAACTTCTTTTCAGATGTATGGCCGCCCTCAAACATACCATATAGAACCCTTCGATGAACCGGTTTTAATCCATCTCTGGCATCTGGTAATGCTCTGCCAATGATGACCGACATCGCATAATTGATATACGAAGTTTTCATCTCTTCATCAATTGGTTGATTGAGAATATTACCAATTATTATTGGGTCTTCTTCGGTCGTTTCTTGGTCTTCTTCGGGTATTTCAGATGTCAAGGTTGGTCACCTCCTTTGCGTACTTTTCGATGAAGGCCCTTCTATCAGGGACATCTTCACCCATCAAGATTTCAAACATGCGATCTGATGCTTCTGCATCTTGTACTGTAACTTTCAACATAGTTCTAGTCTCGGGATTCATTGTCGTGTCCCATAGTTGGTCTGGATTCATTTCACCAAGACCTTTGTACCGTTGTATCCCAATTTTTGCAGCGGGGTTACCTGCCCTCAGTTCTGTGATTAGTTCATCTCTCTCGCTTTCAGAAAATGCATACTTGCTAATACGTCCTTTAGACACTTGATATAATGGGGGTTGAGCGATAAATACGTGGCCACCGGTTATTGCAGGGCGCATGAACCTCCATAGGAAGGTCATCATTAGCGTCCTAATGTGGGCACCATCAATATCTGCGTCAGTCATAATGATTATTCTTGAATAGCGCATCTTCTCTGTGTTAAAGGCGCCCTCTTCCTCGGGATTGTTTCCAACGCCGGCGCCAAAAGCCCGAATCATGGTTTGAATCTCATTGTTTTGGAATACCTTTACCAAATTTCTCCTTTGACGTTCCACATTGAGGATTTTTCCACGCAACGGTAGTATCGCTTGGATTCTTCTATCGCGGCCGGTCTTTGCAGAACCACCCGCTGAATCACCTTCGACAAGATATATTTCACATTCAGCTGGATTTCTTGATTGGCAATCGGCTAATTTCCCAGGAAGGCCGCCACCTTCTAGTACGCCTTTACGGCGTGTTAAGTCTCTTGCCTTTCTAGCAGCCTCTCTCGCTTTACTGGCCAGTAAACCTTTCTCAACTATTTGCTTGGCGGTGGAAGGGTTTTCTTCGAAAAAATCACTTAACTTCTCATAAACAATTGAATCGACAATACCTGCTACTTCACTGCTAACCAATTTGTCTTTAGTCTGTGATGAAAAAGATGGATCAGGATGCTTTACGCTGACGATTGCGGTCAATCCCTCTCTAACATCCTCTCCAGAAAGTGTGTCTCCTTTCAGTAAATTTCTGCTTTTTGCATATTTGTTTACACTACGAGTCAGTGCCCCTCTGAGGCCACTCAAATGTGTCCCGCCATCCCTATTACGAATGATGTTTGTATAACACTGAATTGATTCGCTGAATGCATCTGACCATTGCAATGCAAGTTCAACAAATACTTCTCCGAGTTCTATTTCTCTAAAGCCTTCAACATGTATGACATCACTATGCATTGCTACACGGCGAATGTTTAGTTGGTGGACAAATTCTTTGATTCCACCTTCATAATGATGTTCACTGACATGTTCTTCTTCACCGCGTTCATCGGTGATTGTAATTTTTAGCCCTGCGTTGAGGAATGATGTTTCTTTAAGGCGCGTGTCGATGGTATCAAAATCAAACTCTGTGATTTCGTGAAATATGTCCAAATCTGGCTTGAAGGCGATTAATGTCCCAGTGTCTTGGCATTCTCCTACAACTTTTATATCATACATTGGAACTCCTTTTTCATATCTTTGGAAGTATATTTTGTTGTCACGATGGATTGTCATCTCCAACCATTCTGAAACGGCGTTAACTGCTGAAACACCAACTCCGTGCAATCCTCCAGATACTTTGTATGCATCGTTATCGAATTTCCCACCAGCATGCAGCTTTGTCATAATGACCTCTGCTGCAGAAACACCAAACTCATCATGGATACCAACGGGTATGCCTCTGCCAAAATCTCTCACAGATAAAGAACCGTCGGCGTTGATATTGACTTCTACGAAATCATTTTGCCCGGCGAGATGCTCGTCTACTGCATTGTCAACTACTTCCCAAATACAATGATGTAAACCTGAGCCGTCGTTGGGATCTCCGATATACATCCCAGGTCTTTTTCTGACCGCTTCCAGACCTTCCAAAACTTGGATGCTATCGGCGTCATAATCATCTGACATTCTAATCTTCTCCATTTTTGCTGAGGGTTCCTTTAGGAACCCTCAATCACTCTACTTAATGGCTGACGTTGAGGGTTATTGAATGCTTCTAATTGGGGGTTTGGAAATGGCTAAATTAGCAGTTTTTGGAGATATCATGTTCATTTATTCAGGACAATTGACTCGACACGATTAAACAGACTACGATTCTGCCTCGGCCGAATGGGTCTACCTCTCACCTGCGTCACACTCTCCGGCTGCACAGTCGACGAGATGTTGAAGGATGCAGCTCGAGCAACTGCTGTTGGCGCTGATTTAGTCGAAGTACGTCTCGATAAGTTGTGGGTAGTGAAGCAACAACCTGATCCGGTTGAGAAAATTGTTCCGACTCTAAGAAATCCTCGTCCTCGTCCAGTTTATGTCGCTCCAGAATTCACTCCTCAATCCATGGATTCAGTAGATCTTGATTCAGCAATTATTTCATTCAAAACCGGTATCGAATTGCCAGTTATTATGACCTGTCGACCCGACCGTCAAGATGGTTATTTCCCAGGTACGGAAGAAGAACGAATTGAAGTTCTAACCAAGGCGATAACAAGTGGTGTAAGTTGGGTAGATCTAGAGATTGATATCGATTCTAAAGTTCGCAAGAAATTGATGAAATTAGCGGGGAAAAATACCAGCATCATCGCTTCACTTCATTCTGATGCATCCGTGTTTTCATCCGATGAGATAATTCAAGAAATTGAAGAGAATCAATCCGCTGGCGAAGTAATCAAAATTTGTTTCAAAAGTACAGGGAAAAACGATGGTCTTCGACTCTTCAACGCGGCATGGAATTTCAAAGAATCAGAGATTAAAACTGCGATAATGGGTAGTGGTTTAGGTGGAGATTGGAGTCGAATTCATGCGCCTCTCCTCGGCCAACATTTGGTTTATACAACAATGGAAACAGGTTGGCATCTTTCACACGAAGGCCGAATTAATGCAAGCGATTTGAAAACTGCTTGGAAATTATTAGAATATTCTTGATTCTAATCTTCCAGTTTTTCTGCTTCGCCTTCGTGTTGTTCCAACAATGGCACAGAAATTACCTCTTCTGCACTTTCATCAAGCCCAAATGCATGATATCGATTGTGGAGAACCATCGGTATAATGAGGCAGGAAAGTGGCAGTATACTAATCAAAATATAGGCTGTAAATTTTGGTAATGTCAATCTCTTCTCGACATCGATGAGTACCTCGACATTCATATCGCCTCCTGCTGTGCTTGCATCGGTATGTCTTGTGTTATCCCAATTGTCGAAAACGAGATAATACATTGGATTTGCATTATACCAACCAGTTTTCCAAACAGAGCCTTCAGTATCGATTGCGACTGAAAATTCTACTGTTTGACGATCTTCATATGCGTGCACATCTCGAAAGGGTAGCCACATGATCATGTCTCTCCATTCTACTGGGATTGTTTTTAGATCAAGAAAATCGCTCCAATCTTCATTTCTCATATCATAATCTGCATTATATCTATCCCAATTTGCACTCGATAAAAGATATACATCACCTTCGGAACCTTTCAATGGTGGGTTACTCGAATCTGGGCTGAAAGTTATACAGAATGTGTATGAAAAACCGGTAGATAAATACATACTCAAAGCCTGTCCAGAGTCATTTTTTAATTCCATTTCAACGCTGAGATCTCTGGACAAAGCAACAGGGCTTTGTGAATTTCCCTCATCATCAAAAGTCTCCCAATTATCAAACCATGATGTTTGGCCGACACGATGGGTGCTAACAGATGTGTATATGTCCCAATCATTGCTTGCTGGAACTTGACAACTACTGTCCGCTGAGGCTGCTGGAACGACTAAAATTGCAATAACAACTGCGAATATTGGCGTCATCAAACAAGTATTGAGAAAGAGGGCAACTGATTTTTTCTGGAACCCGTCTTTCATCATCGTCTCCTCGTACGAATTGGGCGGATATATCCTGATTCCTTATCCCTTCGCTCTTCGACTGTCAAATACTTAGGTTGTGGAGGTGGCAAATGTTGATCCATTCCTGGTAAGTTTCCTTCTACAACAACCTCTTGAACATCATAGGTTTCTTGCATGTTTTCGGCGTCAAGTTCCTCTTCATCTTTTTGTTTCATAATGAACCAGCCAAGAAGAAGAACTGCTGCTACCAATGCCAGTAAACCTGCACTGCTGGCGTTGGGAACTAAATCTTGCCATGTCAAATCAGCGAGTGTAATCTTATTATCCACTTCTTGTATTCCGAGAATAGTAACTACGAAATCTTCAGATGTACAAACTCCTACTCCGTCACAAACTTCCATGATGATTCGAATCTCACCTGGTTTCGTCCATGTTTGCTCTCCCCAGATGAAATCGTTACGCATATTACCATCTAGATTGGAATCGATTAAACTGTTCAAATCCCAGCGAATCGTCAAATTAGATGAAAGGAAACGATCTTGATCATTCGCAGGATTTCCATCTCCATCTGAATCATCATTCGCATCAATATCCATCCATGCTAAGATGCCATTTTCTAAGTCCGGGTCGATTGCTTCTGAATCGAGCAGAACTAGATCATTGACGATAACATAATCCGCGCCGATAGGATCAGTAGTAATTATTTCCGGTGCGTGCGAAACATGAACTAATATTGTCGTGGAATTGGTTTCGCCAGCTTCAAATCCATCAATAACAGTCAATGTAACGCGATATGTTCCTGATAATTCGTAATGATGCCAAACCGTTGGACCTTCGACTTGTGGAGATGCATCCCCGAAGTCCCAAATCCATCTAGTTATTCCATTCCATTCAGAATCGGTTTGTTCTGTGGATGTTCTGCCGACGAAAAGTGGGTCGGCATCATAACTCTTTGAGCCATCGAATTGTAGTGGCATTCCCGGAGCGATAAATGCATTTCCTAACTCGGTATGAGGTACTTGCCAAGATACAGTCGATTCGTCAGAAGGGATGTAATCAATGATGGATCCATTAATGCTTGGTTGTCTGAAATCTAGCATAGGAACTGGAAGTGGATTGGCTATTCTAATCGAGTAAGATTTTACTGCCGATGAAGTTCCCCTCTCATCTACGACAACTAAGCTCACTGTGTAAAGGCCAGGTTCAAGGAATGTATGGTGGACCGATGAGATGTTATATATTGGTTCATCGAGGCTAGAAATGTTCCAAATTGTCTCCAGTAGTGAAGTATCTCCATCCGGATCAAATGAGATGCTTTCGAATAGATATTCGGTATCAATCGTCCCGTCGGCTGGACGGGCGAAAACAGCGACTGGTCGCTGATTTGTCACATGGATCTCGAGGATTGCAAACGATGAATTTCCATCGTCATCGGTAACCTCGAGTGTGATATTCTTGATTCCAGGTGTTTTCCAACCGACAATTGGATTCATTTCAAAAGATTCGGTTGCAGAGAATTCGGAGGTAATTGTCATTCCAGATCCTTCGAGATTAACACCACCTTCAAAGGTCCATCGGTACTCGACAATCAATCCATCGAGATCTTCAAAAACATCTGGCATTTCAAGAGGAGTCAAAGTGAATGTTTGTAATGTTTCATCGAATATTTGTAAAGGAACACGGTTTAGAATTCTGATGTAAAGTGTGTGTTCAACAAAATATGTTCCATCATCGACGGTTAGAGTCAGTGTGTAGATAATTCCGTCTGCACTTCCGTCGACCCAAGCATGCCCAATCTCGACTAAACCTTGTCCTGTTTCGATATTACTATCTCCCCAATCCCAAGTGAATTGAAGTTCGTCTGTAGGCACGTTGTCAATTGTATCATGAGCAGAAAATTGAACTCGTTGGTTCGTTTTCAAAACTAATTCATCCGTTTGGACTATTCCATCGACGGAGATAATTGGAATCGGTTCAGAGGTGTCATCGACATCGATTGTCCAGGATTGTGGTTCAGAGAAATATCCACCTTGATCTTGTATGGTTAGGACAACGACATATTGACCAGCATTGATGTAAGAGTGAACCGGGTTCTTTAGACCTGAACTGGTGTTATCACCGAGATCCCAGAAATATGCCATCGGTGTTTCATTATGGCTAAAGGTTCCATTTAATTGCGAGAAACCCCAAGCATCATATCCTGAACCAAACATACTGATTGGCAGCCAAGTTTGAGTCATATTTGTCGAGAGTGAACCTGATGCGACCGGCTCCATATTTGCTAGATTTATTGGTAGTGCAAATGCTTGGTCAACGAGCGCACCAGTAACGTCTGTGATGCTTACTCCAAAGGTCCAGTCACCTGTTTCAGGCGGTGTAAACCATACACTTTTCTCCGATGCGATGCTATTTCCTGCAGTAATGTCGAAAGTTACTGTATCTTTTAGTGTATTATTGAGGAATGCTTCGACCTCAACTTCAAGGATTTCAAAGAAAGCATTTGAAGTCACTTCAAGTTGGATTTCAATACTATCATCGAGAAGATTTCCATCTCTATCGAATGGAATCACAGAATCTATTTGGATTTCTGCAGGATTAGTAATCAATCCAGCTTGAACTGTTATTGCTGCTTCTGGATAAGAGCCAGTTGTGATTCCACAGCTTGCAAAATTGTAATCACAATCATCTACCAGTGATTCGTACCAAGTAATCAACCAAACCTCATCGGTAACATTTCCAAACCCATGAACGAGGCCTGTTGCAGCACCACTAGCCGGGTCGATTCGAAGTCGTTCCATACTCCATGTTCCCGTTGCTGATTCTTTCTGCAAGATCAATCCTTCAAAACCGAATTGAGTCGGTGAAACCATCATATTGAGAGGCGCTCCTGAACCTTGAGAGAATTTGTATGAGCGCATCCCCCACCCTTCGATAGATTGAGAACCGCTCGACCAATCGTTAACCCACTGGTCGTTGAAACCGCTCATTTGAACTTTACAAACCTGTGAAGCGGTACAGGACGATGCGAGATCAAGATTTGAAAATCCAAATGCTCCTTGTGCACTATCGAGAGTGACTGCTACACTGAAATTCGCATAAATCTCGCTCATGGTCGTTCCAATAGCAGTCGACCCTGGTTGTGGATTGGCTGCGAGATTGACAATTCCCGCTCCGCCCGTAGATGTGTCTGCAACCAAACTAGCAATCGCTGCACCACCGCCCAATTTGTCAGCTAGATACATCATGAACATGAAACCAGCACCATAATCTGCGAGTCGTTGATTCCACCAGCGGACGCTAAGATTGGAATTTTCCGACCATTCATTTGCATGGCCAGTCAAGGTACTGGTCACACCGAAACAGAGGTAAGCGGCCATGTCGGCTGCTCCTTCATCAATCCACAAATGTTCGTAAGGATCACGAGCATTGTGCAAAAGATGTTCAAGTTCGTGAGATAAAATTGTATTGCGCCAATTCATGTCGTCAGCATCGATGAAAACTGATTCTCTACTCGACGCTACACCAGGCGAAAAATAACCTCCGGTGCCACCAGCTCCATCCATTGTGATGATTACTATTTCAACCTGACAATTATTGTCCACATCCGGAGGTGTTCCGAAATATGTTGTGTCCGTAGGATAAATCGTCGATTCAAAAGTTGAAGCAATGTCGTTGAGAGTTGTTGCTGGAATAACTTGTCCATTTTGGACAAAAATCGCTGAATTAGTCGAGATTTTTTGCACTGTTGCATCAACGGTACCACTGGCGGTTGGAATCGTATCTGTATCGCCTTGACTCCAAGCATTTGTGCAATTTCTCGCAGTAGATCGAGAATTACTGTACGACTGCGAAAATGGTAAAATTAGGTTTGGGTAGCCGGCTTCAACCCATTGCTTTTTCAGGTAACTGGTAGCCGAAAAGACTGGTTCTTTATCGTCGGTGAACATGTATTGATTACCTTCAAGTGTTGCATCGAATTCATCCAAATCGCCCGCCATGAACTCTGAAACCGCCTCATCACTGACCGGCACAGCCAATGCCATCGGAGACAAACTAGCCACTAACATCAACGAGACTAGCAACAACGTAGTTGTTGTGCGTCGAGTGGTGGGTGCGGTCAACATGGGTAACACTTCGTGTTCAGAACAAGTTCAAGCCCGTTTGAGACCTATTTTAACATCGATGGAGCATCGTTCGTACATGATTGAGCCCGGCCCGGCGTCACGCGTATTCCCGGTTATGCTGGTCGTACTGCTTCTGACATTCGCACCCGTCGCTGCTGAAGGTGTCTCAAAAGTAACTGAATTGCACGTTATTTCATCTCATTCCCACGACGAGGGGGCGTTCACCCAGGGGTTAGAGATGCACGATGGTTCACTTTACGAGAGCACGGGTCTGTACGGTAGTTCCAGCCTTAGGGAAGTGGACCCATCGAGCGGAGAGGTGCTGCGGCAGACACAACTCGACCAGAGCCTGTTCGGAGAGGGCATCACCGTTGTCGGAGATACTATCGTGATGCTCACTTGGAGGGAGGAGATAGCCTTGGTTTTCGACATTGGGACGCTCGAGATCATCGCTAATCACACGTTCTCCGGTGAAGGCTGGGGGCTGTGTTACGACGGAAATCATTTGGTAATGTCCAACGGTACTTCAGATCTGACTTTCAGGAACCCTTTCGACTTCTCCGTTGAAGCAACACTTTCCGTAACTGATCAGGGAATCGAGGTGGATTTGCTTAACGAGCTAGAGTGCGTCGCCCAGACGGTATATGCAAACGTCTGGGGCAGCAATTCTATCATCGCAATCAACAAGACCACCGGCGAGGTCGAATCGACCATAGACGCCTCAGTTTTAGCCGAGAACGAGTCCGACGGGTACAATGACGTGTTGAATGGGATAGCCTACTTCCCTGAGCGAGACGCATTCCTGATTACCGGCAAGAACTGGACCTCGATGCATCTAGTTTCGTTTGATAACTCTCAGACCCCCTCTGACGATAATAACTCAAAATATATACCGTCGAGCATTCTTATGGGGCTATTGCCGATTTTCCTGATTACAGTCGTAATCATTTTCCTGAGTTCCATGCGTCTTATGAGCGTAATCGCACGATTCATTTTATTGATAATCACTAGACAACAAACTGAGAAGCCTTCTTCACCTAGGGATGGAAAGGAGTAGGGAGGCGTAGCCATGGATGATGATGATTTTTCTCGCCATTCGCGTACCGAATTATGGCTTTACGACCTTTCACTCGATCCTGCAACCCGTGTTGCCGGCGCACTTCTGATCATTATGGGCAGTGCACTCGGTGCTATGCTTGGGATCTTATTGATTTCGGCCGATCCGTCAGATGTTCTCGGTACGATTGATGATTCTGAGGGCACATCTGATGTTGACGGATTGGTGATCTCTGCCTTGCTTGATAATAGTTCAGGCGGAGATCCTATCGAGGGCGTAGTCGTCAAAATTCTTGATATGAACCGGCTTGAAATTTCTCAAGATACGACCGACTCAGGAGGCCGTTTTTCATTCGATGAAATCGCTCGCCATTCTTCGATAATACTAGTTGAACATCCTGGTAATATTACTGTCGAGATTCTTCTTATTCCGGGTGACCACGCTCAAATTCCAATTACATTGACGCCCGGCTCAGGTCTTATTGAGAAAGATATGCGAGGTGAAAGCCATTTAGGTGAGTCTGTATTTATTGGTACATTTATTGCTGTCATTACTTTACTTGCCGGATTAGCTGGAATCGCCGGTGGCTTCGCAGCATATAGTGGCGATCATTACCGTCGAGCTTGGTGGTTGACTTTCTTTGGACTATTTAGTCGAGGGATGATTTTTATCGGTCCACTTTTTATTCTTCTCGGGCTTGGTATGATCTATCTTTGTCGTGATCAATTCACCGATTATAATCCGGTTACCGACTGAGGTGAAATATGTATTTAATCACGGTTGAAGGTGGCGATGGTAGCGGAAAAGGTCTCGCTACGAAAGTGATTGCAGAAGTTCTCGAAAAGGAATTTTGCTTCACTTCTGTCGATGTCACTAGCGAGCCTCGCCGAGAGCACCCTCTTGGACGGCTTGCTATCGATGCAGTTCGGACAAAAACCACGACGCCAGAAGGTGAGGCTGGACTATTCGCAGCCGACAGAGTCGACCATTCACATAGCTGGATTTTACCTCGACTTGAGGAGGGGAAAATCGTGGTTTCAGAACGTAATGTACACTCATCATTAGTTTACCAAGGAATAGTCGGGAATCTTGGCGTAGATAGGGTCGCACACATGAATTCTGCAGCCCTTATTCCTGATCTTTGTGTCTGGGTTGATTGCGACCCTGAGGTTGCATTAAATCGCATCAAAAGTGGCACGCTAAGAGTTCATTCTGAAAAAGAAGAATACTTTGAAACCAGCGAGTTGCAAAAACAAATCCGTGCTGGTTATCAACAACTCCTCTCGGGTAAGATTGAGATGCCGACCCCATTCGATATGGGTGCGGTTATCGGTCCGGTTTTGAATGAAGGAACCGAGGATGAATTCAAGCGAAAATTAAAACTTAGAATTAGGCGTTTTATCCACTCACACCCATCACCTTTGAACGTAGATACGGAAATCGTTGAGCAGCACTTAATCAGAAAATTGTTACAGGTTGCAAAAGGTCAGACTATGCTTACTGGATTAGGTGTAAAACCAGCTGTCAATCACTCTGATTGGTTGGCTGGCAGCAAACCATGGCAAGTTCTCAATGGTGCTGAAAAATTGCATCAAAATTTGTCGAGAACACGCGAGGGTGGACGGATAGACGTACCGAAGAGTGTTCTTGCACACTCTATTTCATCTATCTGTGGAACTCTTTCTTTATTATCGTCAGCAAATATCGGCGACCTGCGCGCAGGGCAAGGGCCAGTGCGTGCAGTTTCAGAGAGTCATTCTCACAAAATCGTTCGATATCTTGCAGAGGAATTGGATTGGATTCATCAGCATAAATCTCTATTGGGACGAGATTCAACACGCAATCAATTGAAGGATCCAGTTCAGCCCTTTGGGATTCTTTCTTTGGTGATTTGGCCATTGCGAAATGCTATCCGAAAGTGGCAAATCGTCAACCCAAACACCCACCTTCGTTTTGTGATAGGTCAAATTATTCGTTCTCAACAACATTCGGTTGCGGTTGAAAATACGATGCAACGTTTAGCGATTCTTGGTGCGGGGAAATCTAACGGAAAATTACCAACAACAACGAAGGAATTGGTAGAATGGTGGCAAGGTTCACTGTGATTATTTAACTACTAATTTTGCATTTGCCGGTAATTGTACTTGTTCGGGTCCTTCAAAATATTGTGAACGCGAACTGAATGAAGCAGAGAACCACCAGCCGGCGACTAATCCTGCGCCGAAACCTGTAATAACTCTGATGAAATTTGTCGATTCATAGTCAGTGAGTAATTGGGTAAAACCATCGATTGCCATAGGAATAAGTCCTATTCCACAAAGTCCAATCATTGCTAGTAAGCGTTGATCCTTATGGTAAAAATCCTCTATCGTTTGATCCTGAAAAATCGAAAGGAAGCTATCTCTAGTAGTCCATCGATTCAATCCTCGGCGGCTCCAAATTAACGCCCCTACGACTACACCGAGCATAATTCCGATATCTCGAGTACACATCGCTAGTTGATTACCATTTAATTCCCAAGATCGTGTATGTTTTTGATGACAATTCAAATCACCGAAAGCGTATACGAATGCTGCGACTGGATTGAGTTCAGACCAAGCAAAGTCGCCGCCGTGAATCGATTGATCATGCCCTACTTTGGAATTTTCACCATTGTCATTATTCCCCCATGATGCCCAATCGTCTTGGGTCGCATAGTCAAATTGGTTTGCTCGACCGGATAATTCTGGAATTGAATTCGTTGGCAAAACAAGTGGAATTATTACTATCAATAATAGATAAGCACCGATAACTCCAGCGATTATTCGGCCAATTTTTTCTTCACGCTTGCGCTCAAATCGACCATTCGCTAGAGTCCCCATGATACTTTCAAAGCAATTCTCGTCATCAATGCTTCTTCAAATTGATATCGCCAGCACCTTGAATATACGCTGTCACATTTCGTAATTTAATTCAATTCAGCACCATTGGTATATTGAACGACCTGTCTTGCGCTATACATGGCTCGGGTAGGTGTAGGCGATGCTTTCATGCTAGCACTTGTTGTAAGCGCGATGGTAACTGTCATGGCTTCAATCATCACAATTATTGCTACCGACATGGTAGAACCAGATATTCCTCAAACCATACAGCTGGGGTTAACTGCAGGTGGCATCAGTTTTGTCATAGTTGCCTCTTTGGCCTTGATAAGATTAAGAAATCTTTCAATTAATGAAAAAAATCCAACAGAAATCAAACGTGTGGAATTGGAACGAACTCAAGCAATTTTAGCATCGATAGAAGATCGTGGGCCGTCTGATACTGCGGGTGAGCCAATCTGGCAAGTCTCTGAGAAAGTATTTCGAGAGCGTGGAGTGCTCAATATTGATTTGCATGGATTGGATCCTCCTTCAGCTGCGGCGTTAACCGAAAGGTTGCTTGAGCGCCGTTCTGATCTCAGCCGATTACGATTGATTACCGGTCGAGGTGAATCTCACCATGAGGATTCAGCGGATCCTGGAATCAGACCTATCGTATTACAAAGACTACAAATTGGTGCAACTAGAGTTGATTGGCAAGTAATTATCAGATCGAGTTCGGTAGTTTTGCGGCCGATGGGAATTGCACCTACGCCAAGAATTTGGATTGGGCGATTTGTGATATATTCGATTCCAATTACCGGTATAATGGGTTTAGCCTTTCAGGATTTAGCAGGAAAAGGCGTTGGCAATGAAGGATTATATTTTGGAATTGGCGGTGGATTGTTAATGACCGCATTGGTCGCATCACACAGAGATCGTCGACCTTAATTGGAGTGTTTTTCGCTTTTCAGAGAAGTGATTGATATTTTCCATTCTCTAATTGTTTGGCCAACCAGTGGTGAAGTGTAATGCTTCCCATCTCACAAAGCGTCGAATTCAAGAATGCTGAGATTAATGCTAATTTTGCTTCATCAGGGTGAAAGCCTCTCGATTCGAGGTAAAATAATTGATCCTCATCAACCGGTCCATTCGCCGTACCGTGCCCACAACCAACAACATCATGTTCACTGACTTCAAGTTCTGGAATGCTGTCCGCTTCCGCTTTATCTGACAATAATAAATTGTGGAATAACTGACCTGCATCCGCACCTCTTGCACCTTTTGCTACTCTTAGCATTCCGGTGCCAATGGTACGACTATTTCCATCACAAGCTGAATGCCAATTCAATCTGCTATAGGTTTCCGGTGCGTGATGGAGAATTTCGATGTGATGGTCGATTTGCATTTTTCTAGTGCTTAATATCGAACCTAAAACTCGCAAATGTCCCCCTGGTTCGTCCATCATGTAACGCAAGTCGGATTTTGTCCGTTCTGACCCGGAACTAATCGTTCCGACCTTCACTTGCGCATCACGCCCAATATTGATTGCATCGACGCGGAGTAACATTCCAGAATCGGTACTACCTACCATGACATCATTGAGGATTGTCCCATCACCTACACGACCGCTTCGTAAAATTCCAAACCATGGTGCTGCACCAATAATTATTGTAACAATTTCAAATTCACAATGTCGGCCAATATCTAAAGATAGATGTAGTCCACAATTTACATCATCAGTTTGAATTTGGAGAATGATAGGCTGCTCACTTGTGAAGTTATTTTCTACCTTCAGAGTAAAGGTTGAGTTCTTGGTGACTGCACGCAGAAAATTCACTGAAACTGGGTCATTTCGATCGTCGATTTCAACCTTAGCGCCGGTTTCAATTCCGATACCAGCTGGTACCGGTGTTCCATCCAACATTGTCATACTCAATTTTGGTGCAATAATATCTTCGGGAACTTCGTCGATATTCCCTGTTGGATGCACTCGGCGCCAAGGGGTATATCGCCAAAGGTGATTTGCCTTCTTTGGCGAATTTACCATGAGATATGTTTCTGCAGAATCCATTTCCTCACCATATTAGCCAATGCTACCTTCCATTTCAAAAGCCATTAATTTGTTTAATTCAACGGCATACTCCATTGGTAGTTCGCGGGTGAACGGCTCGAAAAATCCATTGATAATCATCGCCAAAGATTCGCTTTCAGTATGGCCACGACTCATCAAATAGAATAATTGATCATCACTCACTTTCGAAACGCTCGCCTCATGTTCACAACGTGCGCTTTTATTTGCCACCTCCATAGTCGGATAGGTGTCACTACGACTAACTTCATCGAGGATTAATGCATCACAAACAACATTCACTTTGCAATTTTTTGCTTTCGGCGAAACAGTTACCATTCCGCGATACGAACCGCGACCACCGTCTTTTGAAATCGATTTGGAAAGGATAGTGCTTGTCGTATTGTCTGCCAAATGATGAATTTTTGCCCCGGTATCTTGGTGCTGTCCTTTACCTGCATAAGCGACGGAGATCACTTCTGCATGAGCTCCTTCACCTTTCAAAATTACAGATGGGTATTTCATCGTCAATTTTGAGCCAATGTTTCCATCGACCCATTCTATCTTGGAGTTCTCATGGGCGATGCCGCGCTTGGTCACCAAATTGTAGACATTCGCGCTCCAATTCTGCACAGTGCTATAGCGAATGTGAGCCCCAGGTAGTGCAATGAGTTCCACAACTGCGGAGTGTAATGAATCGGTCGAGTAAGTCGGAGCAGTACAACCTTCTACATAGTGAATTGAACTTCCTTCGTCGGCGATAATCAATGTTCTCTCAAATTGTCCCATATTCTTTGCATTGATTCTAAAGTATGCTTGAACAGGCATCTCTACATGTACGCCTTTTGGAATATATAGAAAAGATCCACCCGACCAAACAGCAGTGTTTAGGGCAGCAAATTTATTGTCAGAATAAGGGACGACGGTACAGAACCATTTTTTGACAATTTCTGGATATTCTCGAAGACCTGAATCCATATCTAGGAATATCACTCCCTGTTTTTCTAAATCTTCACGAATTGAATGGTAAACAGCTTCCGATTCGTACTGTGCGGTTACTCCTGACAACCATTTTTGTTCTGCCGCTGGAATTCCTAATTTGTCGAATGTGTTCCGGATGTCTTCAGGTACATCTTCCCAATTTTTCTCGGTGCCTTTAGAAGAACGTAGGAAATAACAAATGCTTTCGAAATCAATTTGCTCTAGCATCGACATATTTCCCCAAGTTGGCATCGGCCGGCTCTCGTAGTGTAGAAAGGCCTTGACCCGCATATCCGTCATCCATTCCGGTTCGTTTTTTAGCGCAGAAATATCTCGAACAACCTGTTCATTCAAGCCGAAATCGAAGCGAATAGTGGCGTTTTCAGGATCGTGCCAACCTGCCTTGTAATCGCCGACAACCCCACGTGCATCCGAATTTTCCATTTTTTCACCTTCTATCTTCATCTATCCAGAATTCAATCTGTGGTATTCACAGCCGAATTACTTTCTTCTGAGTCAGCATAATTTCCACCGTTATCAAGCCATTCATAACCGCGTTCTTCCAATTCGAGAGCCAATTCAGGGCCACCCGTTTTGACAATTTTCCCCTTGATTAAAACATGAATTTTATCCGGTTGGACATGCTCAAGTATTCTTGAATAATGTGTGATAATCAACGCACCTGAGTCGGTTCCACGAATCGCTGTGTTGATACCTTTTGCAACAGTTCTAATTCCATCGATATCAAGGCCAGAATCGGTCTCGTCAAGAATTGCTAGTTTTGGTTCAAGTAACATCAATTGTAATATTTCAAAGCGCTTCTTTTCTCCACCACTAAATCCATCATTAACGTAGCGTCCGAGGAAGGAGCGAGGAATGTCAAGTTCTTTCATTGCATCTTTGAGACTTTTTCGAAAATCAGGTCCTTTTGCTACATCTTCTCCTCGGATTGCAGCGACCGATTTTCTCAAAAAATTTCCAACTTGTAAGCCAGGTACTGCTTGAGGATATTGGAAAGAGAGGAATACACCCAATCGAGATCGCTCCCAAGTTTCCATTTCAAGTAAATCTTGACCGTTAAGATTGACTGAACCCGCAGTGACCTCGTAATCCGGATGTCCCATAATAATGTTCGCAGTAGTAGTTTTTCCACTACCATTTCGACCCATTATTGCGTGAATTTCACCCGGTTTAATTTCAATATTAACCCCATTCAAAATTGGCGTTTCATCAATACCCGCATGTAGATTATGAATCTCTAGTAAATTAGTGTTTGAACTCATGCTCTCAACTCGGCCTTGCGAAGGTGTTCTGCTTATCAATTTAGACCTATGTTTAGGTAGCCCTAAACTTTGTTTATTGAATAATCATCGGGCATCCTCAAGTGAGATTGCCGGTTCGGCTGAGTGATGGAGAAGGAAATAGCCAACAGATCACCACTCGCTGATGAGTTAACTGAGTCATACCGTCAACAAATTGATGCGGCGATGAAAGCTGAATCTGAACGTCGCATTACTGAGAATCATGACCCTATCGAACTCGAGAGACTTCGAAGCTTATCTCTAATCGATTTATTCAATTCTAATGACCCGGAAATTATTCCTTCTTTGATGGCTCGTTTAGGGCCTGTTCGTGCTGCATTAGATGGTCATGGTGGCGGATTGATTGTTACCGATGCTGAAATTGAAAAAATGAATAATGGCAAGGAGGCACTTTCACTGATTCTCGATCTCGATGGTGCATGTGTATCATGTGGCGCTGCACCTGGGACTCTGCGTGGAATTCAAGATGATTTATTGATAGATGGTGAAGTAATTTCTGTACGATTCGCTGCCTCGATGTTGGATTGGTTCGATGAATTACAACGAGAATTTGTTCTCGTTCATGGCGGCGTCACATTCGTTTGATTATGTTCATACAAGTTGTTGAACTAATGATCTTACTGCGGAAGGGGACAATCCTAAGACTGTGACTTCCTCTCCTTCGATAAGTGTTGCAAATTGGCCGGCTGGTCCTGCCAAGTCATAGGCTCCTGCCTTTCCTTCCCATGAATTATTTTCAATGAGTCTAACCAGATTATCTTCAGATAATTTTTCGAATTCAACAAGGGCAGATTCTGTCCAAATGTCTGCACTCCATCCTCCGTGAAGTCTTTCAGATCCCCTATTATCATTTGGATAAATAATTGCCGTCGAAGACCAAACCCTGTGTCGACTATCTGATAATCGTAACAACATTATCGCAGCAGAAGCAGCATTAATTGGTTTACCCAAAGGGACTTTTGAATCATCTGGATCTTCAACAACAGTATCTGCAACAAGAATATAGTCCGGATTTTCTTCTCCACTTTGGGAGTGAATAATCCATTCCATGACTGCTGCCCGTGCCTTGAATAAGCAGGTGGCCTCAGTTTGTTCTCCAACATCTATTCCTACAATTAATTCGGTTTCTTCTGTTAGTAAAGCCCTTGTTGAAACAGAGACGTCGCTAATGTATTCCAAATGTTTCTGTAACCAATCTTGTCGCCTTCGCGATGCGGATGCCAATAGAATCCGCATTTTTGGCACCTAGAGGTCTATTCGTTCATTACAAATTGGGCATTTCACCATTTTCAGGTTAGACCCTACTTCGAATCGACCATTACACTCATTGCAAATTACAGGTTGATTCATTGTAGGGAGTGCTGGCATTTGAGAGGTTCCAGGGGTTGGTATTGCTGGCAATGCTGGCATCGGCATGTCGGGTAATGAGTCCGCCATTATCGTTGCATGACTTCGCGTCTCTCGGCGTTTCTTTCTTTCACTTGCACCTTCAGATAATTCTGGTTCAACCAGCTCAACCTCACTTGATTTAACAGTAATATCTGTCTCCTCAATTACATCGACAACATCTTCCTCGAGCATAACCGTAGCCGTAACGACTCGCCCTTTTCGTTTTCCGAGGTATCTAATAGCTCGAATTGAAAGCATCAACAAAACTAGGCTACTGAGCAATAGAATTGCTATTGCAACTCCGGCAGCTAATATTTTGAAATTTTGCTCATCCAATCCAAGTGCAATTCGCAATTGTTCACTTATTGGAGCATTTTCATTGTTCAAATCACTATCATCGATTAACGCCCGAATTTGCCACCCCGATGTCTCATGCCAAGAGAGGATGATTACTTCGTCACTCCCTGGACTTCTGTCGGCAGCACCTAAGTGAGTTTTACTGGTAGTTATCCGATTTGAAAGCCCAATCCAACCATCTTCTGCATTAATTATTCCATATTGAATTTGAGTGCCGCTCGGGCCAACGAAATCGTAGAATAGTTGTGCGCCACGAAATGTTTCGATAAGTACAATAGAATTCAATCCACGTGCAGGAATTTGCAAACTATGATTTTCAATTGGCATAAATGTCGAATCAACAATTTTAGCAATCAATTCGGCTTCTGCAGGAACACCTTCTCGCCAGACGACGGTTAGGTGCTCTTCTCCATCAATCACATTTACAATCATTTTCTGGGAACCAGCTTCATCGCCAACAGTTTTCTTGTATGCCCAAGATGATTGGCGTTCATCACCATGAGCATACCAAAGTCCCAATCGATCGGTTCCTGTTGTATCATTCCTCACCGATTGATAGAGAAGATGTGCACCATCATCACCAAATTCGACTACGAGTGGGTCGGCTACTGACGAACTAATTTCAATCTCGCCGATAACATTCGGTGTATATTTCCAATCCGATGATTTGGTAGGCGCATCAGCGCTTAGCAAGAAAATACTCGTTTGGTCTTGGAAGGTACCACCTGTCGTAATATCACGATGATACCCTGCAACTAAGAGGTCATCTCCTTGTTTGTCAATATCGATTCCGAAATATTTTCCATCAGAGAGTAATATCGGTTCCATCAAATCTTGAATTGGTGTCATTGTACAAGTTGCATCTATTGTAGAATAACTAACGGTTTGTTGGAAATAACCATCATTATCGATGTATCTTCGAGTCCAAACGATATGAGAGATTCCATCATCAGTGCTCCATGTTGATAAATCTCCGGTCCACATTTCTTCAAGCATATTAGTGCAGGCAGTTAAGGCTCGATTCGAATTTAATCTATAGAGAGCCAACCCCCCATCTTTCTCACTAATTACCAAACCTTCTTCACCTAATTCGATAATCTCAATTGGATTTTCTCCATAACTGAAAGTAGTTTCTCTGATTCCAGAAAGTGTTGATTCATCGACCAAAATTGTTCCCTCAATTTCATTGTTTTCCCAATTTAGGTCGGCTAAAGCTTCGCCCTGAACGGATACTCTCATCTCAAGGGGTCCAGATTCAGTTGCTCTGTGGGCGAAGGAAATTTGTGATGCACCTTGACCGACGACGAGGGAAATCGTCGTCGATTGCACCGTTTCCCAACCGCGTTCGGTGTTGAATTCGAGTATCGCTTCGACAGAGGTTGCATCGGTCGAGCCAAGGTTATCTATTCGTGCGGTTATGAGGAATTGTTCGTTTGGTCGAGGTATTGAGGGTTCGGTACGTATTGCCCCTTCACGGAACGCCAAGTCAATTCCTTGCGGTCGAGCTAATACTGGGAATGTGATCGATTGATCGTTATCGGTCTCATCTGTTTCGTTGATTTGAAAACCAGGATCTAATGAGATTGTGATTAATTTGTCACCAAAAGTAGTTGGATTCCATGATAATGAGATTTCCATAATATCGCCACTACCGATAAATTGAACCAAAACTTCATCCTTTCTTGCACCATCTTCGAGAAGGTAAATTTTGAAATCTTCAGCAGAAATATCTCCTATGTTTCGGATTTGAGTTTTTACTTCAAGGAATGTATTGACATAAGATTCAGAAATTGGAACTCCAAATTCTTGGACCGATAATCCACTTCTGAACATTAGATCAGCAGAAGGTGGATTATTGTCGATTTCGACAGTTGTTCTAATCTCCTCGGAGATGACCTCGACCCCACTGACAAAGCGGACTGAGAATCGATGAATCCCATCGAGTAGTGTCGTAGTATCCCATACGTGAGACCAATCCATTTCTTCGGCACTATTGCCCCAATAATTGGTCAGATTCTCCCAGGGGTCGGTTCCAATTCTCCATTGTAATTGAGCCCCGTTTACCGTTTCTAAAGAGCCGTGGACTTGAACATCACCGCTAATCGCATTTTGTCCACTTGGAGCATTGAGAGTGATAGTTACGCGCCCTACAAAGTATGTGCGTTTCGTGGTATTACTCCATTGGTCGAATTCATTTTTGACTTTCACTTCGATTGTAATCGATTCAGTTTCAATATCATCATCTGCAAAATTTGGTAGATTTATCGGGGTTGACCAATTGACTTTTCCATATGTTTTGTGCCAATCTACGAGGACGCTATTTGAGAGCGGACCCCCATCACTTGGCCGATATTTATAGGTCACTCGAAGATGTACTTCTTCAGTCGAACCATTTTCTTCAGCAGCATCGGTAATATGGCCGCGGATATTGTAAACTTCACCTTCTATAACCCAATCGCCTGTTGGGTTTTCGAAAACGGCCCAATCTCCAGCTCCAGTTGGTGGTGGGGGTTCAGTAGAGTTGTTTCCACCACCTCCCCCGCCGCCGTCACCAATCAATTCCTGGAGCAAGAGATTTCCATCGACGATGCCGAAGCCGTACTTGTCATTCCACTTATCAGTGACTTCCGGCTTCGATGCACTGCCGCGCATTTCTGAATTATTTCTCAAGAGGTCCTTGACTTCTTGAGGAGACAAGTCCTCATCAATCTCTAATATCACCGCAACCAATCCCGCAACAGCAGGACAGGCCATACTGGTTCCATCCATGTTGACATAATCATCATCAGCAAGATCAGATGAGCCTTGACCTGGAATAGGGGAAGCAGAAGCAGCGTGTTGAGCAGACATCATCGAAGAGCCAGGAGAAACAACATCAGGCTTCAATTCGTCCCATTGATTATCGTCGCCATCATCCTCTCTCGGTCCGGAATTTGAGTAGCTAGCAATTTCATCATCATCTCGGAGAATTGTATTTTTATCCTCAATTGCACCAACGGTAATCGCCGAATCCGCCGCTCCAACAGAAGTAACACGACGATATCCATCATTACCGATAGCTGCAATCGGAACGATTCCAGCTTCTGCTGCTTGATTGACCGCACGAGCCTCAGCATTGGTTCCGTTGTCGCCCGGATCTTCTCCGGTTACTGAACCAGTACTGCCAAATGACATTGTCATAACGTCAATACCTCGGCTGGAATCATTATTCCCCCAATCTGTATTGACATTCAGGACTACCCATTCGAGTCCTCTCAAAATTTGACCTGAATTACCTCCACCTGCATCCGTCATCACCTTGACATCGACTAGGTAAGCGCCAGGAGCATATCCTTGATTTATCCGACGTGAGTCGCCAGTTCCGAGAGCAATTCCTGCTACGTGAGTGCCATGACCTGCTCCATCGTCAGGGTCGTAAGTACCATCGTTACAATCATCTGAATTCCACGATGTAGCATCACAACCACCGAGCCATTTTGGGTCAGTTAAATCATTTGGTTCGTTTGTATTATCTGTATTATCATCAGAAAAATCATCGAGAGAAAAATGCTCATTATCAACTCCTGAATCGATGACTGCGATGACTACTCCTGATCCATCATAGCCGAAATCTCTCATCGTTTCATCATAAATTGATGAATCACGAACCTTTGAGCCACGAGTTGCTTCAGATAGGAATGGGACGATGACGTTCTGTTGTTCAACCATGACTACTCCGTCGAGTTGCCAAATTTCTACGAGAGCACTAATCGGCACATGGTCGACTACGATAGAATCCAAAATCTCCATTGGGAAGAACCAAGATCCTTCTCGCTCCCATCCATGATTGACTAATACCCCCATCAATGCTTCTTCATCACTTGGGCCGGCATGCCAAGAATAATCGATAATTATCGCAACTGTTTTTCTTCCATCTTCACCTGTAATTTGATTCAAAGAAACCGATTCAGTTTCACCAGCAATTATCCGCTGGAGCCGGTCATCCATGCCGTCGGAATCCAAATCATACCAATAATTGAACCACCAATTTACATCTTCAACGGGAAGGCCTGCATCCCAAGATGGGAATCCCGGCGTTCGATCGATTGGGGCACAGATTACTTCTCCACATCTCATGACGGGCGGGAACCTTGAATCTGGTTCAGTTTCTATATCAGCGTCTTTCTCGGAGAATGAGTCTGCAGGTATCATCGCTGCAGCGCCGATTGAAAAATCCATTATCAGCAATATCGCCAAAATAAGCAGTGGACTTGTTGGAATCGCTCGTCGACTCATGGCTCTCATAGAGAGCCAATCTCACATCGGGTATAATTTGAACCGGTGGGGATATCGTTGTTTCGGTCTTATGGCCACTTGATGTGTACATTCGAAAGGCTACATTTTAATCGGCAAATCTCACCATTCATCTCTGTAAAAATCTCACCTTCACAAATCGGGCAAATCGTCTGTTCTGCCAACTCTTCTAACCAAGCTTGTCTAGTTTCGAGTTCGTCCCCCTCCGCTCTTAGCCTTTCTAGAATTCGAGCAGCCTCTGCCTGCAACGGTTTTCCTGCCTCCATCCACGGATCATTATCGAGGCTCCCCATCTTTTCTCGGGCTTGCTTACGAATCGATTCAGCACTGGATTCCAATCCCGAACTCATGCCGGTTTTTGTAATTGAATCGAGTGAACTTGGTGCTCCTTTTGCTATTGGTCTAGCAAGAGCATATGCTAGGAAGAATCCACCAACATGTGCTAAGTGAGCGATGTTAGTTGAGCCGGCAGTTCCTGCTTCAATAGAATACATTTGATAGATTTCAAGTCCGAGTCGAACTGCAACAATAATCCATATCGGCCAGGGTCGAATAAAAAATAGAAGTGGAAACTCGACTTCATCATTCGGCCAACACGCCATATAGGCTCCCAATAGGCCGAATGCGGCACCACTGGCGCCAAGAGCTGGAACAAATGAATTCGGATGCGCGGCAACCCAAGCAATGTTACCACCGAGCAATCCGAGAAAGTAAACCGCCAGCCATCTTTTTCCACCTAATCGTTGTTCTAATGGGACGCCTACGAGGCCGATAACTATGATATTTGAGAGTACATGAAGCCAATTAGAGTGAAGCCAAGCGGCAGTAATGAATCTATGAAATTGGTCAGGTTCTGTTGCTAAAGCAGGTATCATTGCAAATAGATGAATTTCTTCGAATCCGAAAATATTGATGGTGTCGAGAAAAAACCTCAAGAACATTATGAGCATAGTTGAAAGAATCATCGCTAAAGCTAGACTAGTTTTTTGCTTCCATGCGGAAAAGAATGGTGCTGATGCTACACCGATGAAAATTGCTACCCAAACATAGTCGGTCGCTTCCAATTGCGACCATAACACATCAAGGTCAACCGACTCTCCCACACCTATGCACGCTCGGTCTTAGTGCATAGCCGCTTCCCTGCGCTGACGAACGACTCAAACGATGATGCAGTATCCGATGTAGCATGGATGCGGCGAAATTGCTCTCTGCTTCCAACCTTGACGTCTATCGAGGTAACCGATTGGTTTTGTCAAATGTTGAATTGAGTTTGAACGAAGGAGAGGTTGTCGCTCTGGTCGGACCTAATGGTAGTGGAAAGACGACTTTACTGGAATCTTGTGCCGGAATGCATAGAATGACTTCGGGCAAGGTCGCATGGCGAGATGAGAATGGTGATGTTCGAATTGTTCGTGACTTTGAAGGTCGCCGCAAAAGATTGCCACCGATGGGATTGACCTTGCAGAAGGATGGAATTTGTGGCGAAGAAACCATTGAAGAGCGATTGAGCACCGCACTCTCGATTAGCGGGTGCGCTCCATCTTCTTCAGACCTCAACCAGATGTTATCTGCTTGGGGATTAGAACATCGCGCCGTTGATCGCATCTCTCAGCTTTCCGGTGGTTTACGTCGTCGATTAGCAGTTCTTTGCGGATTATCTCCAGCGGTAATGTCTGCAAATTCTCGCGCGCTTCTTCTCGATGAGCCATCTGAAGGACTCGATGAATCTGCGAGAGGATTATTGGTAAATTGGATGCGAGCCCTCGCCGCTCAGGGGCATGGAATTCTAATTGCAACCCATGACCCTGAGATGATTGCAGCTTCAGACAGAATCGTTTCCGTTCTTGAGAACGGTACGTTGAGCAGCGAAACTCAAGATTGCCTTGCTTTCGCAGGCGAACTTCCAGACCCTTGCCCTGCGATTGAACCAAATCCCCTTGCTAGTCATTTGCGTTGGGCATTTCGAATGGAAGTGCGCAATCCAATCGATACGATTAGTCGCCTACTTCCAGCGTTAATTTCACTCCTCCTCATCCACACTTTTGTCGGAGAGAAAGAAATACTAGTCTCAGGTAATGATTTTCTCGCCGCATTAATTATCGCACCGGCTTTCATTTCGGTTCTTGTTGGACCCGCACTGATCAAACGCTATGCAGAAGCGGATTGTGGGCGCTGGTGGTCTGCATTGCTTGGACCGATGCATCGAATTTCATCATCTTTCATAGGCGCATCACTAATCTTACCACTTCCATTGATATACATTTCATGGTTAATTCTCGGTGACACCGCTCCAGCAGAGACTTCCCAAGATGTTCTCAAATCAATTTGGATTATCGGTTTATCATTGATTGACGTCGCTATCGCTGCTGCTGCCGTTCATCTTTTGGTTGCGGATTTACATCGCTCAAATGCCGCCGCAGCCTCTCTCTTACTGCTTATCCTTGTCTGGCCATTCATCGAATTAACAGACGCACTTACAATTATTCTCAATGATGGAATGACATTTGGATTGGGGATGGAAGAGCCGTTCACGATGATTTTATTGGCGAGTTTAACAAGTGTTTTGATTTGGTTAGTTGCAGTATTTTTGCCGGATGTTTGAGAATAGCCTTCTTGAATAAGCGATGTTTGGCATCGTTGTGATTTCACGCAAACAAGTCGGTTGGGCGTTTACCGGACTCGGGTCGCTCGGTGCAATAATTACCGCAATTTTGAGTTATACATACGCTCCAGGAGTAGATCCTGAAGCTTGGAATGCTCCCGAAGCCTACCGGATTTTGTTCTGGCACGTACCTTTTGCATGGACCTCATTTGTCGCTTATACAATTTTGTTCGTTGGCTCGATTGCATGGTATGCCCGACGTAAAGAATGGGGATGGCGCTTGGTCGCGACAGGCTCAGATCTTGGTCTATTATTTGGACTCGGAGTAGTAATTTCCGGCCCGATTTGGGGTGCTGCCGAATGGGGTGTCCCTTGGGATTGGGGTGACTTGCGTCTGAATACATACGCTTTGTTGACCGGCGTGGCGCTGTTTATTGTTCTCTCACGCCGATCACAACCCGATGGAATAGATACTCGTGATACTCTTTCTACTGTCGGATTATTTGGCTTTGCTTTGGTGCCAATAACAGCTCTTGCTACTACTCTGTACCGTGAACGTCATCCAGGTGTTGTTATCGTAAAATCGGAGGATTCAGGTCTCGATCCAGAAATTAGCAGAGTTTTATTAATTGGAGTGTTATCATTTTCCCTATTGATGATTGGTTTGTCAATATTAACAGAATTATCTTATCGATTACATGCTGAATTGGTCGAATTACAACAACGTCTTGACGAGGTGGTACATTGAACGGAATGGGCTCATATATCGTAGTTTACTTGACTTTGGGGGGATTATTGGTACGATATGTCTGGACTTTGCACAACCGTCTTGTGAATCTAGAAAATCGAATAGTCGATGCAACTCTTCGTCTAGAAGATGAATGAGTAGCATCGATGTGTTGTTTTTCTCAGCGCGAACCCTTCTAATGGAAGCGTTGAGCGGAAAAGCCGGGGGAGTCACATGTCATCGGCCGCTTTTTGCATCGTTTGCGGAGGAGAACCTCCACTTACAAGTGACAGAATGTGTGAAGAATGTCTCCGCAAACGAGTAATATTGTCAAAAATTCCCGAAGTGATTCAACAGCACCGTTGCCCAAAATGCAGCGCTTACGATATTCACGGCCGATGGTCAAAGATGGAGACAGAGCCTATTGCTGATTTACGGGTTCGAGATGCATTAGAAATCGATTCCCGTGCTGAAAATCTCAACATTGGATTCGCTGTTGAAATTATTGATGAGCGAACCAATCGTATTCATATCGACGTTTCCGGTGAAATCGAGACTTTTGATTTCGCAGATTCACATGAGGTTCTACTTCAGACTAGTAATGCGATTTGCTTACCTTGCACTCGAAAGGATGGTGCATATTTCGAGGCGATAGTCCAACTGCGTTCTGCCGGTCGTCGACTCGATAAAGATGAATTGAAATTACTTCGCTCAACCTTGGATCAAATGTTGGCTGGCATGGAGGCAGATACGATGTTTTTCATCACCAAAGAAGGTCCAGTTACCGGCGGATGGGATCTTCAACTAGGTTCGAAAGCTATGGCAAGAATGTGGGGTAGAATATTGGTGAAGCAATTTGGTGGCACCATCAAAGAAACCAATACTACAGTTGGAATGAAAGATGGGATTGAAATTACTCGACTAACTGTGAGTTATAGAAAACCCGCTTATGATATCGGTGATGTAATGAAACTCAAAAATCATTATTGGATGATTGATTCTTGGCAAAAAGACGGACCTATTTTGCGCCGTATGAAATTTTTTGAACGTACCGGCGCATCGTGGAGAGACATGGAAAAGGCTCGAATCATTTGTCCCGTAGCAGAACAGCATACAGTAGATATTCTCAATCGAGATAGTTCGGCTGCAGAGGTGATGGATCCGATTGATTATCGGATGGTGACGGTAGGATTACCATACGATGATGACGGTAAAACGACGAAAATGCGCATCGCTTTGATAGAAGATAACTGGGTAGCGATGCCCGGAATCAGTGTGGAGGATAGCAAATGAGTGAGAATCTTAGAAAGAGATTGAACGAGTCGGATATAGCGGCTCTTTTGTCTGAACTTGATAGCCGAGATATGGCCGGTTTCACTCGTAATTTTATTGACGATTTCGAAAAAGCGATTTCACAAACAGTCGATGTCGAAGCGGATGATGATTGGACAGGAGTGGTTTTCCTCGGCATGGGTGGCTCAGGCGCGGGCGGTATGTTCCTATCTTCCCTAACTGATCAAAATGGTGGGATGCCTTTCATTATTTGGCGTGATTATGGCTTACCTTCGTGGTGGGGTCCAGATTGGCTGGTTATCGCAACATCATATTCAGGAAATACCGAAGAGACTCTTGACGGAGTTCAAGAGGCTCTCGAAAATGGCGGAACGGTGGTCGGAATCTGCTCTGGTGGAGAATTACAAGAAATTCTTGAAAATTCTGATGATTCTATTTGTCTAAACGTTCCTAGTGGCCAAATGCCTCGCTCTGCTTTCGGACATTTGTTCGGCTCTCAACTCGCCGCTTGTTGGGCGATTGGATTGTTGGGACGCCCTAGTCCTGATGAATTATCAGCGATGTTTTCGAGGTTGCGCGCTGCTTCTATCGAAGCCGATTTGAGTGGTGGTAACGGAATGACTGTTGCCATCGCTGAATCTTTTGCTGACAAACAAATCGGAATCATCGCACCATCAATGTTGGATGCAGCTGGACGGCGTTTTGCGAATCAATTGAATGAAAATTCAGACAGTTTTGCTCGGCATGCAAGTCTGCCTGAGATGAATCATAATGAGATAGTCGCTTGGGCTTCAGCAGATTCTACAAAACATGC
The DNA here is from genome assembly GCA_018654845.1 of Methanobacteriota archaeon. Lineage (GTDB taxonomy): Archaea > Thermoplasmatota > Poseidoniia > Poseidoniales > Thalassarchaeaceae > MGIIb-O2. The sequence continues at coordinate 102,346 of JABIKU010000025.1, read as the reverse complement.
TTTACTCTATCTATCATGTTCTGGAATTCATTCGCGAGTTTCCTCGCGTATGGATTGGATGCTAGAGAATATCGATGTCGAGTCGTCATGGATTATCGATTGTGAAGGTGAGAGTTTACTCGAAAATTTGCTTTATGCCGCGCATTTGACAGATTGGATTAGTATTGCTCTTGCCCTTATTGGAGGTGTCGACCCATCAGAGATGGGTTCGATAGATTCTCTGAAAGCCCATTTATCTTCGCTTCAGTAAATTGGCCCGAGGACTAGCCTAGGGTCTGGGTGAATTGCGAGATATTTTTCTCGATTTTCCGGAGCTACTACGCCTGGCATATCATGGCTTTGTGGTTCCTCAAATGAGAGTTGGAAGTGAAGGTGTGGTTCCCAACCCCCGTTTTCGTGTTTATCTCCCATCCAACAAATTTCTTCACCAGCAGTGATTTTTTGGCCAATGAATTTCCCGGCAACAGAAGCGGAATCGAGATGACCATATAGTGCCCAAATAGGCAAACCGTCGATGATATGTTTTGTGATTACTACATATCCATAATCTCCGTCAGCAGGATTGTATCCGAAGTGAGAAATTTCACCATCTTCGAATGCCATACATGGTGTGCCGACAGGCGCACCGATATCGATTCCTATGTGGAGGAACCGGCTTCCTGCAAAGAGATCGGTCGAATACATCCCCGGGCGCAGTTCGTCATATCGCCCGATGTCATATTCGTACTTTGAGGGCGAGTCGTCGCCCGATGTGAAGTCCCGCACTTCGTACTCATCTGGAAGATGGACGACTGGATGAAATTGATATGATTCCCAGTCGACCATGATTCGCGGAGGAGGTATTCCTTGTTCATTCCTCTTCTGAAGATGTTTTCGCTGGAAGGACATTAACCTCTTTCGGTTTGGGTAATATTTTTTGTAAGGTATCGGAAACTTTCAGGTCATCTAAACGGCGTCCTTGTGGTAATACTCGGCTTTCATAGGAGCGCATAGCATCGTTATATGATCCAACGGCTTTTTCGATATGTGAGCCAACTTTCAACATGTGTTCAATCATTGTATTGATTCGCTTATACATCTCTCTTGTAACTTCATATATTTCACCAGCACCTTCAGCTAATGCATGTTGCTGCCAATACAATGCAATCGTTCTCAATAAACCTAACATTGTCATTGGCGTGGTTACAATTACGCTGTTTTTCATAGCGAATTCAAGCAAATTTGGATCTTGCTGAAATGCTGCAGCAGCCATTGATTCACTAGGAATGAACATTATTACATGGTCGAAATCACCTTCGATTGATTCCTGATATGATTTTTTTGCTAAGTCTTTGATTCTCTCTTTTACTGCAATTGCGTGTTTAGACAATTTGGCCTCTTGCTCAGGTCCAGGATCTAATTCGACCGCTTGTAAGAAATTCCCTCCAACCGCCTTTGAGTCAATGGGCAGAACCCCCATGTCGGGTAATCGAACAATAAAATCCGGTCTTCCACCACTTGATACTGTTTCTTGTTCGGTAAAATCGATATTTTCAGTAAGACCTGCAATTTCAAAGAGTCGGCGGAGTTTGACTTCTCCCCAATTACCACGAGCCTGACCTGATGTAGTTAGTGCAGTAGATAGAGCAGTGGTTCTGTCTCCAAGTGTTTCTGCTTTATCTCCCAATTCTTTCAACTGTCGTTTTATTCCTTGGTAAGCAGATTCCCGTTCTTTCTCAATGTCAATATTAGATTTTGCCATATTTGCCATTTCTTTTTTAATTGGCTCAACTAATCTGTTAATTTCTTCCTTGCGCAAAATAAGTGAATTTTCTGCTTCTTTTTGCTCAACTTCAAATTGAGTTTTTGCTAGTTTCATAAACTCTTCTCGATTTGTTTTACCTGTTTCAGCTGCTAAATTTTTAAATTCAGATTTTAGGAAGTCATTTGCAGTTTTTCTTTCAGCATCAATCATTTCTGAAATTCTCTTATCTTCGTCTCCTCGCGCTTCTAACAATGTCTGGGCACGTGAGAGGTCTAATTTTGTCTCACTCAATTCTCCAGATGTTTTTTGTTTCATTAGTAACCAACCAATTGCTATTCCGGCGGCGATTCCTATCACGAGGTAGACGAATTCAAACTGCATCGTACATCAATAAACCACGGGGGTTCTTGAACTCTTCAGAGCGGATTCAATTTTTTTCTTCTTCGACGCACCGTTTCAATTACATAGGCAAGCCCATTACTATCGATGTGGAAACATACGGCAGGGTGCATTGCGCTATTCTCGGTTCGCGTGGTTTAGTCGCTCAACGTTTGCTTCAACGCTTGCTCAATCATAGTTGGTTAAACCCCGTTGCAGTCGTTGGTTCACCTTCGACAGTTGGGATGAATTTACGTGAACAAGAATGGTATCTCGATGAAGAGCGGCCAGAACTTCCTGATATGGTTGTTAAAGGCCTTGTTGATGTTGAAAATCTCATTGAAGAATTACATGAAGAGGGAGTACAAATAATATTTTCAGCCTTGCCTGATAATGTAGCTGAATTGGTCGAAGAAAAATTAGCATCTGCAGGATTTATTGTCATCAGTCACGCACTTTTACACCGTCTGGAAAATCATGTGCCACTAGTTATTCCTGATGTAAATCCAAGTCATCTTTCTCTGCTGAAATCGCAAGACTACGCGGATGGAAAATTAATTTCATGTTCGAATTGTACCGTCGTTCCCTTAGCCCTTACAGTTGAGCCATTACACAGGAATTTTCCGATTGAGTCAATCCATATTACAACCGATCAGGCTCTATCTGGTGGCGGCCGCAAATTACTTGCAAAAGGCCGCATGGGTGAACCGATTTCATCAGAAATTCCCGGCGAAGCAGAAAGCGTAGAAAAAGAACTTCGCCGAATATTAGGTACCAATCTTCACGGCCGGATTTTACCGGCCGAATTTAGTGTTTCAGCAAAGTGCAATAGAGTGGTTCGAGACCATGGTCATTTAGCTAGAGTAGAGGTGAAATTTTTGGAAGAGATTAGTGCACACGAGATTATCCGAGTTTGGCGTCGATACGCTTCTAGAACTCAAGAACTTGAATTACCTTCCTCGCCAAATAAGCCTATTATTTTCGTTGATGGAAAGTTGAACATCGATGAACATCGATGGGTAGGTAGCGATACAAAATGCCCCTCAATAGACTCGCTCGCAGCAATGTCGGTCGCGGTGGGAGAAGTCGAGGTTATCGGTAATTCTCTGCTTTACACCGTCGTTGCAGACAACACGATTCGTGGTGCAGCCGGGTATAGTGTCTTGTTAGCTGAACTTTTGCTTGTTGAAGGAATTCTTCACGATTCAAATACAATTCTTGAAAGTGAGCAAAGTAGACTAGAAATGTCAAAAAAATGAGTAGCAATTCAAACGCAATCGTCGTTTCGGCAAACTGTGCGCATCAGAAAGTTAGCGATGTTGTTATCGAAATTAGAACCTCATCCTTGCTTAGATGTCGAGTTGGAACAGTATAGCACGGATGGAAATCTAGCTGCAAGATGGCTGACTGATATCGTCGCTTTCGGCGACCTTCCAGATGGTTGTGTCATCGCCGATTTGGGCGCTGGGAACGGTATATTAGGAATTGGTGCATTGGCACTCGGTGCCAGTAAAACAATATTTGTTGAGAGTGATGAACAGGCTTGCAATGTCACAAAATTGAATTTGAAGAATCAAGGTTTCGAAGATGTTGGCGAGGTAATACAATCCAGTGTAGGCGATGGTGAACAATATCTCGATGGTGTTGATTTGATTATTACAAATCCACCTTGGGGCAAACAGATTCCAAAAGCAGATCGTCCATTCTTACAATCAATTGTCGCCAGCGGCAAAACTGCTCACCTTCTGCATAGTGCAAATGCCGTTCATATCGAACCCTTCTTCACCGACGCTGGATGGAGAGCAGAAAAATACGGGGAGGCAGATTTTGCACTACCTGCGAAGTACGCTCATCATAGCCGTCAGCGCGATAAAACACGGGTTGGATTTTGGCGGATTTCAAGAAATTAAGGCCTAAATATAATATTGATTTATATTGCTTTAATCACCTTTAGCCAAACTGAGCCTATGGCTCATCGATTCCGTCGCGTTCATAGGGGGTTGGTCGGTCGCGCGGTCAATGAGTGCAGCAGTAGGTGACTTGGTGACGCCCGGCACAGCAGTCGAGATTCCATCCGGTGCCGAAGTCGGAGACGGTGTTCACACCTCTGATTCTGGAGTTGTAGCGACACTTACTGGAAAAGTAGTTGAAAATGATGGGACAATCTCAGTTCAATCAAATCGTCCGACTGCAAATATGCCAAAAATCGGCGATATAGTCATCGGTCAAGTTAACCGCTTGAACGCAAAGACCGCTGAAATCAGAATTCTTCACATTGAAAACAAGGAGGGCGGCGAGAGGGGAGTGCCGGCATTGAAATTATTTGCTGATATTTTCGTTACTGAATTTGTTGACCGATATATGCCGTCAGCGGGCGATGCGATGCGCTCACGAGACATCGTTCGTGCTAAAATCACTCAATTTGAACCGATGCTGAAAGCGAGCACTCGAAACGATCCAACTCTCGGTGTCTTGCATGCGATTTGTCCACCTTGTGGCGAACTTCTTGTGACTAGTGAAAAAACTCCTGATTTCAATGTTGAATGTCCTCGTTGTGATTATACTGGATACCGTGTCCTTTCGAATGGCTTCGGTCATGGCCATATTCTTCCTGATGGAGTTGACATTCAGCCACTGAATCGCCCTGGCGAACGTTGGTCTCCAGCTGCTGAGGGTAATCTCGGACATGATGGGGCGCGACCATATCTCTCAGTTGTAGCAGATCATCGCCGCGGCTTGGAGCATGAAATGCCTGCTAGCGCGGCGAAGATGCGCGGCGGTCGGGACGGCGGTCGTGGCGGCCGCGGCGGAGGCGGAGATCGCCCACGCCGAGAAATGCACAAGACGGTCTGTACGATGTGCAGTTCCAAAACAGAAGTTCCGTTCAAGCCAACTCCTGGTAAGCCTATCCGATGTAGGGATTGCCTCAACAAGGTCAATGATGGTGAAGCGAGCAAGGAAGAATTGGCAGCAGAACGTGAAGTTTTGAAGGTCGCACGAGCGAAATCTGGTGCTAACATGCCGATGAAACTCTTCGTTGGCAGCGTATCTTGGGATGCGAGTGAAGACGATTTGAGAAAAGTCTTCGCAGAGCATGGTACAGTAACCGAAGTTCACATAGCCAAAGATCGTGAAACCGGTAAATCTCGTGGATTTGCTTTCATCTCTTTCCCAAACAAGAAAGAGGGTGCTGCGGCTGTGAAGAAGCTCGATGGTGCTGAATTCTTCGGCCGTAAACTCAGTGTTCAGGAATCTAATGCCGGTGGTGGCAAACGCGATGGAAATCGTGGCGGAAACCGTGGTGGACGTCGTCCACGCCGAAACTAAGTTGAATTGACACGGTTCGAAGCGAAGTCGTGAAGGCAGAGCGCCTTCACGAATGGTTGGGATACGAATGGAAGGTTGGCTTGTACTCGATGGATACGAGGATGAACCCGCCGCATTTGGTGTACCAAATTATGTCGGTTTTCACATTAGATACATCTGTGGTGTGCTCGAAGCGAGAGGGATTCCTTACACTTACATGACGATAGATCAATGGCGTTTGAGTCACAAAAAACGTCTCGAAGATATTGAAGGACGAGCCCAAATCAAACGTGAGTTGAGCGAACTCGATGGTGCTATTGTTTTGGCAGGGGCAATCGTGCCGGGGAAGTATGTTCGTGGAACTCCAATATCGCGTGGAGAGTTAGACAAATTTCTGGCGGTATTTCCATATGAACAACCAGTGCTTTGTGGTGGTTGGGCAATCAAACATTGGCGTTATGATGGTTGGACTCCTCTTCGTTCAAAATTATTCTGTGCAGTAAACGATGTCGATGCTTCACTAGACCATTATCTCTCGACTGGCGAGTGGTCTCATAGTAAGCGTACTGCAGAGCAATGGTCCGAATGGGCGCTTGCAGGTGCGCGCTCAAAAGCTGTAACCTCCCATCCGGATTTATTGACTGAAGATGGGCGTGCAGGCCCATTGACTTACGAACTGGAATTGTATCAAGGATGTGTTAGGTTCAAGCGCGGTTGCAAGTTTTGTATCGAGCCAAAAAAAGGCTTACCACTATGGCGCGAAGAAACAGAGATTTTGTCAGAAATTACGGCCGCACTCGATAGTGGTGTCCATCATATCCGAATCGGTGGTGCGACCGATATTTACACCTACAAAGCCGAAGGGGTAAGCGATCTAGAATATCCGATTCCGAATCCTGAGCCCATCGCCAAAATTCTACATGGTGCTCGTGATGATGACCGTCTCAAAATTTTCCATGTGGACAATGGCAATCCCTCTATCGTAGCCGAGAATCTCGAACCATCTACTGAGATTACAAAAACCATGGTGGAAACTCTAAGCGACGGTGCAGTACTCTCTTTTGGTCTTGAATCTGCAGACCCAACCGTCCATGAAATGAATTGGTTAAATTGTGATGCTGAGCAACTTATTACTGCCATTCGCCACATCAATGAATTTGGTAAAGATCGTGGTGAACGTGGCCTTCCAAAACTCCTACCCGGGCTCAACTTCATCGCCGGTCTCAATGGTGAAACCGACAATTCCTACCAAATGAATCTCGAATTATTGCGCAACCTGCGCAGCCAAGGACTTTGGTTGCGCAGGATCAATATCAGGCAGGTTGAAGGTCGCGGATTTCAAGATATTTCTGAAGAACCATTTCGTTCTTTTAAAAAAACCGTTAGAGAAGAAATCGACACAGTTTTACTCCAAGAAATGTTCCCTCTCGGCACCAAACTTTCTGATGTATGGTGGGAAGCTCACGAGAATCGTATTCGTCGGCCGGAACAGGTTCTCAATCCAAGTTACCGAGCAGAAGCAATCCGTGGTAAGGCCGGAATCACCTTCGGCCGTCAAATTGGAGCCTACCCAATCCTTGTCGGATTGCCATATATCGTTCCACTAGAGACTGGCTCTGATATTATCGTTACAGGGTATGGGGCCAGAAGCATCTCTGGAGTTGAAGCTAATCTTTCGATAAACAAGGCGACTCAGTCCCAATTGGAGGCAGTTCCGGGCATTGGGAAGAAGGCGGCTTGGCGTATTGTCAGTACAAGAGCAAAAGCCTCTAGAAAATCCGATATTCCGTTCGATTCAGTCGAGTCTGCCTTTCAGGCAGCAGGCCTCCAAACACCTGAGGCGGCAAAACAAGTGTTCTCAATTTGATGCAGACACCGGCCAGTGAAGGGGAATAGTCATAGCCTCAACTTCCTCGCTCACGGATAATGTCTGATTCCAATTCGAGAGGACGAATCGTAGCGCTGTCTATTTGCTTACTATTTTTGGGAATACCCCTTCTGGGATTAATTTCCTCTGATTTCTCTCAAACGGAACTTCAAAATGACAATGAAAAATTGCTCACTCATGTCGATTCAACTACAATTCACGAACCCGGCTCGGCTCACGGACAGGTTTTCAGCAATTCTGTTTTCGAACTTGGTTCTGACTCTCCAAAACTGATTATGAGCAATGGTAGCACGGTCGAATTTAGTTCGGCAAGTGCAGTTTCGACAGCAGGTTCTGTGCTTTCAATCGCTGGTGATTGTTCTCTATTAGCAAATTTTTCACTATTTTGTAGTGGATTGAATAATTACGGACAACTCGGTATTGGTAATAACCAACTTTTGAGTGGATATGTTGATTTTGGTGGTAAAATTCCAGCGGCACTCAGCGATGGTACGACTCATTATTGTGCGATTCTTGATGACGGTTCGGTCAATTGTTGGGGTCGAAACAACAAGGGGCAAATCGGTGATGGGACGAATATCAATAGGAATTCACCGGTGGCTATTAATCTCGGAACAAATAAGACTGCAGTGGCGATTTCAGCCGGTCGAGATTTTACCTGTGCTCTGTTGAATACTGGAGAAGTTTCGTGCTGGGGAGATAACTCATATGGTATTCTCGCTGACGGAACTACGACTGATTCTAACTCACCGGTAGTCACCAATCATTCGACTGGACTGAACGCGGCAGCAATCACGACTCCTGGATACAGTGTTTGCGCAATTTTCGATAACGCTTCGATTAGTTGCTGGGGTCAGGCCTACACAGTATTTTCTGTCAATGGAGCAGTTAGCGCAGGTTCAGTACAAATCGCACTCGCTAGTGGGCGAACAGCTGTTGCTATCGATGGAATTAATTCCCATACTTGCGCAATTCTCGACAACGGCTCAGCGAATTGTTGGGGAGTGAATACCTACGGGCAATTCGGTAATGGTGAATGTTCTTCAGTTATCGTAGGAAGTGGATGTACTGGCTCGAACGGCAATACTCCACTCGAGGTAAACATGACTGGAGCAGGTTCTGTTAATTCTCTAATTGCAATCGCGGTTGGAACTGATTCAACCTGTGCGATTAATGCTGCAAACGATATATATTGTTGGGGTAGGCAATCAGGTGAATTCGATGGTACAAATGATTCTCTTACAATGCCTCATCTTATGAATTTCAGTAACGGTTCTTCAATAGCATTTTCGGATCAAGATATGGATGGTGATGGGACGGTCAACATTCTTGACGTCCATATGACTGGAGATGCAGATGGGGATGGAATTCCGAGCCCGAACGACCCATATCCAAGCAATCCTGCTAGATGGATGAATTGTGAGGATGGGAAGTGGGGGCGACTTACTTGTATTGAGGCAAGCGCCGGGCATTATGCATCAGGCGGTGCGCTCTATCACTCAGAGTGTAATGTTGGAGAATTCCAACATGCAGCCGGCCAGCCGACTTGTAACTCAGCTTCAGCAGGACATTATGTCAATCTGATTGCATCAGAGATACAGTATCAATGTGCTCAGGGAAGTTACCAAACAGATGTGGGACAGACTTCTTGCACGAATGCAACTGCAGGGAATTATGTCCCAAGATTCAGTGGTGAATCCGGTGATGATTATGGAAACTCAACCAACCTTTCCCCGATGAGTGCTGATTATTCTGCTACCATCGCTATGGATTCAGATTTATTCGATTATTACAAGATTACAGTCCCGAAGAGTTCCGGACTTTCAGTAAATCTTTCAACTTTCAGCGCAGCTGAAGTTGACCTTATCCTATACAATTCAAGTTTAGGTATAATCGCTTCATCCAACAATTCTGGTTCATATGATGACGCGAACACGAACGCGACTTCACATAATTCTGCATTTGATGTTTACATCGCTATCGAGCGAGTAAACGGAACAGGCGCTTATTCATTCAAAATATGGCTTTTCAATATAGCGGATGGAACATTAATCGGCGACCCTGACTATTCGTTAGACGTCGAAATTAGCGCACGTCAAATCGAGTGTTCAACTGGAACTTATCAACCAAATTCAGGTAGTGATTCATGTGATTTAGCAGATCCTGGATACTATGTTGCTGGAGTCGGGTCAACATCTCAAACCGCTTGTTCTGCAGGTACTTACCAACCTCAGTACGGCCAAATTAGTTGTGTTACCGCTTCTTTAGGATATTTCGTTCCTGCTGCCGCATCGTCATACCAAACACCTGCGAATGCTGGGTATTACGTCGCATTGCTTGGCGCGACCTCAGAAACACCGTGCAGTGCCGGAACATATCAGCCATTGACTGGACAATATTTCTGTAATGATGCCGATGCTGGATATTATGTTGCAAGCAGCGGCTCCGATTCCCAACTCGCCTGCGATCTTGGCACCTATCAACCGAATACTGGGCAGACGTACTGCTTGAATGCAGCAGCCGGATATCATGTTCCAACTACAGCTGCAACGAGCCAAACTGCTTGCGTTCCTGGAACTTATCAGCCGAGTGGTGGCCAGGCGAACTGCCTCTATGCAAGTCCTGGGTTTTTCTCAGCTGGGAACGCTTCGACTACTCAGACTCCTTGCTCTGCTGGCACCTATCAACCAAATACTGGCCAAACTCGCTGCCTGAATACCGATGCTGGATATTATGTTGATATCAACGCATCAGCGACACAATTTGCATGCGATCTTGGTACCTATCAACCCATTACTGGCTCGATAGATTGTCTGATTGCCGATCCAGGTCATTACGTTGGAGTTACCGGTTCACCAAGCCAGACGCCTTGCGCGGCCGGTACATATAATCCGAATTCCGGTTCAATTTCATCTTCAGATTGTATCGCAGCGTCTACCGGCCATTACGTTCCAAATTCCGGAAGTGATACAGAATTAGAATGTGGAATTGGAACATATACAGACCAAACCGGTCAATCAACATGTACCGATGCAGATGCTGGCAATTATGTTGATTCAACCGCAGCAGAATCACAAACAGAGTGTGCAGTCGGCACATACCAACCTCAAGCAGCTCAAGCCGGCTGTTACTACGCCGATCCTGGTAATTTTGTTCCTTCACCTGGTTCAGCAATACAAACAGAATGTTCACTTGGAACTTACAATCCAATGAGTGGATCATCGCTGTCTAGCGATTGCCTACAAGCGATGGCTGGACATTTCGTCGCAAATTCCGGATCTGCTGACCAAACCGAATGCGGTTTAGGGACTTATCAGCCGGTGATTGGCCAATCGAGTTGTATCGACTCGCCAGCTGGAACATATATCTCAACAACTGGCCAATCTGGCTATATCGAGTGCCCTGTCGGACGTTACCAACCTGCTCAGGGAGCAACTGAATGTATGAATTCAGAGCCAGGAAATTATGTTGCTACAACGATGGCGGCGGCACAAATTGAGTGTGTTTCAGGAACTTATCAACCGAATTACCAAGCGACAGATTGCATTGAAGCGGATGCAGGATATTATGTTGCAAGTGACGGTTCAGCATCACAAACAATTAACCCTCTTGATTTCTACACCAATTCAAATGGTAGTACTTACTTGACAAATTGTCCGAATTTTTACATCACTCTAGAATTAGGAGCTGATTCAATCGACGACTGTGTTCTCGATACCGATGGTGACAGAACAACCGATGAAAACGACCCTGATGACGATGGAGATGGAAGATTGGATATCATCGATGATTGCTCACCTGGATTGACTGGCTGGATTAGCAATGTTGACACTGACGCAGACGGTGATGGATGCCAAGATGAGGGGGAAGATTCTGATGACGACAATGATGGCGTCGAAGATACCGACGACCCCTTCCCTCAAGATAATCTAGAGTGGGAGGATACCGACGGCGATGGAATCGGAAATAATGCCGACACTGATGATGATGGCGATGGTTGGAGCGATACGACCGAAGCAATTTGTGAAACGGATTCTGAACTTATCGGTGATGTTCCAATAGATACTGATGAAGATGGAATCTGCGATAAGTCCGATACTGATGATGATAATGATGGATATTCAGACATCTCTGATTGGGCTAAACTCGATGCTATGGAATGGGTCGATACCGATGGTGACGGTATCGGGAATAATGCAGATACCGATGATGATGATGATGGTTGGTCGGATGAGAAAGAAATTGCAGAAGGCACAAACCCCCTCTTCGCAGATAGTGATAATGACGGAGTGCTTGACCCGGAGGATGCATTCCCGAACGATATTTCTGAAACTTTAGATGATGATGGGGATGGAGTCGGGAATAACCAAGATTCCCACCCAGATAATGCTCGATACCAGACAACATTCGACTTATTGATTGATATTATGGCAGGAATTGCAGCCCTTGTTGTAATTGGCGCTGCTGTAGTTTTCGGTCTGCGCCAGAAATCAGAAGATAGTGAAGAGGATTCTACCCCTGAGTCACAAGGTCATGTTGGAGTCGGCGTAGGCGAATTAGAACCAATGGAGATGGCAGGTGTTTCAACGATTTCCGATTCAGCGACAGATGCAGGTTTCAGTGATGACGATGTTGCATCTGAGGCTGACCCGATTTTACAATACACACCAGAACCTGAGCTTGAACCTGATTCTGAACCTGAACCTACTCAGGAACTTGATGTGGGTAATATGACTGGCCTAGATGATTTACTATCTGAATTACCGGCTCCACCAAAATCGGTTATCGCTCCGCCCGCTGGCACGCCGATCAACGCACATGGTCAACAGGTTTGGAAGGATGAAACCGGGCAGGTTTGGTGCATGAATATGGATGGAACTATTCTCAAACATGATGCTGCGACCGGTGGATGGATTACATACCACAACTGAAAGCACAAGTGAGTAAACTCGCAAATTATGGGCGAACTTCCACTAGCGACTCAGCTTTAGGCTAGGCTAGCATTGATAGACAAACACTCAGTGGGCCTATTCTGTGGTGACAGTATGAGTGAAACAGAGTCAACAAATGAGATGATATTAACAATTGAAGCGAGTGCACATTGCGATGGGCCTTGTGGAGTCTATGACCCAGCAAGCGCTCGTATCGCAGCAGAAGCAGTACAATCTATGACCCTGAAAATGGTTGCATTGATGGGTGAGGAAGCGATGTCTAACCCGCAAAACGTGATGACATTGAATCGCTATTCAGCAATCAAGGAAGAAGAATCACAAAAGTGTAAGGATGAACTTCTAATTCTTTGGACTGATTTCTTCAAGCCTCAACATCTCGATGCGAATCCCGATTTACACGATACTTTCTGGCAGGCAACAAAACTTTGCTCAGCCTGCAAGGTCGAAGTTTCTGAGCAACATGCACAGGAATTGATGGATGCTGTCGAAACGATTCACCACATATTCTGGACCGCGAAAGGTCGTGATGTTCCATGGATTCGCGCTTCCTGAATGTAGTAGTTAACGGCGACTCGATGTGGCCGAACCTCCCTGCGGGTAGTACTGCTAGATTCGAAAAGGTCGAGGCAGACGCGCTAGAAGTCGACCAAATCGTCTTGCTCGATCATCCATTCAGGCCGGACTTGAGGATTATCAAACGGATCCAATCAATAACTGAAGGCAAAGCCTTCCTCGTCGGCGATAATCCCGACCCGACCGCTAGTGAAGATTCACACAATTTCGGAGCGGTCGAGATTGCGTCTATTTTTGCAATCCTTTCACAAAATTGAAAATCTAAGTTTCCCTCAGAATTGAATTACATTTGCGCCCCAAGCAAGGCCGCCACCGAATGCGGCGGTGACCACTAAATCGCCTTCTTTGATGAGTCCCTCATCCATCGCTTCGCGCATAGCGATAGGCACACTCGCACCAGCGGTGTTGCCGTATTTGTGCAAATTTGTGAAAGTTTTAGACATCGGCAGACCGAGTTTTTCCATTCCAGTTTTGATGATATTGATATTGGCTTGATGGGGAATTACGAAATCGACATCCTCAATCGTCTTGCCTGCCCGAGCCAAAGCACCATGAACAGCCTGTGGAAAGGCTTCGATTGCAAAATCCCAAACCGCACGGCCGTCCATGTGGAAGTATTGCATTCCTTCCTCAAAATTCTCACTAGGAATCGGTACACGAGTCCCGCCTGCAGGGATCTCGATAACCGAGGAGCCCGAACCATCACTCATCAGCCAGGAGCCGAGCAAGCCCTTGCCATCCTCAACTTTGGACAACACTGCTGCCCCAGCCCCATCGCCGAACAGAACGCAAGTCGAGCGGTCTTGCCAATTCAAAATTCGCGAGTAGATTTCTGAGCCAACGACCAGAACTCTGTCGTAACCGGGAGTGCCAACATAGCGAGCGCCAATATCCAATGCATGGACCCAGCCGGCGCATACAGCATTGATGTCGAAAGCGCCGCAATTAACGCAGCCTAACTTGTGCTGAACAATGCCAGCAGTCGAGGAGAGCGGTACGTCGGGCGAAGAGGTAGCGAGAATCAACAAATCTATGTCTGAAGCGTCCAATCCAGCGTCATCGAGAGCCTGTTTGCAAGCTTCAACAGCCAAGTCAGAAGTATTTGTGTTTTTGTCGGCAATTCGACGATGTTTCATCCCTGTTTTCGTGGTAATCCACTCATCGCTTGTCTCGACAATCGCCTCCCAATCTGCATTGCTCATCTCGTGCGGTGGCACATACGCGCCGAGTCCGATGATGCCAACTGAAGTCATGTTCTCAAACTCATTGCGGGCGTGTTTCTCTTTCAGTTGTTCCTACGGAACATTTTTTCATCTTGTAATTTGTTCAGTCATGTTTGAGGCAGATATTCATCGCCTCTGAGAAAAAGCCCAAACTCCAGCGGCCCCCCTCTCTGCCAACGCCGCTGTCTTTGACACCCCCGAAAGGTACTCTGAGATCGCGGTGTAACCATGTGTTGACCCACACCATGCCGGTGTGTATGTTCTCGGCGACTCGTCGACCCTTGTCCAAGTCGCCGACCCAGACGCTTCCAGCTAAGCCGTAGCGCGTTCCATTGGCGATTGCTACGGCATCATCCTCTGTCTCGAATTTGTGAAGGGTGACGACGGGTCCGAAGATTTCCTCTGTTGAGCAGCGTGAATCGGGTGCGAGTCCTTCAATCACTGTCGGAGCAAGCCAGTATCCGTGTTCAAACTCGTTCGGAATACAAGGTTTGCCTCCGGTCAAAGTAGTGCCTCCTTCCTCCTTCGCAAGTGTGACATAGGACTCAACTTTTTCCAAGTGGTCCGCCGAAATAATTGCGCCCAGTTCGGTGGAGTCCTCACTTGGGTCGCCGATTTTCATCCCTTCTACGGCGTCGACGAATTTTTTGACAAATTCGTCGTAAATTCCGGATTGAATCAATATGCGTGAGCCACATAAGCAGACTTGGCCTGAGTTAAGAAAACTCGCGCGAACAACTCCTTCAACAGTCTTCTCAAGATCGCAATCATCGAAGATTATGCTGGCATTTTTGCCGCCCAGTTCAAGGCTGAGTTTTTTGAATTGAGGCGCGGCAGCTTCAGCTACTTTCGCTCCAGTTGCAGTACCTCCAGTAAATGATACCAAATCGACATTCGCGTGTGAGGTGAGCGGGCTTCCCGCTCCAGCCCCATCCCCGTGAATGAGATTGACTACACCCGCAGGCAGGCCAATCTCGTGCAAAGTTTCCATCAGTAAATTCGCAGTCATCGGCGTCAATTCAGAGGGTTTGCAAACTACAGTATTTCCCATGCCGATAGCCGGTGCAACCTTCCAACTCAACAAGTAGAGAGGAAGATTCCATGGTGTAATCAGCGCAGCCACACCAACTGGGTTTGAAACGACAATATTTGTCGCATCATCCATCTCGAAATGCTCTTCTGGTTTTGCTGATTTTTCGCGAATTAAGCCAGCGAAAAAGCGGAAGTTTGCAACCGAACGGTAAGCATCAACAGCACGAGCCAGAGCGATTGGCTTGCCGGTGTCACGGCTTTCTAGTGCAGCGATTTCTTCGTACTTTTTCTCCAAAGCATCTGCGATTTTATCAAGCCAATCTGCTCGCTCGCCAAAACTTAGTCCGCCCCACTCAGCCTGAGCGCCTCGCGCAGCAGAAACTGCCGCATCGACATCATCTGTGCCGGACAGTGGAACCCTCGCGAAGCGATAGCCGGTCGCGGGTTCAAGCACATTCAACCAATCTTCATTTGAATGAGAAACGAACTTACCGTTCACATAATTCTCGAGGTCGAATGGAGCTTCCCCCTCACGGTCTCGCTCACAAGGAATGCAGCCCGATTCACAGCACTTTTCAGGCTCCAATTTCATCCCTCCAAATTGCCTTCATTTGAGTAAGGGTTTGCACGTGTCTGAGAGGAGGTGTATTCGGAAAAATCGAGTGAAAAACTGTCTTGGTTAGGATCCCATTCATCCCAAGTTACGACCTTTTCAAGTTCATTATGGTAGCTGTCAGGAACAATTCCTGGGACGATAAATGCCTTTTGCCGGTGTAGCGGATATGGGTTGCGAAGTTGTATTCCCAACACCCCTAATACTGCTCGTGCCACATACCATGTTGCCTGAGAATTCCAGCCGTGTGCAATCTTAATTACAATTCCCAAACCTTTGGGCCAATCTGGATGGTGAATAGCTAATCCAAGCAGACCATCCGCCCCTTCTTTTGCAATCAGTTTGCCTTCTCCTGCTTTGAGGCAGGTTGAATCGAGTCGATTGAAACCACCAATTAGGTCAGGATGCTTATTCATCGCTTCCCAAATCCAATCTTTATCACGATTTGTTGCTAATCCTGCAAACATCACCGCGAGTTCATCGACCGTGTTTGAAACGGTCGGGAAACCGCAGCCGTCTTTGGCAACGCGGAGCGGTTCCCAATCGGGCTTATTCATGTATTCGCGAAGCGTATCCAAATACATCGGAAACCAAGGTGAGGATGGCAAGGTGTAGCCGGCGCGGTTCATGCCCATTTTTCTCATTGCTTTGAGGATTGCAGCGTGTTCACCAGAACAGGTGTGGAACCAGCGGCGAGGGCGGCGAACCTGGCGTCCGAATTGAATTAGCGGTACATCTAGTGGGCATTGCATCAATCCCCATTCTGATTCAGAAAGGAGTGACTGCGCGGCAGCGACGTGTTCTGTGTCACCATTGTGCGAGGAGCAGGCGATAGCCTTCTGCTTCCAATCGAGTTCGGATAGGGCTTCGGTAAATGCCTTGATCATCAGCGGTTTCATCATCGAGCGGCCGTAGACGAGAACGTTGCCACCGAAAGAGTGGATTATTTCGTCGCCATGCGCCCAAGCGATGGCGCCGTGAATCGTGTTTTCAGAAACGTCCATGCGACGGAAATCGACCAGCGGCTCCCACTCGACATCGCGTCCTGTTGCGATACCTTCGTGCTTCTCGCCTAGAGGATTGGTTGGAAATACACCTGAGCCGGGTCTACCGGGTGCTACCGATGATGGTTGTTCAGTTCGATGTGCTGACATTTACTCGCCTCCGTTCACGCGGGGCGCGACCTTTGTCATGAATGCGTCCATGTTTCTTTGAACGCGCGCTGAGTCGTGATTGAAGAAATCGAACCAGCACATTAGTCGGTCATCAGGGTGGAATCGTTCGCGAATTTGTATAGCAACTTCCTCGACATTGCCGATTACTGCATTGTCAGTTGCCTTCGCTACCTTTGCCGGGTCAATCGTCCCTTCCAATGCATTCCAGTAGGTATTTAGAGCCATAGATGCCTCTTCGTGAGCTGCCGCGCTGCACTCTTGTGCAGTCAGTCCGTTCTCATCGTTGACAAAGATCATGACTGTTCTCGGCATCATTGAGCGTTGCCATTTTCCACCGTTGGGGTGGTAATGCTCAGCCATCCTATCATGCGTTGCATCAATCAAATGTGGTGGTGTTATCGAGAGGTTGAACACTTGAACTGGTGCCCATTTGTTTACCTCGATCTGTAAACGCGGGTCGTGACTTCCGAGAATCAAACTCAGCAAATCTCGGCGCCAGTCTTGTGGAATTATTTTGATATCTTCAAAATCGTAGCGCGGTGCGATATCAATTGATTCAGGCATCGTGTCTAAGCCGCCCAACTCGACAGCTGCATCCTGCACGTCTTGCCAATCTTCATCGGAGCGGAAGTTAGCACGGGCAAGAGTGGTATTGCGAATATTTTTGGTTGAGATTACTTCACCATTCAATAGACGTAGGAAAATCTCCGATGCCTCTGCGAATATTTGCCCGCGAAGTGCAGGCCAAGCGGCCTCTTCTACAATGTCGCGAGGGATGATTCCGTATGGGCGTGCCATGAATTCGAAGCGGCCGGCCGAAAAACCGATGTGCAACTTGCGTGATTCATCTGGATTCATTCCATGTAATGCCAAAAAGGAGCCAACGCGCTCAGCATGTGCGATTGGTCCGCCGTTGGCGAGAAGGCACATCACCGCGCTACCTACCTCAATATTCTTCGTTCGGGTGAACATTTGTTGAGCGACTTGAACGAAATCTGTACACAGACCAACTTCACCCGGATAATGTGGTACTACAGGCTTTGAATTTTTCTTTTGCACCTCAGTTGAGAGGTGTGCTTGAGCTACCCAAGCAACTCCGAATCCAAGTTCGTCAGCCATCTCGACTTGTTCGAAAAAATTGGCAAACATTTCATTTTCTGAGGGGGTGTAACCAGACGTATCTGGAGTTTGGGAAATAGAAAAGAAAATATCGAAATCCATATCGAAGCTCTCCAAAATCGTTTCAAATCGAGCGCATTCGTCCACCATCGACAGCCAGACTAATTCCTCTGATTGCACCACTCGATGGCAGACAGAGGAAAGTGACTGCGGCAGCGGTCTCAAATGGATCGACCAGCCGCTGAATAGGTACAGAATTCATCCAAGTTTCTCTAACCTCTTCGACGGTTTTACCAGTGCGCTCAGAGATTGAGCCAGCAAGTGAGCCGAGTCGGTCGGTATCGGTAAATCCTGGCATGATGTTGTTGATGGTCACGCAAGGGTCGAGCTCACGGGACAGCGATTTTGACCATGACGCCATAGCCCCGCGTAGAGTGTTAGATAATCCGATATTGTCTATTGGTTCGCGAACCGAAGTCGAAATAATATTGACAAATCTACCGTATCCAGCAGCTGCCATTCGAGGTGCAAGAATCTGCGCAATTGTGTGTGCTGCGTGTAAATGACGAGCAAATGGCCCTTCAAATTCATCCAAATTATTGCCCAACAGCGGCCCACCTGGTGGCCCTCCTGCATTGTTGATGACAATGTCGACAACTCCGAGGCCTAGTACAACCTCTCTAACCGCCTCGACATCCTCCAAATCAAGCACCAATGTTTCATGTCCAGAGCCGTGTAATTCTCTAACCAATTCGTCGAGAACTTCAGCCGAGCGGGCGCAAGCGATGACGCGAGCGCCAGCTCGAGCCAGCATAATCGCGCTGGCTCGACCAATGCCTTTTGACGCACCGCAAACTAGTGCGGTGCGACCAGCGAGTATTTTTTCAGCGTATGGAAAGTTTTCATTCAGTAGATCAGTCATTTGTTTTCCTCCTCAATCAACATAGTGCGCATAGGTATGGTCAGCCAGTTTCTGGTCGACAACTTCGAGAATTTCGGATCCTGCGTTTCGGAACGTCGGGTGTTCTGCTTCTCCTTGCGGGTGGCGCATTGTATCCCAAGCGTCGGCAGTGTAAGCCATCAGTGCTTCCTTCATTAGGACTCCAGCCAAAACTAAAGTTTCGTAGCACAGGTCTTCGTAGGTCATGCCCTTCTTCACAGGTACTTCTCGCCGTAGCAACAACTCACCTGTATCTATTCCGTTATCGCAGAAATGGGTCGAGGAGCCGATTGGAATGTCGTGAAAAACGCTCCAAGCTGGAGATGCGGATCCTCGGCAATCTGGCAGTAAGCCAGGGTGGCTGTTAATCACGCCGTCAGTTGGATGATCGAGGATTTCTCCACGGATGATTCTCGTTCCGCCAAAGACGATGAGGTCAAGTGGTAAATCAGTCAAATGTGGCATCACATATTCGGTGTTGTGGCGTGGAACATCGATGTGTGGAACGATGATTCCTTGTCTTTCCAAATCGGCTAATTGAGACTCGATTGTTGGTGCGATATCGTTGCCTTCGATTCGTTTGAGGAACTTCTCACGTTCTTCGTCTCCTACTGCAGAATCTTCACTGATGACGATTGTTGGGACGAATCCCTCTGAGAGAATTTGACGGAGCATTTCTCGGCCGTATGGGTGTTCTTTGAGCAGAAGAAATGCAAATCGTGGCTCGTCGGACATGGTACTCTCTGAGCCTCGGAAGAGGTTACCTATACCCGTTCTTTTCGGTCAAGGGGTGACTCTCGAACGGTCGCGAGGGAATAATACGACTTCTCTGACATTGCCCGCTCCAGTCAGTACCATCAGCAGCCTCGCAACTCCCAATCCCCAACCTGCGTGCGGTGGCGCGCCGTAGCGGAATCCATCGGTGTAGAATGTGAAATCTTCTGGGTTAAGATCCATATTTCTCAGATTTTGTTCGAGAACATCGACTCGATGTTCTCGCTGTCCTCCACTAGTCATCTCATCACGGCCATAATTTAGGTCAAAACCTCGGCTCAACTGACCCCCAGTCGTGCCTTTTTCAGCCTCATTATGGTAGATATAGAACGGTTTCATCGCCATCGGCCATCGCGGTAAAAAGTGGAAGCCAGAGTGCTCGGCGGCTATGATATCGCAGTGGTGACTCTCGATATCGTCACCCCACTCAATCTCGCCACCGCCATTTTTTACAATTTCAATCGCATCGCAGTAAGATATACGGGGGAAGGGAAGTTCGGGAACGTCCACGGTAACCAGATCTTCATCTTGGCTGGTTTTGTATTCGTTGATGACATCAATCAGATGTTGGTCATTGGCTGCAACCTCAGTCCAAATGTGGTGAATCATTCGCTCTTGCACACACATCACATCTTCGTCATTCATCCACGCACCTTCGATATCGAAAGAGATGAATTCGTTCAGGTGACGGTAGGTGTCGTGTTTTTCCGCCCTAAATGCTGGCCCAATCTCAAAGACTCGCTCGAGGCCGCCCAGAACTGCTAGTTGTTTGTACAATTGAGGTGACTGGGAGAGGAATGCAGGTGTGTCGAAGTACATCATCGGAAACAGGTTAGTTCCACCTTCACTTGCCGATGCAATAATTTTCGGTGAGTTCATTTCGTTGAATCCTTCGCTAATCAGGTGGTCTCTGCCATATTGCAAGACTTTGCTGCGTAGCTGGAACATTGCGTTGACATGCGCTCGACGCAGATCGAGATATCTATTGTCTAATCTAATGTCTAACCCTACCTTCACATCATCTGTTACTCCTACTGGCAAAGGTGCGGCAGCACTCGAAAGAATGGTAGCTGATGAAACTGTGATTTCGTATTCGGCTGGCGGAGCTGGCTCCCCCTCCTTTGTCTTCGGTGGTCGCTTCTGTGCTACCGTTCCGGTGACTTGGATTGTTGACTCTCGTGTAGCTGATTGCAGAGCTTCGAAAGTTGCTTCTTTCATGTTGTCTCGCTTGGCGAATGCTTGGATGTGGCCGGTACCATCGCGCAGCATGATGAAGGCGATTGCGCCGCGTCCGCGGACTGTTTCTGCGTAACCGGCGGCTGAAACTTCCTCTCCTACAAGATCAGCGCCCCCACTCACAATTTGTCCAATCGTGTGTGTGCGGTAAGAGGTAGGAAGCCAATCAGTGCTGTCGCGCATGACCTCGTGTCATGCCTTCTATTTATGAATCAAATCGAGAAAGTCTGAGACATTATCGCCTCTTTTACTGCTATGTGCTGTACAGAGGAGTCAAGATTGTCCGATTTCAACATCATTTCGACTTCTATCGAGTTCGGGCGGGAATGCGAGCCAGCGGATGAGGACGAAATTGAGAAATCCGAATACGCAGGTGTTGAATAGCCATGCGAGATAGTGGTTGATGTGCCATAGTTCAATCAGGAGATATTCCATGCTTGTGGTAACAACAAGCAGACCTGTGTAGCACCAGAAAGCACGATTCAGACTCGTAGAATATTTGAAAGTTGACTTGAAGGTGAATCTATAGTGCATGAAATGTGCTTCTATATTGCCAATTATGCTTGAAACTACCCAAGCTGTCACTGCAGTATGGGCATCCCAGAGATTGATTTGATAGAGGATGTAGTACAATAGAAACCCGAATGCAGAATTGAAACAACCGACGAGGTTGAATTTCATGAACTCGTTGAAGACGACTTTTGCGGACCAGCCGACTTTCTCGACTCTTGTTTTGAAATCGGCTATCCAATCCATTCGTAACACACACTTGGATTATACATTCATTTTATTCCGCCGGAATTCTGGCGGATAACTTCACAAACCTGTATCTTGAATTCATCGTAAAATGTAGTTCTCCCCAAATTCATCGCTACTCTGTGCTCGGCATTTTTTCGCCATTCATTTTGGCCTTCCATCGATTCGAATTCAACGATTGTTATCCGCTCACCATCTGCTGCAGTGAATGATTTGTGTGATATATAGCCGGGTATTGTTTGTGCAAGCTCACTCATTCGACCTGCCATTTCTGTATATTCCTCGCCCGCTTTTTCACTCAGTCGACTTCGAAAGACTGTAACAATCATAGTACGGCAGGTGAGGTAGAAGTCAATCAAGATTGAGTGGATTATTCCTCTTCTTCGAGTTCATTGGAAATTTTTGCTGAAAGGAGGATGAATGCAGTGTGTCCCATTGGCTGATTGCCAGGCCTCACTCCACCCTTTGCAGCTTTGACCCAGCGGCGCTCAATCATCTCACCGGCGAATTCAACGACAAGACCCGATTCTTCGACTGCGTTCCATGATTTTTCCAATTGTGCGGTCGTTGGACAATAACATGCCATTCTCCCGCCTATTTTGAGAACACTTGCAATTTCTGGAACAACTTCCCAAGGCTCAGCAACATCGATGATTGCAGAATCGATTTCGCCACAGATTTCTTCGACTTTTTCAGCCGCTTCAGCAAGGTCTCCTTCAATCAAATGCCAATCCGGAAATTCGGCTGAAAATTCAGCCATTCTGTCCATATTTTGGCGACCGACAGAAGCATGTTCTGGGCGTACTTCGACAGAGATCAAAGTGCCGGCATTTCCCATTACATTCGCCAAGTGCATTGCTAATCCAGCAGAGCCGTGACCGCCTTCCAGTACACGGCTTCCAACACCAATTCCCATCCACGAAATCAGAAACCCGGAATCTTTGATGCCAATCGTTTGAGCTCTGCGGAACATATTCCTACGCGCTTCTGGAAGAGCCGCGTCGACAATTGTCAGAGATTTCTGCCCAACCATGATTCGTTCACCTACCGAATATCCATCCAAAAGTTGGCCAACATCGAATCGTCCGAGCCCCTTCACTTTCACTTCACCAGCAACTCGGTTGAGCAGGTAAGCCCGCCCATCGTCCTCTCGTAGAGCCACCCAATTTGGTGTTAGTGAATCCGAACCTGCCTCGCCTGTAGAGCCTACCATTATTTCCTGCGCACCTCCCCTTCCGCTTCAATACCTTCGATTGAAATCAAATTTATTATGGCAGGTTTTACGACCCTATAGGGTCGATTTTTCTTTAATCATGGGTAGGTTATCATTATACCATGCCTATTTTCAACGGATGAATATGGTTAGAGTTCATGGTAGGGCGGTTTCAGCAATTTCATTTTCAATAATGATGATTGTAATGAGTATGTCCGGTATGATTGGGATGAATGAATTCGAATTGGAACGCAAGGAATTACAACAAGAACCGGTTGCGCTTTACGCAACAAGCCCAGGTCATGTAGTATTCGCTCAATACATCACTTCTACTAATTGCGGATTCTGTATGGACTACGGTAGTCCAGGTCATGATCAATTGAATAATAATTTCCCTGATGAATATGTATACATCTCTCTACACAGTGCTAATTATGGCAATACTGCTGATTCTGAAGCCGGTAATATTGCACCAATTTTCGCAGTCACTCATCTAGGTGAGACCGGAGGCGCACCAAAGACTGCATTTGGCGATAGTTCTTCAAATATGGCAGTTGGATGTGGAGCGAATACCTGCTGGGACTCATATTTCAGTAATGGTGGCTATATGCCATCAAATGTAAATGATTTCGGCATGGCAATTACTCAAACCGATAATGGCGATGGAACTGCAAGTGTAACGATTGGCGCAAGATATCTTGGTAGCGGAACTCCCCCTACTAATCTCAAAGTTTACGCTGCAGTTACTGACATGAATTGTGAGGCCCACCCATATACGAATGGATACAAGGGCGGAAATTGTTGGGAAGCATGGTTGTTGAACAATGCTGATTATGCTAGCAATAATCATGCTGCAACTACAGGGACTGGTTTTGAGACAATTAATTTGGCTTCTAGTGGAGACTGGTCGAATACAACTTGGACCGTGCCAATCAATCTAGTTGCACAAGGATTTAGCAATTTCAATACAGTCGCAGCACTTTTTTCAGATTACCAAACCACAAATGCAGATGAGTCGGTATATGCTGCGATTGATGCGACGATGATGCCTCTTATCGATGTA
The DNA here is from genome assembly GCA_018654845.1 of Methanobacteriota archaeon. Classification (GTDB taxonomy): domain Archaea; phylum Thermoplasmatota; class Poseidoniia; order Poseidoniales; family Thalassarchaeaceae; genus MGIIb-O2. Next base: position 78,361 of record JABIKU010000025.1, on the reverse strand, counting down.
GGAATTACAACCTTTGAAACTATTAATGAGGGTGGAACTCAAGGCTTCATCGCAGGAGATATGATTTCTCTCGAAGTAACTTTGACAAATAACGGTGAAAATAACTATAATGATGGAGGAGATATTGAATTCTTCTTCCTAGATGGTTCGGATGAAATAAGCCTTGGCAGTTCTTCTCTCAGCAACTTTGCAGTTGGCGCAACTCAGGTTTACTCAGCGGATTTCGATTCGACTGGATTGACCTTACAACCATCAGGGACAACAACTTTCCGAGCTAGGTTATCAAATATTGAAGGAGATCGTGTTTCTTCCAACGACATAAGCGACACACTTGCCTTCCACGACATGCCGCCTGTTGCGAATGCTCCAACTTCGATTAGTTCTCCAACAATTTCTAGAGGAAGTCAAATTCAATTTGAAGCCGATGCAATTTCTAACGATTTGGTTGATGACATGAGCACAATGACACCTACACTGGAATCTTCTTTAGCGGAAACAAATTCTTGGTCCAACGTTTGGGTAACTGAAATGGAATTAGTTGGAACCGGGGGTAATGCACATTATTTATTCACAATCCAAACTCCTATGAATGCTGATACTGGATCTTATCATCTTCGTATCATGTGGACTGACGAAGCCGGCCAATCAAGTGGATGGTTGATTTCACAAAACGCCTTCTTCCTCGAAAATTCTTTGCCTCGTCTTCTCACAAATGGCGATGATGAATATGCTGGAATGCCAACCGTGAAGGTCGAGACAGTTGAATCGGTATCGATCCTTGGATTAATCACCGATTCGGAAACTCCTCTCTCAATGCTAACAATCACCAGCGAATCCCCAGAGTACATTAGTTGGGATTCATCAACACTTTCGATATTGGTTGAGTTTAGTGCGGTTATTCGAGATAGTCATGGCAGTCCTTTACCACAGGGTATTCATGTTGTTGTCGATGATGGTGACGATACAAATTCAGGAATATTACTTTTCAACGTAATCGAAAATGGTGCTCCACGATGGTCACCGATTCCAACTCAATCTTTTGATGAGGGTGGAGCAGGTGCATTTTCTTTGACTAATTATTTGTCAGATACTGATGAAAATGGTCAACCAATATCGGTTGCCGGCCTATCATTGTCAATTATCAGCATTTCCGATGAGACTCTAGCTACTGCTGAACTCAGCGGCCATTCTCTTTCTGTTTCAGCCGTTGACGATGATTCGTTCGGTAATTTCGATATCGTTCTTCGTGCTAGCGATGGAAATATGTTCTCCGATACGACCGTTACCTTTGTCATCCAAAACATCAATGATGCACCTCGTATTGAATTAACAGAATATGAAGAAATAACCATTCAAACCGGGGATAGAGTATTCATAGAGTTAATCGATTTGGTTACAGATGTCGATGATTCCGATGATGAAATTTGGATTACAGCGATGACATTCGTTCCAGGTGCAGTGCAATACAATCCAATTTCAGGAACTTTGACAATGAGTTGGGACGAAGCTGGAACAGAACTTGTCACCATCAGTGCAGAAGACCGCCATGGTGATTCAACTTCAAAGGTGATTACTATTACAATCGTTGATGATTTACCGCTATATTGGGAAAATAATGGGGTAGGTGATTTATCAGTCGAAATTGACACTATGGATTATTATACAAATCCTGAAATTACAATTTCCAACATTGGTGAACTATCATTGAGTGAAATTAAGGTGCTTTGGAACGTTTGCAATAGTGTGACAGGAATTTGTCATTCTGCTGGGACTTCGCATAATCTCGGTCCATTCATTGTTACAACGGTTAGCGACGGAGGTCTCGGAGTCGGTGACTATCTGACTCTTGTCGTAACTGCAGTCGATGATTTAGGAATGAATCGTGTATCTGATGAATGGAAGCAATATGCGATTGAAGCAATAGAAGATGTTGAGCCAACCGATACTATTGATGATAGTGAACCCGTTAAGAAATTCGGTTCAATTGCTACATTTGGAATGATTGGAATTGGCTTGCTCGCTATGGTTTCATTAGTTCTAGTATTATTGATTACTCTCCGTCGTCAGAAAGAAGTTCAGGCCGTGGATTGGTCAACACATGCCTCTGTTAACGACGAGGGAACTGTTGACACGTCTGAAGAAGAAGATGAAGAAGAAGCACCAGACCTTCTCTCTAATGTTCCTCCACCACCGCTGATGAGTCCTCCATTACCTCCTGAGGGATTACCTGCTGGATGGACCATGGAACAATGGCATTATTACGGTGCAGAATACCTGAGCCGACGCGAATAAAGCAGTTTTTCGCTCGCGTCTTTTCTTACGCACCTTCAAGAAGGTGCCTGAGGCACGAATGTCCCCGGGGGATGCAAATGTCAAGCGATGAGCAAAAAATTGAATCGGCTGAAATTGAATCTCTTGAAGATGTTGACCCGCTCGATTCGTGGGCTGATGGCGTTGCCTTCGGCGTTGCCGAAGACCAAGATTCGATATGTTCTGTACCAGTTGAAGGCTGGATTGAATCGATAAAAATCGACTCGACTGCCGATGTTCCTATTCCAGAAAAATTGGTAGATCAGGTCATCGGCCAAGAAGCGGCGGCAATTGTTGTCCGTAAAGCGGCCGAGCAACGTCGCCACGTCATAATGGTCGGCGAGCCAGGAACTGGAAAGTCAATGCTCGCTCGCTCGATGACAGAATTCCTTCCCAAAGAACAATTGGAAGATGTTCTGATGTATCGAAATCACGATGACGAAAATGAACCGAAGGTACGCACTGTTCCCGCTGGACGCGGTTCGCGAATCATTTCTGAGCGTAAAGCACACATTCGTCAACAGCGTGAGAAAACTAATCGAACACTGCTGTTTATCGTTCTCGTAGTTGGTGCCGCTCTCATTCTTGCCACTCTTTCTAGTGGGGAAATAATGACATTAATTTTCGGTGGATTTCTTCTCGTCTTTGGATATTTTTTCCTTCGTAGTCGTCTAACTGCAGGCGATGACGGCAACATTCCGAAATTATTGGTTAAACATGACCGGGATGAGAATCCCCCATTTGTCGACGCTACCGGTACTTTAGCTGGTGCTTTACTTGGCGATGTGCGCCATGACCCGTTTCAATCAGGGGCGGATTTAGCGACCCCTGCTCACGAGAGGGTCGAGCCGGGCGCAGTTCACCGCGCCAACAAAGGTGTGCTTTACATCGATGAAATTCGTATGTTGCGAATGGAGGAACAACAAGCATTACTCGTTGCTATGCAAGAGAAGGCATTGGCAATTTCCGGACGCTCAGAGCGTTCCAGTGGAGCATTAACTAAGTCTGAGCCGGTTCCAACAGATTTCATTCTTATCGCATCTGGAAACCTTGATTCAATTCAAAACATGCATCCTGCTCTTCGCAGCAGAATTCGTGGTTATGGCTACGAAGTTTACGTCAATACTGACATGCGCGATACAGAGAAAAACCGACGTAGACTTATTCGATTTATTGCGCAAGAAGTCAAAAATGAACAAATTAAAGGTTCTGGCAAACCGATACCTCATTTCGATCGTGGCTCTATTGGCTTAATTTTGAAAGAGGCTCAACGACGCAGCGGCCGAAGAGGAAAACTTTCTCTGCGACTTCGTGAATTGGGTGGACTCGTCAGAATTGCTGGTGATCTTGCTGCCGAAGAAAATGCTAAATTCACGTCTACAGAGCATGTTGTGCGTGCACGCATGATTGCAAAACCACTCGAGCAGCAAGTTGCCGATAGATATCTCGAACGGCAAGCAGATTACGCTATGTTAGTTAACAAAGGTTCGAGAATTGGGCGAGTCAACGGGCTTGCCGTTCTTGGTGCTGATTCGGGACTTTCTGATTATTCGGGTGTTGTCTTGCCAGTAGAAGCGATGGTAACTCCTTCACAAGGTCGTTCAGGACAAGTTATTGCGACCGGTGGCCTGTCAGATTTAGCGAAAGAATCCGTTACAAATATCACTGCAGTCGTCAAAAAGTTGACTGGAAAAGACATCAAAGATTACGACTTACACGTACAATTCCCGGGCACTCATAACGTCGATGGTGACAGTGCCTCTATCACAATGGCAACTGCGATTATCAGCGCCTTTGAAGGTGTTCCAATCGAACAAAACCTTGCAATGACAGGCTCACTTACAGTTCGTGGCGAGGTTTTGCCGATTGGCGGTGTTTCGGCAAAGATTGAAGCTGCCGCTAAATCTGGAATCAAGAAAGTTGTAATTCCTCGTTCAAATATGCAAGATGTTCTCATTGATGAGAAGTTCGAAGCAATGATTGAAGTGATTCCTGTCGATTCGCTCGATGAAGTTTTGCAGCACGCTTTGGTAGGTGCAGAAAAGGTTGGAATCGTCGAACGATTGGCGAAGGTTATCGACACTATCTCAAATACTGGTGATATCCAACCAAGTGCCTGATTTTACCTCACTATTCTGTGCTCCCTCAAGTATAAGACCCTTTGAGTTGGCCCCTAGTAGGGATTCGAATGGTTAGAGCAGCAATAGTCGCACATGGTGGAGCAGGACCTGGACCAGACCGCCGTGCTAATCTAATCCCTTGTCTTGAACGAGCCCGAGAAGTTCTCGAGCTTGGTGGTTCTGCAATTGAAGCTGCGGTCGAAGCATGTGTAATCCTTGAAAATGATCCCGTCTTCAATGCCGGAACTGGAGCGGTTCTTCGAACCGATGGTTCGGTTCTTACCGATGCCTCTCTACAAACGGGAGATGGTAAATTAGGATTCGTAACATGTATGCACAATACCCCCAATCCGATTCGAATCTGCCTCGATTTACTCGATGAAGAAATCAATGGTCTTGCAGGAACTGGAGCCAGGGATTGGGCGGATGAACGCGGCCATAAGCAGGCCCATGTAGTAGGCCGAGCTCCAAAAGGTCAAATCGGCGATATTGACGCTGAAATCACTGGTGATACAGTCGGTGTTATCGTTCGTGATCGCCATGGAAAAATCGCTGCTGCAACTAGTACCGGCGGTTGCAGTTACCGGCCGGCGGGCCGCGTCGGCGATGTCCCACTTCCTGGATGCGGATTTTGGGCGGAAGATGGCTTAGCCGTCGCCGCAACCGGAATAGGCGAAGCAATTACTTGTGCATTGCTTTCAAATAGAATCTACGAGCGAATTCGGGCAAGTGACAACTATTCTCTTGAATCACTCAATTCAACAACAAAAAGCACCATAGATGACCTAATCGATTCAAAACATTCGGTCGGTGTAATCGTTTTAGGACCAAGTGGAGAAGGAATTGGAGTATCGAATACGGACATGCCTTGGTCGACTTGGCAAGCGGATTCCTAAATCGAGTAGGATATTTCATGGGATTCGCTTAAAGACACCCCCTCGGTCGCCGACTCAGTGATAACATGTCAGACTTCGAGACTCGCATTCTGCAAATCGCTGGCGTTCTAGGCCAGCTCGACGACTCTCAAGTTCCACGAAACATTCGTGCATCTATCAAAGATGGCGTTGACAAGTGGCTTCTCAACAAAAATAAGGAGATGGATCTCCGTCTCGGAATGACTGCTTCAATGCTCGACGAAGTCTTCAACGACTCAAACCTTCCACTTCATTTTGGCCCGCTATGCCTTCAGATTCAGACTGCGCTTGAGACGATGTTAACTGAAGTTCGTCGAGGCTAATTCGTTGACTTGCTCACTTTACCAATTCTGATATATTGAATTGGTTTGAAGGAGTAAATATTCGATATTTATCAGATAATAGCGTAGAGAATTGCCCCAGAGATGATGAACATTAGTACGGCGATTGAAAAATCGATAATTTTCCAAGCCTGAGGTTTTTCCATTATCGGTGAGAGTAAGCGTGCTCCATAACCAAGACAAAAGAAGAATATTAGAGATGCGAGCGCGGCTCCAATTCCGAATAATTCGCGTTCGACGCCTTGGTAGCGCGAAGAGGCACTGCCGAGAAGCACCAATGTATCAAGGTAAACATGTGGATTTAACCAAGTAAATGCCAAGGTTGTAATCGCAACCTTGCCAACGGATTCGCTTGAATGATTCGAGATAGTAAGTCCCTCTGGGTTCAATGCTGAGCGAATCCGAATAATTCCATATATTACGAGAAAGATTACTGCAAACATCGAAATCCAAAACGTACCTTCTTCAAAATTCGCTAACCACGCGCCGACACCGAATACCCCAGCAGCGATTAACAAGGCGTCGGAAATTGCGCAAATCGCACAAACGACAAAGACATGAGATCGCAAAAGACCTTGACGCAAAACGTATGCATTTTGAGCACCGATAGCAACAATTAGGCTGAGACTAATCGCGAATCCTTCAATCGCCGATGTGAACATGAATCGCTGTAACAATCGGTTGCTAAAACAATTGAGGCTAAGCCTGATTGAAATTAATTGTAATCACACGTAAGTCGCGTGTTCAAGGGATAAGCAGCCTTCAATATCAGGTGCTTCGGCGTTCTGTAGCCTTCTGTCGCAAGTTGGTGTACTTGCACTTACGGCAACATCGTGGCTTAGATCCACGGTGGGTTGCGCTACACTTCATGCAAATCCACTTCTTGAGGAGGCGTGCTTCTGCTACTGGGTGACGTGTTGCCATGTGTCCCGCCGACCTGACAACCCTTCATAATCACTTTGCAATCAATTTTGGTGGTCAATGACAAGAATAAGCACATTTCTGAACCTAACCATTCATACACCTTCGGCGGACGGGAATGCTACGGTGCCAGCAAGTATCGTACTCGGAGCCCAGTGGGGAGACGAAGGAAAAGGCAAGGCTATTGACCAATTAGCCCCTCATTCTTCTTGGGCAGTTCGCTTCCAAGGTGGTAATAATGCTGGCCATACTATCGTTCTTGGTAATACTACGATAAAACTCCACCAGATTCCTTCTGGCGTTACCTCTAGGGACTGCAATTTGGTTCTCGGTGATGGGATGGTCATCGATCCATGGGTGCTTGAGGAAGAGTTGGATCGATGGCATGGATTGAGTGGTGAACGCCCTGAAGGAACTCGTTTGTTCATCTCAGAGCGTGCGTCAGTGATATTGCCGTTTCACCGCTTGTATGATTCTGCTGACAAAATTGTTGGCACTACCGGTCGCGGGATAGGCCCCGCTTATCGCGACCGAATCGAGCGCGTCGGAATCCGCTTTGCGGATATTCCTAGTTTGCTCGCCGATGAAAAGAAAATCAAATCTCAAATTTCACGAATGAATCATCAATTGAATACTGTAAAAGTAGATCAGCAAATTAGCTTAGGGGATTTGAAGGCTGATCTACAATGGATTCTCGATCGATATTGTGATGCGATAAAGCCAACTGGATTGATGATTGATATGGCACTTCGAAATGGTGAGCAAATTTTACTCGAAGGTGCCCAAGGAGCCATGCTCGATATAGATCAGGGAACCTATCCATTCGTAACATCAAGTGTTGTTGGTCGAGCCAATGCGACTCATGGAGCAGGAATTCATCCCGGATGGATTGAGGAATGCTTTGGAATAACCAAAGCATACGTCACTCGGGTCGGAAATGGCCCGTTCCCAACCGAACTCGATCTAGATTCAGGACCGGGCGAACACATGGCTAGAATTGGACATGAGTTCGGCACAACAACTGGCCGTCCCCGCCGAACCGGCTGGCTCGATATTATCGCTCTAAAGGACGCCCACCGAACGAGTGGTTACACAGGATTAGTAGTTACAAAACTCGATGTACTAGGTGGGCTCAATGAGATCAAAATATGTGTCGGTTACGAATTAGATGGCAAACACATTACTTACTTCCCAACTCTCGCCGAAGATATCGCTCGATGTACTCCAATTTATGAAACACATCAAGGATTCCCAGCACTCTCTGATGAAGAATGGATCGCTATGGCTGACCGTTCAAGAGTAGAAGGAATCGGCTACGCGGCAATGCCTGAGGGTGTGCGTAACATTGTCGAGCGAATCGAACATCTATCTGGAATACCAGTGGTTAGTGTAGGTGTTGGGCCGGATAGAAGGGCTTCGATTGCGAAGAAAGGCGGAGCATTCGATAATCCAGAGACAGAGGCAAGTTTCTAATCGGGGTACTGAGGGGACAAAATATGGGATTCAAAGCGAACGCTAACAAGCGACGAAAAATCGCTGCGGCAGCAAAAGGTTCAGATGAGAAAAAGAAGGCGGAATTTGAAGGTCAAGTGTCTTGCGATATCGCTGGATGTAAAAACTGGGCAGATAAGAAAATCGGCGGTAGAAAAATCGCTTTCGACCGCGCCGCCGATGTTTTCGGCGAGGATAATTTGCACGGAAGCGCCCGCCGAGTCAGCGTTTGTAAGCCACACTATCGTGAATGGAAGAAAGAAAGAAAGGACGAAATGACCGAATGGTCCTGAATCTCTACTCCCGACAAGTGCGTTAGTTCTCAGTATTCAGAATTTCCATTATACTCGTTTTTTTCTCTGTCAAATTTGCTAGGCATGAGGCAAAATGATGAAAGACGGCTGGTTGAGGCAGAATAACATGAGCCACCCTGCGAATGAGCCAATTCTTGGATTTGCGCCTGGAAGTGAAGAAAGAATTGCACTATATGCTGAACTTGACAAGCAGATGTCTGAAGTTATTGAGATTCCTTGTATCATCAATGGTGAAGCTGTATACACTGGCACGACCACGACACAGGTGATTCCTCACAAGCACGGTCATGTACTCGCCAACGTCCACTTGGCTAGTAGAACTGAAATGGAAGCGGCCTGCGAGGCTGCGGTAAATGCTCAGCAGACTTGGATTGAGATTGGGCTAGAGGCTAGGTGTGAAATTTTTGAGCGCTGTGCGGATTTACTGGCAGGTGATTGGCGCATGCGCGTCAACGCGTCAACAATGTTGAATCAATCGAAAACTGCTTTCCAGGCCGAGATTGATGCTGCTTGCGAGCTGATCGATTTCTGGCGTTTCAATTGCCATTACGCTCGCGGTTTCCATGACGATCTCCAACCCCTGGTTTCACCTTCAGGGGTTCAGAATTCAACTGAAATCCGTCCACTAGAGGGTTTCGTTTTATCGATTACTCCTTTCAATTTCTCTAGTATTGCTGCTAATTTACCAAGCGCTCCTGCAGTCGTTGGTTGCACTGGAATTTGGAAACCAAGTCGCAATTCTTACCTTTCGAATTATATTTTGATGCAATTGATGATGGAGGCTGGATTGCCAGCCGGAGTCATCAATTTCGTGCCAGGATCTGGTGCTGAAATTACCGAAGTTTGCTTAGATAATCCTAATTTTGCAGGTCTTCATTTCACCGGCTCGACTCGTGTATTTCAGGGATTATGGCAAGAGATTGGACTTGCTCTGCCTAACCTTAATTCCTATCCGCGAATTGTAGGTGAAACCGGTGGAAAAGACTTCGTCGTTGCTCATCCAGATTGTGACCGCCAAGGATTGCTAGTCGCATTACTGCGCGGCTCTTTTGAGTATCAAGGCCAGAAGTGTTCCGCTGCTAGTCGCGCATACATCCCACACTCTGTTTGGGAAGCGATATCAGCCGACCTCGTTTCTGAGATTGAGAAGATTAAGATGGGCGATGCTCGTGATTTCACCAATTTCATGACCGCGGTTATCGACCAGCGCGCTTTCGACAAGATTAGTGGTTATATCGATCGCGCTGCGGCTCGAGATTGCTGCGAAATTATCGTCGGTGGCGGCCACGATGATTCGGTTGGATATTTCATTGAACCAACGATCATAGTCACATCAAATCCAACATCTGAGACGATGGTTGAGGAAATTTTTGGACCAGTTTTGACAGTTTTCGTATACGAGGACAACAAATTTGACGAGGTTCTGACATTGTGTGATACTGCTTCACCATACGCACTTACTGGCAGCATCTTTTCTAGTAACGAAGAGAACATCCAGAAAGCTTTCAATGCTCTGCGATTTACTGCAGGAAATTTCTACATAAATGACAAACCTACCGGTGCAGTTGTCGCTCAGCAACCATTTGGGGGGGCTCGTGCATCTGGTACTAACGACAAGGCAGGAGGCCCCCTAAACCTGCTTCGCTGGATTAGTCCCCGTTCTGTAAAGCGAACATTCGATACACCTCAGACTTGGGATTATTCGTTTATGCAACCCGATCATGATTGATTAGAGGAATGTTGAATAATTTCATTCGCCACGACCTGTTAACTGGGGAGCATTATTGCTGAGAGGTTACTTACGAGTAATGACCCTTTGACCTGATCTGGGTAATGCCAGCGGAGGGAGACAAATGGATACAAATATAGCATATTTATTGATGATTGCAACGCTTGGTTATTTCGGTTATATCGGCTATCAAGTAACGACGAATGAAGAAATAGATGGGGATTCATATCTCTCCGCCCGAGGTTCACAAAATTCGATTCGAATCGGTTTGAGTCTCTTTGCATCAGGTATGGGTATATGGGTGCTATTTGGCCCTTCAGAGGTGGGTTATTACGGTGGTTTTTGGGATGTTATAGGTTATGCGATTTCGGCTGCAACACCGTTTCTATTGCTCGCTTACGTTGGTCCAATGATTCGCGAGCGATTGCCGTCTGGTGTTACTCTTGCAGACTATGTTCGCATGCGACTCGGCCGGCCTATGCAAGTTTACGTCGGCCTTATTTCAGTGCTCTACATGTTCACTTTCTTGTTCGCAGAATTCATTGCGATTGGCAAGGGAATGAGTTTGCTTGCAGGGGTTGAACCACTAATTCCTATTCTCGCGGTTGCAATTGCGACCGCCGCTTATACTGCCTACGGAGGATTACCGGCTTCATTGGCAACCGATAGGATTCAAGCCTGGATTGTGCTGTTTTTGATAGTCGCCTTGCTACTATTTTTGTTTGCCGGCGACATCGGTGGATTGCTCGCCGATGCTAAGGCGTATACTCCTGAAGATATTCAGTGGGAATGGTATCATGGAAGCATGTCGGATATGAGCACATTCGAGTCTGGTTTGGCTCTGGTGATTGCAATAACTGCGGCTGAAATGTTCTCTCAAGGAAATTGGCAACGCGCTTGGGCGTCGGAATCAGACAAAGCGCTGAAGCAAGGTGCTTGTATGGCAGCAGCACTCGTCCTTCCGCTGGTTTTCGTGATGGGAGTTCTCGGCACTGCCGTCGCTGGGCAAGGTGCTGTTGAAGACCCAGCTGCCTCGTTCTTTTATCTAATCGAAGGCGCAGAAACTTGGTTAGTTGCAGCTTTCATCGTGCTGGCTATTGCATTGGTAGCTTCGAGTGCGGATACTTTGCAAAATGCGATTGTAGCTTCAATTTCTCGAGATCTCTCTGATGGGAAAATGGGGATAAGATATGCGAGGTTTTGGACTATCGGACTAATGATTCCAGCGATTTATCTTGCGACAGGTCCAACAATTGGAGGATTCACTCTTGATGCAATTGGTGTTTTCGAAATTTTTCTTTTCGCCGACCTTCTAGCAACCGCAACAGTTGCGCCAGTATTGTTGACTCTTTGGGACAAGGTGTCGGCGAAAGGAGCACTTTTTGGAGCAGTTTCAGGTTTACTTTCAGTTATTATTTATGGCACGCTGACAGCAGATATTTCAACAGGATTCAACTATATTCTTCATCCAACAAATGAATTCGGTTTAGCCAACCTCGATATCTTCCTCGCCGCATTAATTGGTTCAGCACTCGTGACGGTGATGGGTTCATACGCCATGCCGGATGAGTATTAATTGATGAAACCGGAATCACCCGTTATTCCTCCGGTGGTTTGTGCGGTTGAACACCCAGATCCTGATTTTGAATCTCCTTGTTCGATTAATCATATGACCGTAATTCCCGGGCTCTGCCCCTCCTGTGGGAATGATGTAAAAATTGAGATGAAATCATGTCCGAATTGTAATTTCAAACTCGGTTATAAGAATAATCAATAATTTGAGGATTTCTTTCTCTTCCCTTTCACCTATTTTTCTACTCTCTTGTCCAACGCCTTCAAGGACTCACCCGTTCTAGGCAATATGTGCAATCAGGTAGGCTAACCTCTCTTCGAAACATGATTTTACAACCTTGGCCAATTTGGGGACCGACGTGGTCAAGACGTCACAAATTGAATGGCAATATGTTTCGACTCGAAGTGTTTGTTTTCGGCCTTCTCGCCATCGCGATACCATATTTTTCTTCGAATTTGTACGCCGCTGCAGTCGGAATCACAGTCTGGGATCCTGAAATTGCTCTCGATCGACAAATTCCGGTTATTGGATGGATGATTGCTCCTTACATGGCTCTGTATCTCTACTATCCAGCCGTTCTAATCTTCAATAGGCCGGATGATCGCTCCCGCCTCGAACTGATTGCTGGAGTCCAAATGCTATCGGCTTTGACAATATTTTGTGCGTTTTTCTTCATATTTTTCCCTGCAGAAATTGATATGCGCAGCGACATCCCACAATCAATTCTAGAAGGGAATGGTTGGCAATCTACTCTGTTCTCTACTATTCATGCAATGGATCAGCCATTCAATGCCTGGCCGAGTCTGCACATAGTCCACTCGTATTTCCTCGGCCGGGCAATAACGATGTGGATTTTACGCAGTTGGCCTTCGAGTAATTTTGCCAAAGCATTCGTGGGTGTTATCTGGATTGAATACATTCTGCTTTGTATCAGTATTCTGACCACAAAACAACACTATCTTTTCGATTTGGCTACTGGATTAATTTTGGCGATTTTTGCTTGGCAATTTGTTCTACCTATCATGGAAAAAATTGCAAATCTTCCCGATAATAATCTCAACCCAAATTATGGCCAGTAGGATAAATGAAATTCTTTCTCAAGAATATACGATTGGAATGAACGAATTCGCTGCATCTTCACACGCGTTCGCTACATCGTCTAATCTTTGCAATACTCTGTACATGTGCATCGCGGCTAGTGCCTCGTCGTCACCGTGTGTGAATACGAACCCTGCTGCGTCCCGCTCAATTTCATCTGCTTCATGTTCGAGTTGATTGACTTCGGCAATCAACTCGCCTAGGACATCTTTCTCTTTACGAGTAAATCCAGATACGCTGAGGTTCTCTAATTGTTCTACTGTCTCCTCATATTTTTGTACGGTCGCTAGAACTGCGTGAGCCATTATTACAAGTTTTTCTTGAGCTTCTTTATTTTTGTATAGTTTTCTAAATGATAATTGTTCTGCAACGTTTTGAGCATAATCTGCAATCCTATCTTGCTTGCTTACCATGGCTAAGAAGGTGTTCCGTCCGATTGCCATTCTGACATTTGCACCAATTTCAGCTCGAACGGTATTCTTCAGTTTATCAGCTTCTAATTCAGCTTCCGCCGTTAATCGAATTTGTTCAGAAGGGTCTTCTCCAGATACTGCAGTTGAAACAGCATCCAACATTGCAAAAACGGTTTTTTCGACAGCTACTGCGTGGTCGTGAAATAATTCGAACGGAGTAGTACTAGATTCGCCATCTGCACTTGAAAGAGCGCGGCCTGGTGTATCGGATATTACGAACGATTGGGTAGATGTGATGATTTCTGGCTTCATCACTACTAAGAGTGTTATTCCAATTGATAGTAGTGTTACGATTACAACATTTGTTGGGTTGCTGTTAAACAAAATCAAGAATGTCACTGATCCGATTCCAGCTACTGGTAGGCTTGCGATCCAACTAGCAGCGATTTTTCCGAACACTCGGAAATCAACCGCAGCGGCTCCACCAGCTAATCCTACACCTACGACTGCTCCTACAAGAGTATGTGTCGTTGAGATTGGTACTGCGAGAAAAGGCATTGAGAAAATTAGTACGGTGGTTGCTGCACCGAATTCTGCCGCGAATCCACGCGATGGAGTAATGTGAGTTATTTTTTTCCCTATGGTGTCCATCACTTTGTAACCCCATGTGGCTACTCCAATAGTGATTCCTGCCCCACCTAATAGAAGCAAGCCAATCGGTACACCAACCTTGTCTAGTGAGAGTGTACCGGTTGCTGATGTCGCGATATCGAAAATTGCAGCCATTGGACCAATCGCGTTCGCCACATCGTTAGCTCCGTGTGCAAACGCGACATAACAAGCGGTGATGATTTGTAACCAGATGAAAACTCGCTCAACACCTTCGTACCCCTCCTCTTCGAATTTGTAACGTCGAAGGACGAACCAAAGAATCAAACTTGCCAAACCGCCAATTGCCAGAGCTGCGAGCAAAGCATTCATCGGAATCCAAGCACCTTCAAGCATCGGGTTGAATGTTGTTCCTTCATTTGCAGGTAACCAATCAGCTTTGTTGATGTATCCCGCACTGTCCATATTTGAGTAGAATCCTTTGAGTGCTTTGAATTGAAGAGCTAAACCTAGGACGAAAAAAGTAGGTAGAGCTAAAATTGGTGCTATTTCTTTCGTTCTTTGCAAGGGATCTGTATTATTCATTATGAATTTCTTAATTAGCATGAACGATAAGTAGGCAAGAATTCCTCCTAACAAAGGCGAAGCAATCCAACTTAGGACAATTTCGAAAACTTTGTCCCAATTAACTGAAGATGGTTGAATGAATAACCCCATGCCGATTACTCCACCGACGATACTGTGGGTGGTCGATACAGGTAAACCATATTTCGTTGCAATTGTCAACCAAATTGCAGCGGCTAAGAGTGCTGCCATGAATCCGTACATCAATTGTTGGCTTAATTCGTAAGAAAATCCATCTGGACCGAAATCCAAAACTCCCTTACGAATCGTATCGGTAACATGGCTGCCGAAGAATACTGCACCAAGAAATTCGAAGATAGCAGCGACGATAATAGCACGACGTAAAGTCAGAGCACCACTGCCGACACTCGTCCCCATTGCATTAGCTACATCGTTGGCTCCGATATTCCATGCCATGTAGGCTGCGATTAAGCCGGCCATACTGAGAACGAGAATCAAACTGGTCTCCATCGTGTTGAGCGACCGACAATCAGTATTTGGTTGTTTAACAAACCAGATTTTACTACCTAAGTCGAATATTGTGAGGTTTTTGGGCTAATTTCCCACTATTATATATTATTTTGGCTTCAAATGAAGTACTATAGAAAGTCTGTTATTCCTCATCAGTAAATGCACGATATCAAATAGTATGCGCGTTGCGACTCGGCTCATGGCACAAGGAACAGTCAAGTGGTTCAATTTCGTGAAGGGATTCGGATTTATCGAGCAAGAAGATGGAGACGATTTATTCGTTCACAAAACTCAGGTGGAGGGACGCATTGAAGAAGGCGACTCCGTTGAGTTCGAAGTTGGCGAGGGCCCGAAAGGACCTAACGCGATTAACGTGAAGAAAGCTGAATGAATATTCATCCAGTGCTAGCGGATTTCCATAGCTTTGATTTCTCCTTTAGCGGAGCCTTTCTTCAAAGTTAAATCTAATTGAGTTTAGTCGATTAACCGATTAATGAAGCGATTGTTTCGGGCTGTGTCAGATAGACGAGCAGCCCGATACCAGCGAACATCATCATCCAGGCTCCGGTCGCCTTTACAATTCCAGTCGATCGGCGAAGGAAACCGATCATTGCTTGCCGGCCAGCACCGACCAGAGCTGTGACGAGAATCATCAGGAAGGTGACAGAAAGGATTAGCCCAGAAAGGCCGGCGATGAAAGCGATGTTTCCAATAACAGCCAGCCAGGCAATGAATGGGAATACTGCCGCGGCTGTGCAATCCACCGATGCCGCGGAATAACCAATCCCCCAGAGATACATATTGCGGCGAGGGGTGAAAGTTTCGTCTGTTTCTTTCGTTTGATATATATCGAGAATTTTTTGAACGCCTACGAGTAGGTGGCTAGTCCAACCGAGTAGCATTAATCCTCCTAAAATGACGAGCAGCCAAGCGATTGCGATTGCAACTGAGTGCAGAATCCCTGACAGATTAATGATTTCAGACAATCCGAATATGATGAACCCAACAACACCGAAGAAAGTCAATTGGCCGAGGGCGGCGAAACCACCGACCTCAATTGAGCCAGGCATTTTACCGCTTAATTTTCCAGCTTCGCGTAATTCATCTTCGCGCATGCCAAGGCTGAGATAATAGGTGATGTATGAAGGTAATACTGGGAATGCACAAGGTGAGAAATAAACCAAGATTCCGAGGAATAAACCAATAATGAATACGCCTTGTATTGAGCGGTCTGCTTTCTCAATCCCAATACGCAATGATTGTGCCTTACCCTCGCTCGCCTTCTCTATTGCATTGTCGAATTCATTCCAACCATCCAATGGTGTTCCAGTGTTTTCTTTGGCGACCACGAAACCTTCGTGGTCGATAACTAGAGCAAGCGGAAGCGCTTGGGCGGAATAATACTCAATCAGATCTCCTCGAGCACCATCTTCGAGAAGAATAGAATCACTAGCACCATTGGCAACAGGCCAAGGCATGTGGCGATTAGATGACTGATCGCCAAATGTAGAATTAATTTGTTCAAATGATTCGTAGCTATACCAAGATGCGATGGAAATCGCTACAATTGGATAATCTCCATCTAAGGATTTCCAATCATCTAAATTTTGGTCGATATGCTCCTGAACATAATGGCAATTTGAACAATCTACTGCCATAAAGTCGAGAACGACGACGCTGCCTTGTAAATCACTCAATCGAATATATCCATCACGAAGTGGAATCGTATCATCGATTCCGTCCCGCTGCATTGTAAGAACTTCAAAATCTGCAACGGGTTCAATTTCATCAGTTGTGCCGTATGTTGCGGCCGATAAGCCAAAGAGAGTTAGGGATGAATAACCAATGATACTGAACAGAACAATTGCTACACCGAAGGCCTGCCATGTCGGTTTTTGTTTCAGGATATCGAAATCCAAACCGGCTACCATGATGCTTGCCAACCATGCCTGCTTTTTCTATTCGGCGGGAAGAAGGGCTTAATCGATTTTGTAAATTTGATATGTAAAGACTAAATTATTGCCTTTATTTCGGTTATTTATGGTCGGAGTGAGTCTTGATGATATCAATTTCTTTCAACGAAATGGTGTAGTTGTGATTCGCAATCTTTTGGATGCCAATCAGGTCGAGGAATTAGCTGAAGCAATCGATTGGAATATCGATAATCCTAGCCACCTTGGCCAGACTGCCAGTCATAACACAGATCCTGGCCGTTTTTTCGAAGATTTTTGTAATTGGCAGCGTATTCCTGCGTATAGGAAAATAATCTTTGATTCAGACATTGGAAGTATCGCAGCAAGTCTGATGGGCAGTGAAGAAGTCCGACTCTTTCATGACCATATGCTTGTTAAAGAACCGGCAACAAAACAGCCTACTCCGTGGCATCAGGATCTTCCCTATTACAATATTGAAGGTATGCAAAATATCAGTTTTTGGATTCCTGTTGACCCGGTATCTAATGACGCGACACTCGAATTTGTGGCTGGCTCAAACGATGGCACATGGTACATGCCCAAGACCTTCTTGACCGAGTCGGCAAAGTGGTTTCCAGAGGGTAGTTTTGCAGAGGTTCCTGATATTGATGGCGAGCCGGGTTTGCATGAAATACTCAGTTGGGAATTGAAACCCGGAGATGCAGTCGCCTTCCACATGTTGACTCTACACGGTGCACGAGGTTCGACTAATCGGCGCCGTGCATTTTCTGTCAGAGTAATGGGAGAGGATATTCGACACGCACCTCGTGAGTGGCGAACTTCCCCTGAATTTGAAGGATTGAGGGATGAACTCGCAGTTGGAGTAAAGATGGATCATCCACTATTCCCAGTAATTTTTATTTCGGATTAAGAAGATTATCTAGAACTGAACTTGCTCCAATTCGGAAGCGGGAGTTTCCTGCGCTGATAATTGAGGGATCTTGTGCGTTGACGAGATTCGTTAGTCGAACTACATCGCCGCTCGTTCTGATTCCACCAGATAGTTTCATTCCGCGCTTTTCTTTGAAAGTCAATTCGTGGCGCATAATTTCGTAAGCAAAAATTTCAGCCGCTTCGTCACTACAAGGACCTCGCTTACCGGTGCAGGTTTTGATAAAATCAGCACCGGCTGCAAGTGTCATTCGTGCGGCTGCACGCATATTTCGCTCGTCTAATAATGGAGTTTCGATAATAACCTTCAGCATGGCTTTGCCTGCTGCCTCTCGCATGGTTGTGAGTTTAGCAAGTTCAATTTCATTTGGAAAATCTTCTGCATGCCTCGGCTCAAGAACAACATCAATCTCATCCGCGTGATTACCCACAGCAGCACGGATATCTCTGCCGATTTCATCCAGATTTTGTGAACCCACTGGAAATCCTCCTACTACTACTGAGAGAATTATTCCAGAATCGAGCAATGGTTTGACTTGCTCGGCATGCTTGGCGAAGACGCATACTGCGCCGACGCGGGCTGAATTCGCCCGAGCCACGAATTCAGCTAATTCAGCCTCACTCGCCTCGTGATCGAGCAGAGTATAATCGAGGCAATCGATTACAGCACGCTCGTTCAAGCAGACACCTCAGGAATGCCGCGCTTCGAAGCCCTGCATGAATTCAACCAATGCCTCTACAGATTCGATAGGACAGCCATTGTACATGCTAGCCCTAATCCCACCTACCGAGCGATGACCTTTCAGACCACCAAGGCCTGCAGTTGCCGATTCGGTTAGGAATACAGATTCCATTGCTTCATCCGCACATCGCCAAGTCACATTCATCACTGAGCGTGCATCATTATTTGCGTGTGGAACCCAGAAATTTGTCCGGTCGAGCTCGCTATACAAAAGATCGGATTTTGCTCGATTGCGTGCGATTGAACCCTCGAGCCCGCCGTTCTCTTCAAGCCATTTGAAGACGCAATCGAGAACGAATATTCCGAAGGTGTTTGGGGTGTTGAACAACGAACCCTTCGAAGTATGAACTGAGTAATCGAGCATAGTAGGAATTTCGCCCAAATCAGAGTTTGCCTGTGCCCGAGCAAGAGCCCAAGGTGAGAGAATCACCAGAGTAACGCCCGAGGGTCCAAGGTTCTTCTGAGCCCCTGCATAAATCAAATCGTGTGCAGAAACATCGAGTGTGACTCCTGCGATATCAGAGGATGCATCGAGTACCCGTGGTTTGCCCCCAGAGTCGGGAAGATGGTGGAATTGAGTGCCCATCAGTGTATTATTCGATGTGTAATGCATGTAGGTTGCGTTCTTGCGAATGGTATAATCTCCGTCCTTTGGAACAGACCGGAACCCACCCCCTGAATCGTCCCATTGTGCCTCTGATCCACCAATACGCTTCGCCTCTTTCAATGCCTTTTGTGACCAACCTCCCGTGACGAGGAAATCCGCTGTCTCCCCTGGGGATAACAGGTTTAGAGCGCTCATGTAGAATTGTAGTGAAGCGCCGCCTTGAAGAAATAGAATCGTGTAATCATCTGGTACCGATAGCACCCTTCTGATGCGTGCCATGGCGCTGTCGACAACCGCTTGGAAGGTGGGGCTTCGGTGACTGATTTCACACAGTCCGAAGCCACTTTCGTGCAGGTTTGGTAATGCTGCTTGAACTTCTTCGACGACTGAGAGTGGTAGAACTGCTGGGCCTGCGCCGAAGTTATGGATGCGAGAGTGGCTCACGCCTTATGGGCGTGTGCTGGGGTCTTTCAGCACTTCTGCTGAACATGGGTTGGATTGAAGCCGGATGCTATAGCCGGAGGGTTGTGATTCGCATTGGATTAGTCATGTTGCAAGGCGCGCGCCATGTCCACATGGCGGCTCTAAATGCAGCTGCCGATTCGTTAGGTATCAATATCGAAATCCACGAGTTGCGTAAGGCAGTAGATCTTTCACAGTCCAAGCCTGATGCATTGGTTTTTCCTGGAGGCGAATCTACGACGATGCGACTGACTGGTAACGACACCGCATCCGGACTCTTGCCAGAAATTTTCGATTGGATTCGCTCCGACCCCAGTCGCCCAGTTCTTGGAACCTGTGCGGGTGCCATCCTGTTGTGTAATCCACAAGACGGCGGCCAACCATTAATCGATGCCAAAATCGACCGAAACGCCTTCGGTCGCCAGGCCGATTCCTTCCAGAGCACACTCGACTCAAGCCTGCTTGACCGCGACTTCCCAGGTGTCTTCATTCGCGCGCCGCGATTCACAAATGTGGGTGAAGCATCCGAGGTAGTAGCAATGCTTGGCGAAGAGGTTGTTGGGGTGCGTTGTGGCAATAAATTGGCTCTGACTTTCCATCCAGAATTGTCGGATGACCATGGCTTCCATCAATGGTTAATAGCGACTGCAAAAGAGGTGGCTGCATGACTTTTCAAGTGCGTTTACCTAACATTCCTGAGTTAGCCGAGGCTGCTGATGCGAGTGATACTGAGGGCTGCATTCAATGCCAGATGGGCAGCAAGTTGGTACTCTTCATCACCGGCCACTGCCACTGGATGTGCGACTATTGTCCACTCTCCGAAAATCGTCGTGAAATTGACTTCATGTATGCAAACGAACGCCGTATAGAAATTGGCGATTGGGGGGCTGTTATCGAAGAGGGGCGAGCCATGAACGCAACCGGTGCTGGAATTACTGGAGGTGATCCAGTTATGGTTCGAGAAAGGGTTCTGGAGGCTTGTCGGGTGCTCAAAGCGGAGTTTGGAAATGACTTCCATCTTCACATGTACACGAGTATTCCGTTCAAGACTGAATGGGCTGTAGAGTTTGCAGAGGCGGGCTTAGATGAGATTCGCTTCCATTTTTTGGACCTTAAGGCTGAGAAATACCGCGAAACAATGGCTGCGTGCGTCGAATCAGGGATGTTAACCGGTGTTGAGATTCCGGTTGAGCCTGACAAGGCTGATGAGCTGATGGAATTACTTGAAACGATGCGTGGGATGGCTGTACAGTTCCTTAATTTGAATGAGTTGGAGATTACTGTTGGCAATCACGACAATATGGAGGTTCGTGGATTCAATTTGTCGACTGAAATCACTGCTGGGGCTGCTGGTTCCTCTGAGTTATCTATTCGTATGCGCGACCGTGTTATGGCTGCAGCAATCGGTGCACCTGACGCCGAGGACGGCAAGGTTCGAGAAAGGTATCCTTACCATCTGAAATTCTGTACTGCCACGTACAAGGACAGTGGGCAATTGCGAAGGAGGTTTTTGCGACGTGGCGAAAATACTATCTCGCCTCATGAGATACTCACTGAGGATGGCACACTGGTGTTCGGGGCCATCGATTGTCTTCCTGAAGATGCCGAAGGCTGGTTGGATGAGATTCACGAACAAACAAGTCTACCTCGTCGCTTCATGTTCTGGGACGAAGACAATGGCCGCATCGAGTTGCCTCTGGTGATGGCTGAGGAATTGTCTGAAGTAATCGATGCACCTATCGCTTTAGTCGAGGTCCACCCTACACACGAGCGAATGGAGATGACTGTCGTCTACCTCAACGTCGCCAGCGGCGAAAATTAGTCTGAATGAATATATCCGTAGCCTTTCCGTCGAGTTAATCAACCCTGAACATTAGTCCTCTGACATGCCTGTGCGCCGAACCGATGCGTCCTCCTTCGGGGTGAATCCATATCGTCGCCTTTCAGCATCTCAAGTCATCACCTGGCAAACCTGTCCTCGCCTTTGGTACTACACTTATGTTCCAAAACTGAAGGGTCCTCTTCCTCCTCAAATTTTGCGAGGAAATGCTGTAGAAGAGTGTGTTTCCCGCGTTATTCGCGAATCCCCTGTTTATATCGATGCGGCGGCTGGAAATCGACTTCCTTCACCTCTCAATTCTGAGGGAGCAGTCGATTGGGATTCAGATGAAGGTTGGGCCGGTCCGGGTTTGATTGCGCGTCAGCGCGAATTTTGGCCACAAAATCGTGTGGATTTTGAAGAGTGGGCACTGGCACGAACTAATGCCCACTTCGATCGCTGCTGGGAATCGGCGATTCAGGATTGGAAATCAAGTGTGAATCGCATTGGTTCGGCAGATGATATCGACCCAGCTGAAGGTCGAGCGATGATTGCTGCCGGTCTGAAATTACACCTCGACCAAGTCGAGGCTTGCCTAAATGCAGGTGGTGGCCCGGGATTGGAAGATTGGCGTAGCGGCAAAGGTCGTGAGGAATTTCCAGCTCCCGATGGATTTCCGCGAGATTGGGATGAGGTGCATCCTGGAGCGGAAACATCGGGTGATGCGATGACTTGGGTAGAGGCATGGGAGGTTGCGCGACCGTGGTTCGTTGACCCGGATGGCGCGAGTTTTTCTGAGACGACCTGTCATCCACAAGCTTGGTTCCAAGGCGAGTATGATTTGGTCTATCGATGGACTGGAAAAATAAGAATTATCGACTTGAAAGCATCGGTTGGAAAGGGTGATCGCTCAGGAACTTATCTTGAGCAATTGCGTCTTTATTCTTGGATTTGGTGGGAGACGCATGGTCGAGTTGATGAGGTTGAGTCACTCGAAATATGGTATCTTGGACCTAGCACAATTAAGGATGTTCCTCGACCGAGTATAGCTGAGATGGAAGCATACGATATCGAACTGAAAGAACTCTACGATTTGTTGCATGCTTCGGTCCCATCTATCGACGATTGTCCAACAAAACCTGCCCCGCTTCGCTACTTCGATGTGGGTGGAAAACCCTCTGACCCTCCTGTTGATTCAGATCCTCTGGCTCGGTGCAATCGCTGTGATTTACGAGGAGTTTGCCCGAACGTGGAGCATGACATGGCATTGCCGAGCGAGACTCGTTTGGAAAAGTTCGGCCATGGCTGGCCGATAACTCCTATGGGAGAAATCAAAACTCGTCACACAGTAATTGGCGAAGTTCGCGAATTGCGTGGGCCGACGCTCGCGGATGATGGCTCAATCGATTTAGAATTCAGATTGGTCGATGGTTATGAGCGAGCGAAGGTCAAGCCATATCGATATGGAGGGCCAAGTGAAGTCACGCGTGCGATTCAAAATGATTCGCGCGTGAAAATTGAAAATGCATTGGCTTCAATTTGGCGTAGTGAATTGAATATTGAATTAGATAGTGAAGCGATTGTTAGTATCGCTGGCGAAGATGAAGAAGCTGCTATGATTGAGGTTGAAACACGAGTCAATGTAATTGGTAGAATTTGGTCTATTAACGCTTTTCCTGATGGAAAAGGTGTGTCTCGCTGGGCGATAACGATGGTTGATTCCAGCGGCTCGGCCGGAGTCGTTGCATTCAAGCAATTCATTCCAATTATCGCCGCCGGTCTTTCACGTGGAGATATGATTGCGATTTTGAATGGTGAAATCGGTGAGTTCAACGGCCAGAAACAGGTGAGAATTGGACCGGGTGGGCGAGTAGTTTTGTTGAAACCGGCTGAAGATTTGCCTGATTTTTGAGTGGATATTTCATCCACCGCTAGAAACGATGATGAGTTCTAGGTGTATATCATTACTAATTTCTGAAGTATGAGGTACGATTGAATCGCCGAAAACAGCAAGAACTGTCGAAGAAGGAATTTTGAGTTGTTTGAGAACTTCTTTGATCGTAATTGACTCATTACTCTCGACTACGAGCAACTCATCACCATGCTCAACCTCGATTCGCACGGTCTCGGGGTGGCGAGTCAGGCTTATGACCAAATCGCAGGTGGGCGGCACGCTGCCGAGATCGCATAGCCCGGTATTGCGGTAGATTCGAAATCTACTGTCCATTGGACGCGGGGGTTCAAATCCCTCTCTCGGCGCCATACATTTTCCAAACGTGGGCTAGGTTTGCGAAGCGAAGCATTCGCCAACCGGTGCCCCATCTATTCTGTAATTAAAATTAAAAATTGATGCTACAATACTCTCGATATTAAGCACCATAAATGACGGAATATCCTGCGTCTTTCCATCCGTAGATACCTGAATCAAGGTCAACTACGTTGGTATAGCCGAGGTCTAACAAACTCTGTGATGCTGTCTGAGATCTACTTCCACTTCGGCAATAAACCAAAATCAAAATCTCTTTATCATCTGGTAAATCATCAGCCTGCGCCTTGATATTGTTGTGAGGAATCAGTGTGGCACCTTCGATATGACCATCGTCTTCCCATTCAGTTTGAGTTCGAGCATCGATTAGAAAAGCATCTTGGTTATTTTCAATCAAATCTGAGAATTCATTTGCATCTGCTCGCGACCACATTGGGTCAGTTGTGCAACCTGCTAAGGATATTGTCGAAATTAGCAAAATGGCCAATAAGCGTTTGTTCATAGCAGGTCGTGATACGTACCCTTTTTGATTTCTGCTATTTACAGTATAGCAAGCTCATCTGAAAGAAGAACGCCAGGATTTACTGTGAATACCTCTTCTCCTTTACGAATGATTGCAGCTTTATTTCCGAGAAGTTCATGGCACCCGTTTTTACTACGCAAAAAACTGCCTTCATAGAGTCCAATAACTGGTAAATCATGAGTTTCGTGATATTCGCTAATTCTTCTCGCTCTAGTTTCTCCGAAGTGTTTCACAAAATCATCATCTTCGCTTTCGCGGAACCAGATTCCTCCTGGATGGTAATGTGGATTGATTTGGAAGGGTATGATATTGAATGTTTCAAACGACGAAATCAGGGTGATGGGCATATCGTTTGTCGTTTGCATTGTTGGGCAGGCGACATTTGAGCCCGCACTCACACCAGCATATGGTATTCCCTTCTCTAATACTGCTTCACGAATTGGCTCAATCAGCCCTCGCTCATGTAATTCACGAACGAGTAGCCATGTATTTCCACCACCAACATAGATCCCATCCATCGATTCGATGGCGGTGAGAGGATTGTCAAATTCGTGCAATCCAATTAATTCATAATCCGAATCACCGGCAAATTCTCGCATTCGATTAGTATTTCCATCATGGTCATGGCCGGCAAATGGTACGAAAACAACTCTTTTACATCCTGAAAAATGTTCTGCCATCAGTGTTTTGTACATCGCCCTTCGTTCTTCTGTACCGATTCCACCACTGCCAAGGAGTGCTTTCACATCCCTCACCTCAAGCATAGAAATTTGATTCAGAAATATGCTCGACATCTGCTAATGTATCCTCAATAGAGCCGCTTATTTCCATACTAGCCAGCAATTTTTTTGCTGTCTCTTCAGTGGTATCCAAATCCAAATCAAGAGGTAAATTCAATCCTTCTTCAATCCAATTAGCCAATCTATCTGCTGCTAATACATCCATGCTAGCTCCGATTGTTTCTGCTACCAGTGCTACTGCTGGGACCTCGTGTAGCGGTGAAAGTGAGATCAATAAGCCAGCAAGACCAATCATTCCAGCTTCTGGCTGGGTTCTGCTGACCAAAATATCATTTGATTCGAGATTTTTTCGAACCTTTTCGTCGGCACAGATGACGTGGATTCCACGATCTTCAGTGCCGGCTGCTAATCCAGCAAGAATCAGTACTTGAGGGGATTTTGAAACCTTTGCTAATTTGAGAATTGTGTCAGCGACTTCGAATTGGCCAGCGGCGGTCATCGGTTGTAAATCGCCACCGATAGTAATCACTGTGCATCCATCCGGAAGTAGAACTGAGTGGATTTCCAATCGAGGAGGTGCGACCAAGCCATCTTTTGAGAGTGTGGCATGGGGGGGAAAATCAGGGTGTAAAATCCATCCAATTGTTCTACTTGGGTGTTTTGTTACGAGTGCATCGACTACTAATTTTCCAACGTTACCAACGCCAGGCACGGCTTCTAAAATCGCTGTATGCGCCGGTAATTTATCGCCAATTAACCAATGAATTTGTGTCCTCATTCCTCTTCATCCTCGAAAACTTTCCGAGGGGTTGGTAATGCTTCTATCCATTCATCACTACCTGCGTTCACACGCTGTCTTCGCCGAGCACCTTGCGGGTCTTCTGGCGAGAATTTCAACGGCGCTGCTGCAGTAGTTCCAGCATTACATTTTTTGCATGTTGCACCGAGTCCAAACTCGCCGCATTCGGTACACTTCTGCAGTTTTGTGCGAACCATTCCACCCCTCCGAACTTGCCTTGGTGTTTTAGGGTGTATGAAGTATTGCGTTTGTTGAAAGATATCAGAGCCTTTCGATAGTGATGGTGCCTTCCACCGACTTCATTTTTTCTTCAGCAGCCTTCTGTGCTGCTTCCCAGGCTCCCTCTGCTGAAGCGAAGTCTGGTGCTTTGATATCAATCCGATAATGAGGCGCACCATCATAATGACATGTTAGTGTAATTTCTTCCTCTTCGGTTGCAATCGATTCTGCGGCGAGGAGTGTATCGCGAATTGCATGAACTCCCTCAGGTCCCCATACCTCGATGTCAAATTTCCCTCGAATTTCGACAAATGGTGGAATGATATTCTCTACGGCAAGGTCTGTAACAACCTTCATCCAATCTCCTGTGAAATCATTATCGGCTAATGCGGTTTCATTGATTGCGCACTCTTCAAGTGCGCCGTAAAGAGTGCCAAATATTTCAGTCATTTCATTTGAAATCGCTTCGGCTTTAGTTTCGTCCCAACCAATCCGCTCAGCAGCGACGCGCATAATTTGTGTAGCACGTCCTTGATTTTTCCAAGCTTGCAATGTGTCTTTGCGTCGCTCAGATGAAACTGATTTTATTGAAAGGTCAACTCGCTGCCGATCTTTTTTGACTCGAGTGACCTTAGCGATTACACGTTGACCTTCTCTAAGGTGTGCGCGAATATTTTTGACCCATCCTGAAGCAACCTCACCAATGAAAACGAAACCTTCTCGCTCGCCGTAGCCACCTAAGGTAAGATAAGCACCGTTTTCACGAAGTGATTTGACGGTGCAAACGAGAAGCTCGCCTTCTTCCGGCCATGCTTCATTTGAGCCACTCAAGTTGTATTCGCCCCCTCTCACTCGAGGACGTCTACTACGGTGCTACCAGAAATGTCTGCTTTACCACCTGCGGGGCGAGCTAATGTCGCACCGCATATAGAGCAGGAAATCGAGGTCGACGCCCTGTCGAATAGAATGGTTTCGTGACCGCAGTCGCGGCAGCTTACACGTAGAAAATTTCCACTCATTTCTATCCCTCAATCATTTGTCTACAAGTTCGAACTTACGTGCGCGCTGTCCAGCCGGAGAGTGCGCCTTACCAGTTTCCGAACATCGGTAAATCAGGTTGACGCGCTTCGTTGGCTTCTCACCAGATGGCTTAGGTCGAGGGAATCCACGATATCCTGCAGTTACTCTTCGGAAACGCCGTTGACCCCACTTCAACTCGGAAGCACGTCGCTTCTTGACGCGCTCGACGGTGTGTATGGTGTGCTTACCAGCAAATGGACTGTAACGCATGACCTTTCGTGGCATTTTAACCATGTTTAGCACCTCATTCGTCTTACGACGAGGCGGGCGACCGAAGACCCGTATATGAAGTCTGTCGAAAGATTCGCTTTGCAGTCAAATGGTGGATGATGTCCTCGTCGAACAAAATAGATGAATGATTCACTCCTGCCATTGACTGTGTTAACGCCCGCGATTCAGATTTGGTTTGGCCTAACCATCCTGATTTCAGGAATCTCAATGGGTCGTATGGGCCCATCTTTTTCTCGAAGTAAATTTTCCTTTCCTTTGATTCTGCTTGGTTTTCTACTAATGGTAGTCCATCCATCAACAGTCCCTTCGCCTGAGTCAATATTTGTATCTACATTGCGAAATACCGCGATTTGGACATTTATTTCCGGTCTTGGTATAACTCTCGTATTGATTGGCTCGCCAACATATTTCAGAGTACGGCCGGTACAATTGATAGGTGGCTGGATCATTATCGGAATCTCTTGGATGTTGTATCTAGATTATTCAGCCCCGTCGACTTGGTTGGAATTATTCGTTCCACTCGCAGTGGTGCCAGGGATTTTGATACCAGTCGTGATCTTCACATTTGCAGTTCGAGTTGCAGAGAGATCTATGCCACTGCTGGAGGAGGCGACTGAGCTGAATCAAAAAGAGAGAGATTTTGTCACTTCAATAATCTCTCGAAATATTCGTCGCTCTGAAGTTGCGAAATCAGGAGAACAAATCATCGATAGTCCTGGTGGAATGTTATCCAAATCCTCGGGTGGAATTGATGCCAATTCGGGAGGTGAATCTAATGACTCCTGAATTGACTGAACCAATTTTACTGTTTTTTGGTGGAATTGCCCTCTCTAGCATTTGGATACTAATCAATTTGGTCGTCTCATATCACCCATACCACAAACCTGCAGTTCCATTTTTCTCACTATTTATTTCCGGTGTGACGGCGATTTTCATCACCGCCACGTTATCTGAGAATATTTCTATGATTGAAGCAACAAGAATTGCACTAACAAATGGATTGACAGCATTCCTTCAAATCTTGCCTTTTGCCCATGTAGTGTTCCTTTTCTTCCTTCTCAAAGCATCTTTACGACGCCGTCCACTTGATCCACTTCTGGCACTTCTCGATGAAGAATAAGCAGTATCTGAAACACCCTCTTTGAGGGTAACTATCATAACAAGCCGGTCGGTCGCCGCGCCATCCAATAGGTGGTCATCATGTCAAAGGGTACTCCAAGTATGGGTAAGCGACAAAAGTCGACTCACATTCGTTGCCGCCGCTGCGGCCGTCACGCATACCACAAGCAGAAGCATGTATGCGCATCTTGTGGATTTGGTGAAACTGCAAAACTCCGAAAGTACGCTTGGGCAAAACGCAACCGTTCAATGGGAGCAAAATAAGGGAATTATTTCCAAAGGGCTAAGACCCGACTGACGAAGGGGCAATTGGTTCGCTATGTGCGGTATCATCGGCATCGTCGGACAACCAGGCTCAAATGTTGCTGCAGATATCTACGATGGGCTACTCGTTTTACAACATCGTGGCCAAGACGCTGCAGGTATTGTTACATTCGATAATGGCAATCTGTATCATCGTCGAGCTAATGGATATGTTCGAGATGTTTTCCGTAAGCGCCACATGAAATTGTTAGAAGGTTCGGTCGGAATCGGTCATGTTCGATATCCGACCGCAGGAACTGCTTCAGTTTCCGAGGCTCAGCCATTTTACACCAATACTCCATTCGGTGTGAGCCTCGCTCACAATGGTAATCTAAACAATACTGACGAGATTCTTGCTACTTTGTTGGAATATGATCATCGCCGAATCAATACGAGTTCTGATTCAGAAGCTCTGCTTAATTTGTTAGCGGCTGAAATTCAACGTTCATTGAACGGCCGTCCTGGTGGAATGGATGCGCTAAGTGCAGATGACATTTTCCGCGCTGTCGAGCGGACACACATTCGCGCGGATGGAACATATTCAGTTGTAACAACGATTACCGGCTGGGGGCTGGTTGCATTCAGAGATCCACATGGAATTCGTCCTCTATGCATTGGTGTTCGAGAAGTAGATGGTTTTGTCGAACGCGCCATAGCTTCCGAAAGTGCTGCTTTGATGGCGCTCGGCTTCACACTCGAGCGAGATGTTGAGCCTGGTGAAGCAATCGTAATACGCACTGATGGTTCATATTATTCTAAACAATGTCATGCTGAACCAAAATATCGACCGTGCATCTTCGAGCATGTCTATTTTGCACGACCGGACTCAACTATCGATGGTGTTTCAGTTCACGGCGCGCGTTTGAGAATGGGTGCTGCTTTAGCGCGCCGAATTTCTGAAGAATATCCAGAACATGAAATCGATGCAGTCATTCCTGTGCCAGATAGTGGTTGCATCGCCGCTCTTGAATTGGCTCGAGAATTGAGTATACCCTATCGTGAAGGATTTGTCAAAAATCGTTACATTGGTCGAACCTTCATCATGCCAGGTCAGACTCAGAGATTGAATTCTGTTAGGAAGAAATTGAATACTATTGACTCTGAATTTGCCGGTAAAATAGTTCTTATTGTCGACGATAGCATAGTTCGTGGAAACACCTCTCGAAGAATTGTCGAAATGGCTCGTGATTCAGGTGCGAAAAAGGTCTACTTCGCCTCAGCTGCCCCCCCCATCATCCACCCTAATGTGTATGGAATAGATATGCCAGCCCGACAGGAATATGTCGCTTATAATCGCACCATCAACGAAATTTGCAAGGTGATTGGTGCGGATCATTTAATCTATCAGAAATTAGATGATTTAGTCGAGGCTTGCCTTGGAGAGTCCGATACTCATCTAGCAACTTTTGATTGTTCATGTTTTGATGGTGTCTATGTCACTGGGGGAGTATCTGAAGAATATTTGGCTCGGATTGAAGAGGCGCGAAATGATGGCGCCAAGAAAAAGAAGAAATCTGCTAAAGCTTAATCGAGCATTCGCTCGACAGACTGAAAGTATTTGTCTGTTTGAGTCGACTTGTGAATCCGACAATCGAAGTCTCACAAGTCGTCGAACTTTCTGAGGTCGCAACTTGTGGTTGTGCTCTTTCAGGAGGACTGCTCGTGTTAGGTGGTTCGAATAATTCAGGTATCTCCGCAGGTTCTGCCTCGTTGATTCATTCAGAGGGACAATGTATTACACGGCAAGAATTTGAAGGAAAAATCATCGCCATCATCAATTTGGAAGACAAGATTATCATTGCTTCCAGCACTGATGGAGTGAGAGCGCTTAATATAGATATGAAGAAATTAATCTGGTCATTTGAGGTCGAGGCTGGTTGCGATTTAATGGTGGCAGCTGGCAAGGATATTGTCCTCGCTGATGGTGCAGGTACAGTATGGAGGATACTCGCTAACGGAGAGGTTTCGGGAAAGAAAATCATTGGTGAAATTACCCATCTTTGTTCATCTGATGATGGTGAGATAGTTGGTATTGGACTTTCAGATGGTCGTGTTGTGATGATGGATTCTAGCAAGAATATTCTCCATGATTCTCTAGCTGCAGACGATGATATCGAAACAGTTTCAGCTATGTCATTTCGTTCTGACGATACATTGATTGTTGCTAGAAATTCACTAGGTATGGCTCTAGATGAGCGATTTGAAAATCGTATTGAGTGCTGGAATAAATCTCAAGGCCTTATTCAAACAACTGAATTACCAGCTTTAGCGACGACAATTCTGCCCACTGAATTTGGTATCGTCGTTGGATGTTTCAATGGCGAACTTCTAGAAATCGAAATCGGCTCAGAACCAATGATTTTACACAAATTTGATTATTCAATCACAACCATTTCTCTATGGAAAAACGACTTACTAATCGGCTCTTGGTTCGATATTGCGAGATACTCGAGAAAAGATAATGAAATTACCTGGAGTCTTGAACATATTGGGATTATCGAGCAAATCATCTCTCTCGATAACGGCTTTGTTGGCGTAATCGGCGATGATCGAAAACTAGCCACCCCAGCTCCATTATTCATTATTGAACCCGATAGCAAACCTAGATTGGTAGACGAAATTCATGATTATGACGAAATCGTATTTTCAGGTGATGTGCAAGCCAGTGTAGAATTTTCCGGCTCTCTGAGTGAAGAAGAGGAAGCCGCAGCCGAAGAGCGACCAAATTTTCCAGATGATGCTTCCTCAATCCTTGGTGATTTATCTGAAGAACTTGAAATTGTAATCGAAGAGACGGTAGTAGAAGCGAATATTCTAGAGGATTTAGTTGAATCAGCACGCTCACTAAATCTGCCGCCTGTTGCAGATGTTGGTGAAGATAAAACCATCCAATCAGAAGTTGACGGAACTGCCACCATCCTGCTTGATGGAACAAGATCTTACGATCCGGATGGCGAGATAATCGGCTGGGTTTGGGAGGATAATGACGGTAGATTAATCGGTAAATCTGCTCAAGTTAAGGTAAGATTACCCAAGGGTGTTCATGTATTTCATTTGACAGTAAGCGATAATCGTGGTGCTTCAAACAAGGCGACTTATACCGTTCAAATTCTCTGATTATTCAGCATAAATTTGAACTGTAGAAACATGCCAAACGATTCTTGCGTTTCGCTCCCATGAATCTGAATCTGACATTCCATCGAGATGAACAGTTGATCCCGCTCCCAAAAATGCTGGGTCGACCGTGAGATTTGTTCCCCACGGATTCACATCATCATCTCCTGCAAAAATGTCCCATTTGTAAAGTAAAACCTCGTGGTTCACTTGCTCTTCTTCGTACATTCTATACTCGAATGAAACCGCTCTGGCAACATAATCGTCAACCTGAAATAGACAATGATGTAGTGGTCGAGAAACGCTGGTATTGGCTTCCAGTGTCATGTTTAATACACAAACTTGCCCAACTAAATTTCCTGAACTATCACCATTGTCATTATACCCCAAAATCAAAGTGATATTTCTTGGTTGCTCATTAATGTCGTGAACGACATCGACCAATGTGAATCGTAAACCAGCATCGCCGTTTGAGTTTAGATCTGACGAATCTGGAACGCCATCACCGTCAGCATCGGGTAAACCTAATTCATAATCGCTGAGGATTTGATCAGATAAGCTGAGGCCGAGCAAAATACCGAGAATCACTGCGATTACGAGCGCGACCTGAACGTTGCGCTCTGAGAATACCTCTTCTGCCATGATGGTCGAGGCTGCCACCTCGATTTCAACGCATTGACGAATTGACTGTAAGTCGCTTCGATATGTGCTTAAAGTGCAGCGAGTGCAATCTTTAGTGCTGGAATTGCTTCTTCCCAATTTGCGACGATACCATAATCTGCAACTCCGAAAATTGGAGCATCTGGATCCTTATTGATTGCTAAAATGAATTTTGAAGAGCGCATTCCAGCGATATGCTGAATCGCACCAGAAATTCCAACGGCAATGTAAAGAGAAGGCGTAACCGTCTTTCCGGTTTGTCCGACTTGCATGCTGTGAGGCATACCCCATTCATCGACTACTGCTCGACTTGCGCCGACTGCAGCTCCAATTATGTCTGCAACTTCTTCAAGGTGGCTGAAGTTCTCGATGGAACCGATTCCGCGACCCCCTGAAATGATGATGTCCGCTTCTGCTACATCGAGGCGCTCACTTGCTTTCGCAATCGCTTCCTTTACTGCAATTGTGACATCAGCACTCTGATCAACTATGTTGACTGGAGCGCTGGCTCCTTCTTCAGCTGCTTCGAATGCATTCGGGCGGAGAGTGATGACACAATCTCCAGCAACAGTTGATGTTTCGACTGCTTTACCGGAGTAAATTGGTCGAGTAATTGTAATGCCATCTGCTAATTCGGTTGCGTCCTGGACGATTGGAATGCCGCGCTTAGCAGCGATTCGTGCAGCGACTTCTCGGCCGATAGGACTTGCAGATGCAAGAATAACTCCATTGCATACCGAGTTGATTGCTGAGGCCCATGCCCCACCATCGAATGTTGAGAAACAATCTCCAACGACTGAGATAACCTTCTCTACACCTGCGATAGTTGCTGCTTCGGCTGCACCTATGCCGCCTGGGCAAATGACTGTGGAGCCGTTGCCGAGAGACGATGCAGCTCCTACTAGTTGAGCTGTAGTTGGGTGAAGTGAGTCACCGGCAGATTCTGCTATAATTGTGAATGTCATACTTTTCTCCTCCTCAAATTACGTTTGCCTCTTCCCTAAGTTTTCCGACGACGAGTGAAACTGATTCCGCTCCCTCAAACTTCTGTCCCGCAGCCTTCTGGGCTGGTGGGGTGTGGCCAGAGATTGATACTGATGCAGTGCCAAGATCAACACCTAAATCTGCGGCGCTGATAACTTCGATTTGCTTCTTTTTTGCCATCATGATACCACGAACATTTGGTCGGCGCATCTCAGTGGTTCCTTTATCGAAAGCAAAAATGCAAGGTGCGGAAACTGCGATCCGCTCGCTACCTGATGAACTTGGACGCAATGCTGAGAAACCATCGCCATCAACTGAAACTTCAGAAACCAAAGTGACGCAAGCCGCGTCCATTAATTCAGCAACGCCTGGTCCGGTTGAACCAGCGTTCGTATCGGCAGCTTGTTTTCCACAGAATACTACATCTGCATTGATGTTTTGAACAGCGGCAGCAAGAAGAGATTGAACCTGTGTCGAGTCGAGTGCAGATAGATTAGCGACATCGATGCGGACAAGATTGTCTGCACCTACAGCAGCTGCGTCAGTCAGCATTCGATTACATCGTTCTGGACCGGCAGTAATTGCAGTCAGGCTCCCGCTATTAGCAGATGCTAATTGTAAAGCCGATTCGAGAGCGTATTCATCATAAGGGCTCATTGACCACTTTGAGATAGCGTTTTCATCGACCTTTCCATCGGTGACAGTAATCTTCGCAGTAGTGTCTGGGACTTGTTTCAATAATACGGCGATATTCATGCTTAATGCACCTCTAACGGCTCGTCGAGATGAGTCCCCTCTATGAATTAAACGCTTAACACCCATTGGGTGAGTTTGTAAAATTCAGGTATAGAACAAGTTTTCCAGATTTTTTGAATATTGAGTATTGTCGAAATATTATTAATAGATACAAGTAACCACCTCAATAATGAGCCAATATAAGCAACCGGACATGTTCGTGCCAATTATACTCATATTCACATTACTAGGTATGTCATTATCTGCGATGCCAATCTCTAACCGGCCCATTGATCTTGAAGAAGAAAGAACTCTGTCAATGACTCATTCTAATATCAGTAATCTCAATTTTGCAGGGCATCAAGATGATTCAGTATTCTCCTACTCTACAATTTCTTCAGGTTATCACACTACTTGCGTAATTACAGAAGACACAAGAGTTGCTTGCTGGGGAAAAAATGAACAAGGTAAAAGAGGACTTGGAGGCGGATTAGATAATGCCATTAATGAGCCAGTAGGCAAGGCTGGCCCGTGGTTAGTAGGTAATCTGTCAGTTGGTATGGTCGAGGTTTCTACCGGTGACTATTCATCTTGTTCTCTAACTAATAATGGTGAGATTTGGTGTTGGGGCGGAGGCGAATATGGACAATTAGGGACTGGAACCGACCTTTGTACTGTCTCAGGTGATTACTCTTGTACGGGAGCTACAAACCATCCACCACTGCAAGTAGTATTACCTGCCGGTACATCTGCATTATCTATTTCAGATATGGGAGGAGAGCATGCCTGCGCGATTTTAGATACTGGTGATGCCTTATGCTGGGGCTATAATGTAAATGGTCAATTAGGGGATGGTACAGTATGCTCAGGAGGTGATTGGTGGCAACCTAATAATAACCCCTCACCAGCAGGATGTAATGCTTACGACGGGCGATATCTTCCGGTTATAGTAAGTAAAGCAACACTCCCTTCTAATTCTTCATTTATTTCCATTTCAACAGGAGATAGTCATACTTGTGGTATTTTGGATACAAATGCTCTATATTGCTGGGGCAACAATTTCTATGGTCAACTTGGATTTGGAAACACGACTTTTTCGTCAACACCCCGTTTTGTAGCTAATGATGTAGTTGCGGTTGGCACCGGAAGGTGGCATACTTGTGCCTTAGACACGGATGAGTCTGTAGCCTGCTGGGGCAACAATGACTACGGTCAACTTGGAATTGGAAACATCAATGATCAATACGTTCCTACACCTATTAACCTCAGTTCTAATATTTCAGTAATCTCTTTAGAAGTTGGCCCGCATAATAGTTGTATAATTACCGATAATTTCACGCCTTATTGTTGGGGCAGAAATAATTGGGGGCAGGCATCTGCTCAACAACACCATTTCCACTGGGGTCATGACGACCGAATAAATCCCGCAGAACTTTGGTCTGGCGATAACCATCAAATAATACCTAATTACACAGGCGATTGGAATAATAGTGCTATTGCTATGTCGATTAATAATCAAGCAGTTTGTAGTATTAAGATGGATGCTATTCTAGTTCATGGCCACACAGACGTCGTTTGTTGGGGTGCTAATTTTTGGGGTCAACGAGGAAACGGCTCCTATCCTACTAATACTTATGGAGGAATTAATTATGTTAATTTATCATCGTCGTCGATAGGCGGTTGGAATTCTGTTACAATAGGGGCACTCCATCTTTCAGAGAGGGATTTAGATTCCGATTCAATTATTTCGATATACGATGATTTACCATATGGTTGCCCCGGCGGTTCTTATGATCCTAATTTTAATGGATCATGTACACAAACATCTCCCGGTCATTATACTCCTGGTTTTGGTCATCATTCTGAAATTCCTTGTGATTTAGGAACTTACCAACCAGATTCAGGACAATCATATTGTGTTGAATCTTCTCCGGGTCATTTTGTTAATGGAACAGGTGCTTTAACTCAAAACGCCTGTCCTGCTGGAACTTATCAACCAGATTATCTCCAAGTTAGTTGCATAGATGCTTCTCCGGGGCACTCTCCCAATTTTGAATCTACATCTCAAGAACCATGTTCCTTTGGTTATTATCAACCAGATTCAGGACAGAGTTATTGCATTGCATCTTCTCCGGGCAGTCATGTTCATAATACAGGATCCTTAACTCAAACTGAATGTTCTCCTGGTACTTTTCAGCCTAATTTCGGATCATCATCATGTATTAATGCACTACCGGGAAATTATGTTCCAGCCAGTAACTCAACAAATCAAGAAGTCTGTTCTCCAGGGACTTATCAGCCTAATTATGGTTCAACATCATGCCTTGATGCAGAACCAGGTCATTACGTAGAAGGCAATGGTAATTCCGAACAACAATCTTGCCCATTAGGAACATTCAGTACATCTATTGGTGCTATTGGAATTGAAACCTGTATTGATGCACATTCTGGCCATTATGTAGATACTATAGGGTCGGATAGCCAATTAGAATGTCCAGCGGGTAGTTATAATCCTCAAACTGGCTCTATTTCCTCTAATGATTGTTTATCTGCAGATATTGGGAATTTCGTTGAAAATCCTGGTTCTTCTACACAAACGCCCTGTGATTTTGGTTTTTATCAACCATCTTCTGGGCAAACATTCTGTTTAGAATCTTCCAGCGGGACTCATATCCCAAATATCGGTTCATCTTCAGCCATTGATTGTGTTGCAGGTTCTTATCAACCTGAAACTGGACAAGCAGAATGTTTAGATGCTGATGCAGGACATTATACCTCATCCCCTAGAGCCTTATCACAAACTCCGTGTTTAGCAGGATCTTACCAACCTGAAACAGGTTCAGTTAATTGTTTACAGTCTGATGTTGGACACCATGTACCTCTCGAAGGACAAAGTTTTCAGACAATTTGTCCAGCAGGACAATACCAGCCACAAACGGGGTCAGTAGAGTGTTTGGTAACGAACCCTGGTGAATATTCATTTGCTGGCGCGATATCTCCTTTACCTTGTTTAGCAGGCTCCTATCAAAGTGAATCTGGTCAGGCAGCCTGTGTTCTGACACATTTAGGACATTTCTCGAACATTATTTCAGCTTCTGAGCAGATTAGTTGTCAACCAGGTAAGTATCAACCATTGACTGGACAAGTAGAATGTTTAGATGCTGAACGAGGTCATTATGTTGATTCTTATGCAGCTATCGAGCAGATTCCATGCCCAATAGGAAGTTATCAAACATCGATTGCGGCTACCGGATGTATTCTTGCCTCGGTAGATAATTTTGTCCCCTCGACAGGAATGATATCACAGCAAGTATGCCCCAGTGGTGAATCACAACCTCTCGTAGGTCAAGCTTCTTGTAATCTTAATTTGGAAGAATCCGGTATTCCTACATTTGCATTAATTGGTGGAGTTGTAGTTTTTGCACTTATTGCAGTTGTCACCTTGATGCGGCCTAGTTCTAAGCCCCAAGGCAAAAAGGTTAGTAAGAAACGTAGAAAAGTGAAAAAGAAGCAATGATTCCAATTTGGTCGCCGAAATCAATATTCAATAATATCCCTTCAAATCACGAGTGAAGGCCTGAATACCGGTAATGTGCCGACCAAGAATCAGATTGTGAATATCATGAGTTCCTTCGTAAGTCTTAACTGATTCAAGGTTAGCCATATGGCGCATGATGCAGTATTCATCCAATATTCCGTTAGCACCATGTATGTCACGAGCGACTCGAGCAATCTCGAGAGCGATATCTACATTGTTCATCTTAGCGAGTGAAATGTGCTCTGGAATCCATGTTCCAGCATCTTTTTTCTGTCCGAGGTGATAAGCGAGCAGTTGTGCTTTAGTTATCTCACGAAGCATCCAAGATAACTTGTTTTGAACCAATTGATATGCTGCGATTGGATGAGTGAATTGGATTCGGCTGCTAGCATAATTTCGCGCCGAATCGAAGCAAGCCTGAGCAGCTCCAATCGCTCCCCATGAAATTCCAAAACGAGCGTTGTTGAGACACGAAAACGGTCCACGAAGTCCTTGAACTCCTGGTAGAATCCTATCTTTTGGAATCTTACAATCGGAGAATACCAATTCGCTGGTTACGGATGCTCTAAGGGAATATTTACCTTTCATTTCCGGTGCTGAGAAACCTTCGTCACCTTT
Source organism: Methanobacteriota archaeon (assembly GCA_018654845.1). Classification (GTDB taxonomy): domain Archaea; phylum Thermoplasmatota; class Poseidoniia; order Poseidoniales; family Thalassarchaeaceae; genus MGIIb-O2. Next base: position 40,010 of record JABIKU010000025.1, on the reverse strand, counting down.
CTCAACGATGAATCCGCGAATTACTCCGTCGAGCTTCGCCCAAACGACTGCAACCTGCGCCAAGGTTCCATTTGTAATCCACATCTTGGCGCCGTTCAGGAGATAGTGATTACCCATATCTTCTGCTTTGGTAATCATATCTCCAGGATTAGATCCGTAATCTGGTTCAGTCAATCCAAAGCAGCCAATCCATTCGCCGCTGGCCATTTTTGGCAAGTAATAATTCTTTTGTTCCTCGCTACCAAAGTCCCAAATTGGATACATCGCTAATGAGCCTTGAACGCTTGCAAATGAGCGTAAACCTGAGTCTCCACGTTCTAATTCGCGGCAGATAACTCCGTATGCTGTGTAGGAAAGTCCGGGGCAACCATAACCTTCCAGTGGTGCACCGAGAACGCCCATCTCACCTAGAGCCACTCTCCACTCGTCTGGGAAAACTCCGTCTGCACATGCCTTCTCTATATTCGGTAATACATCTGAATCGACAAAATCGCGAACCATATCACGAACCATTTGTTCTTCTTCGGTCAAAAGTGAATCCACATCGTAGAAGTCGAGCGCCTCATATGCCATGGTTATCATCCTTCGGCGTCTTCACAGCCCAAATGAATGTTCCTGATTCGACCCATAGGGTCGGAAGAAGGAAAATATCACTTCTTCTTGTTTTTGGCCTTTCGATGAGCGATACGCTTTGCATCACGTTTCTCTTCCTCAGAGCCAATTTTCATCGTCACCCAATATTGCAATTTGGGCGAAAATGATACTGCGATTGTGAAGATCATCATGAGGATGACTAATGGAATCGTTACCTGAATAATAATACCGAGCAGTCCTCCTATTGCTTCCCTTTCTTTGGATGGATGATATTCGATTAACGTGCCTCTACTAGTGACAATCCAGCCGCTATCTTGCTCGGTGCCCCAAGTTCCAACAATCCTGTCTCCAGAAATTGTCGTGTCAAATTTCTGAGCATCTTCGTTATCGAGCCAAGGATAAGTTGCATTATTTGAAATATCATGTTCGATTAATCCAAATGGAGCGAGAACGACTAAAGAACGGTCATCATATTGGTGGGTCAATTGCATAAATCTCCCATCAACTCCGACGATATCATTGATTGACATCTGTGTTGCTGCCGCACCTTCTGTGCTCAAAAGAATCAATCCTATTTGTTTACTAGTCGTTGAGGCAACACATGTTGGTTCGAAATTTGTTGGACAAATAACGTCGCTCCATGGATAACCCACCCCTCCAATCCAAGTTAAGGTATGATCCCGATCAATAATTCCAATTCCATCGACTGCCGAAGAAACTACACAAATCATCAAATCATCATGACATTCAATACCGGTAATCAAACTACTTCCTCTTCCGATAATTTCGTGCACTTCTAATCCACCATTGCCTTCGGCGCGAACTCGCCATAGCCAACCGTCATCACCTCCAACATAAGCCCAAGATCCGGCAGTATTCCAAGCGACTGCCGTCAATTCAGTTTGACCATAATTCAAACGCTCTCCGGCTAAAGTAACCGAAAGGTCATCGTTGGCGTAACGAAGGATAATTCCATCTTCGCCAACGATGAATGCTGTGCTGCCTCCTGGATGCCAGCTCGCATCGTTCAATTTTTGCGACTCCGACCAAATTAATTCCACTTGAATCGTCGGAGTCTGTGCGAAAACCATCCCAATATATCCATCAGCTCCATGGAGTAAAACACGTTTTCCATCTGGATCTATTGCCGCGCCTTCGATACCGAGATCTATGTCACTGAGAGTGACTATTTCATCCAATACGATTGGAGATTCTGCTGCGGCGCTTGGAACGGACATCATCAGTAATATTGCAATGATACCAAAGCAGATTATTCGCTCTCGCATGGCTGGCCGAGTCGAGATTCTCGTTTAGCCATGTAGGATATGACTTCAGTCAACATTTTCGATTTATTTGATAAAGTTGAGACGTTTGGCAGAATTGACAAAACTTGTATTTGCAAAAGATTTGTTGAGTTTTCACTGGTAGTATTGAAGAAGCCGATTACGCGCGCGGACTCTATGGAGAGATTCGACGTCAAGCGCGGAATAGTCAAAGATGTGACAGCAAATGGAGGATTGACAGCACTCGCTGGTAAATTTTTCGAAAATGTCAACAAAACTGGAGAAAACGCTTTCGACGGTTCTCACGACATCATGACTTTGCTAAACGGTCACTATAATGAAACAGGTGCGCTTATTCTCGATGTCACTAATGTGCCTCCGAATTTCGATGATCCAGAGGCGATGAAATTGGCTATGGATAGTCGAAAGCGGTTCACCCAATTCCTCGATGAGGCCACTGGATACAATTCCAAGCAGCGTGGAGATAAAGCCAAGGAATGGGAAAAAAAGGCGTCTAAAGCTAAGTTGGCGATTAAAGCCGCTCGACATTTCATGGAAATGTCGTCAAACGTCTCTGATGAGGATGTTGCAACGGCAGAGTCTTTGATTGAAGAGATTGAGGCGGCTCTCGCAGAGAATAACAATACTCGTGCAGCGAGCCGCGGCAAAAAACTCGGTAAACTCTTTTAATTTGGTGAAAAAATGACAAATTCCGACCCGCTCTCGTCTCTCGACGATGCAAGTCGTGAGCGTGTCGAAAGAATGTTTCGAGGCTGCAAAGAAATCATTGGTGTAGAGCATATTGCCTCCATTGTTGGCGGCGGTGTAAGCCACGCAGGTGATGATGTCATCCGTGGCTATGTCGGAATCGAACCAAGTGGCAAGGCTCACCTTGGTTGGGTAGTCATTGCCGATACTATCCGTAATTTACTCGATGAGGGCGTAAATGTTCTGATTTGGCTAGCGGATTGGCATGCTTGGGTGAACGATAAGTTTGACCGCGATATGGAAAAGATTAGCCTCACTGCCGATTACATGACAGAAGTCTTTCGAGCTCTGCTCGATTTTCCAGAAGAAGGAGACGCAGCAGGCCAACTTCGATTTATGCGCGCCTCCGAATTAATGTCATCTGGGATTTATTGGGAGCGCGTATTACGTTGCTCGAAGAATATGAGTTTGAACCGAGTTCGACGGACTTTCAGTATAATGGGTCGTGATGAGGATTCCTCTGAACACGATTTATCCGCCTTTTTCTATCCAGCAATGCAGGCGGCGGATATTTTTGAATTGAATATCGATGTCGCATTCGGTGGGATGGACCAACGAAAGGCGCACATGTATATGCGCGAAGTCGCAGATAAGAATCACTGGACGAAAGCGACATGTGCTCACACTCCGATGCTTTCTGGATTGAAAGGCCGTGGTGGTGGGCGAATGGATTCATTTGACCATAAAATGTCAAAATCCGATCCAAATAATGCTATCTTATTACATGATAATGCAAAGAAAATTAGTAAAAAATTCCGAAAGGCATTTCTTGAAGTTGGAAGCGATGATTCTCCTGTTTTCGAGATCGCAAAGCACATTGTTCTACCAAACCTTGGAGAACTAAAAGTCGAACCTAATCCTGAATATGGCTCACCATCTACCTGGAACGATATCGATACTTTTGTAGCAGCGGTTGGTAGAGGTGAGATTCATCCATTCGACGCAAAGATGGCAGTGGCATCTGGCCTTTCTGAAGTCCTAGCACCGATTTCCATTCATTTTGAAGAAAAGCCCGATTTACTTGAACAAATGAATAAAATGACTGGCTCTCAGTAAGGTCTTTTCAGATTCAGTCCTACGTTTGTATGACGTAGTAGGTATCATAACCCTCTCGCGCCGCGGCCGAGACACGAGAGGGTCTTATGGCTGAGGTTGGAATTGATGATATCGCGATTCATTTTCCGCGACTGTATTTCGATATGAAAGATTTTGCGGAATTCCGCGGAGCAGATTTTGGTAAATTGAACAAAGGACTCGGACTCGCTGCAATGGCGATTCCGGATGTTCATGAAGATACTGCGACGATGGGTGCAAATGCATGTACTCGCCTAATCGATAGAAACAATCTCAATCCGAAGAATATCGGTCGTATCTATTTGGGTACGGAGTCCGCCCTCGATGGTGCGAAACCGACTGCAACTTACATCATGGATATGCTCGAACAAAAATACGAGCCAAACTTCGGTAAAGATTGCTTCCGTAATTGCGATGTTGTTGATTTGACTTTCGCTTGTATCGGTGCAGTCGATGCTATGCACAATACTCTAGATTGGGTTGCTCGCGGTGGCGAGGAGCAAAATCGAATCGGTATCGTTGTTTTTGCTGATAATGCAAAGTATGATCTCGGCTCATCTGGAGAATATACTCAAGGAGCCGGAGGTGGAGCGATTCTGATTCGTCATAATCCTCGATTAATTGAGATTCCAGATAATTGGGGTGTCTCTACTATACCTGTGCATGATTTCTTCAAACCTCGACGAGAGGTCGACATGAAAACTGTAGTCGAAAATGTTCTGGATTTAGCAGAAGAAACGGGTGAGAAACTGAAAGTAGGTTTAGTTGATAGAATTCTAAATATTCTACCGACTTCGAGTAAAAAAGATCACATTATGTTTGAATCTGAAACTTTGAGCATTCACAAAGATACACCAATTTTTGACGGTCAATTTTCAAATCGTTGTTATTCAGAGTCTGTAAAATCTGCTTTTATTAATTTCCGCGAAGAAGCCATCCGTACCGGGCGTTATGACCCAAAAAATGATGATATATTGACGAATCAATGGAAACGCATCATTGTTCATCTTCCATATGCTTTCCAAGGCAAGAGGATGTTCCCTGATTTGTTCCGTCACGACCGTAGACATCTTCCTATGTGGGAAGAAATAGTTTCAGAGTTTGGTGAAGAACCATTCTTTGAGGATTTCGCAGATACTTCTGAAGGTTACGAGCAATTCCAAAAAGCCAACGATGGCTATCGAAGATTAATTTCAAAAACTCCACAATTCAAGGAATTTGTTGAAGCACGAATTGAGAAAACTCAGCGTGCATCAAGCTTGATAGGAAACCAATATACCGGTTCAATTTTCCTAGCTCTGATGTCGACTATGGAATCAGATTTCGCAGATGGTGAAGCAATGGTAGGCAAGCGCGTTGGTCTTTGTGGATACGGTTCTGGAGCCAAAGCCAAGGTTTTCGAAGGAATCGTACAACCAGAATGGAAAGAAATTGCAACGAGATTCAAATTATTTGATCGACTATCACACCGTACACCAATTGACAAAGAAATTTACGAGAGACTACATCGAGGATCGCAGAAGGAATCGATTGTTGCACCGAGCGCCGAATTTGCTCTTGTTGAAATTGGTGGTGAAGGAAAACTCGAAGGCCACCGCAACTATGCTTGGGTTCCCAATTCGGAATAATAAATTGAATGTAAAGCATTAATTATTCTCGCCAAAGAATTTGAATTCTCTCAAACTTTATTTCTCGGCTCCATCTAAAGGAAAACAACTGGGGGGTAATGATGAAAATTCGACTTCACCAATTTTTATCCAAATGTGGTGTATTTACATCAAAAAATGAAGTAAAGAAATCAATTTGGGATGGTGAAATTTTGGTAAATGGAACGCCGGTGAAGGATATTAAATTTCAATTCAACCCAGCGAAGAAAACAATCACATTCCGTGGTACTGAATTGACTTTACCTTCTATAAACTATTATTTTTTACTGCATAAACCAGCAGGATATATCTGCTCAAGATTGAATAAACAAGAAAAGCAATTAGGCAAAAAATCAGTTTATGAATTATTCAGAAATCATGTTGAGTCAACCGTCTATGAATCACTCGTTACAGTGGGTAGGCTTGATGAGGAAACAACAGGATTTTTATTGTTCACAACCGATGGAAAGATGGTGTCTATAATCACAAATCCTGAAATGCATATTCAAAAAACATATCGTGTAATCACAGAAAATCGAATCACAGAAGAAAGCATGGAAGTCATCAGAGACGGCGTCCATATTTCAATCGATGATGAAGGATTTACAGATTCATATGTGACTCGACCTGCCCATATTCGTTTGTCGAAGCCAAATATTGCAATATTAACCATAGATGAGGGAAAAAAACGTCAGATTCGAAGAATGTTTGGAACACTCGGCAATCATGTAATACAATTGCATCGATTATCGACGGAGAATATGAACCTCGCCGATTTCAATCTGAAGGCAGGTCAATTTTGCCAACTTTCAAAATCAGAAATCGAATCATTAATAATTTCTTAGAACTCATTCGTCAATTATGGCGAAATAGATCGGCTGATTACGATTCGTTGAACCTCTTGAGTTCCTTCGTAAATTTGAGTAATCTTCGCATCGCGGAAGAACCTCTCAACAGGGAAATCAGTCGTATATCCATATCCACCGAGGATTTGGACCGCTCGCTCAGCTACCCACATCGCGGTATCTCCTGCGAATAATTTCGCCATACTCGCTTCCATTGAATGTCGTGGTGCACCTTGTTCGTAATGGCGTTGTTTAGCCCATGCTGCTTTGTAGACCATATGCCGAGCTGCCTCGGTTTGGGTAGCCATATCAGCGAGGTAATTACCTATGCTTTGGTGAAGGGCAATCGGCTTACCAAAGGCCTGGCGCTCATGAGCGTAGTTTAGTGCTGATTCATATGCACCTTGAGCAATTCCTAGTGCTTGAGCTGCGATTCCAATCCGAGAATTATCTAAAGCATTCATCGCGATAGGGAAACCTTTTCCTACCTCCTTCAAGACATTTTCAACAGGAACTTTGCAATTATCCAGCAGTAATGCACAGGTATCTGAAGAACGGATTCCAAGTTTATCTTCCTTCTTTCCAACACTAAATCCTTCCATATTCGATTCGACGATAAAAGCAGTAGTTCCTCCGTGTTTATTGACACCATAATCGGGGTGGTCAACATCCTTGGCGAATAGGACATAAATTCCTGCACTCTGCCCGTTAGTTACCCACATTTTTTCTCCGTTCAAAATGTAATGTGAACCATCGTCGCTGAGTTTCGCGCGGCAGCTAAGCGCTGCCGCATCGGTGCCAGCACCTGCCTCTGAAAGTGAATAGGCACCAATTTCTCCTGCTGCTAATCGTGGCAGGTAACGCTGTTTCTGGTCGTCATTTCCATGTAGCGCTATGGTCTTTGAACAAAGCCCAACGTGAACACAGAACATTACGGAAAAAGAAGGATCTACTCGAGAAAGTTCTTCGACGATTATCGCTTCTGAAATATCGTCGACAGGATTCCCATCGTATTCTTCAGGAATTGTTACACCTTGCAAGCCATATTCACAAAAAGTCTGCCATTCCTCGAGTGGTGGCCGTTGTTCACGGTCTCTCTCAAGGCAGGTTGGCGCGAGAATTTCCTCTGAAAAATTTCGAACCATCTCGCGAATCATACTTTGTTCTTCAGTTTCTTGAAAATCCATGCTGTTCCCCGATTATGCCGAATAGGTAGGCGTTGTTAATCTCTTGTAACGGCTCGGATTGCGAAGAATTGCCATCGAATGGTTCAAATCACTTCGGTGATGGCGGCGAGTCTGAATTAACATGGCAGATGGCGATTATTCTGAATTTGCGATTGCACACGGACGACGTTATACTCTCGAACATCTTTGGTTACAGGTTCTCGATGAGAAGAAATCTGACTCTCAAGTCAAGATTGGAGTTAGCGAATTTATCGCTGCTGAATACGGTGAGATTCACCGAGTTGTATTGACACGACCTGAGGATGATGATGAATTCAAGGTCGAGCAAACAGAAGGTGTCCAAGATGATGATGAACCAGCTCACATGGCGAGTGGGGATGAGGTCGGAGTAGATGATCTGTTGATTACTCTCATGACTCCTTCAGAACGTCTGTTAATCAATGCTCCATTCGCTTGTAAAATCGTTGATTTGAATGGTGATGTTGAAGATAATGCAGATTTGGTAAATGATGAAGCATACGGTGATGGCTGGTGCGTAATCGTCCAACCATTCGATTTCGATGAAGATCAATACCTAACTCAAGAAGAGTATATCGAATATCTAAACGAACTCGAGTGAATCCAGCCTCATTAGTATAGGTTCATTTTTGGTCAAGGCCAGATTAATATTGGCCAAGATTCAAAATCGTCTTTTTTCCAATCAATATTCTCAAGCTGAGCCAAGACTTCTGATTCATCAGCCAAATCTAACTCGATTTGTTTTCGGTGTAACCACCCCTTCAATCGACCTAGTTTCCTACTCGGCTCTAGTCCGGTGACTTTTGCCAAACGATTTCCATCAATTATTGGGGAGTTTCCCGCTTTTAGTTTTGGAATATCCGATAATGTAGAACGAATATTTTCAGCATTGTGATAGTGAAGAATTGCAGATTGAAAATTTACAGGTAATGCTGCACGGAATCTTCGAAGTTCTGCCAAATCTGTACTCGGTATTATTGAATTATTATCATGGAGGAAAGTGATTAATCTCATTTGGTCTTTAGAGAGTTTCAATGATTTCCTGAGTGAAGCAGAAATTTCACCGCCAGATCTTGAGTCATTTGAGCAGATTTTTGCCAGTGCGGTAATCTCATCTCCTGAAATTTTCTGAATCCGGCTCGTATCAATATCGGATAATATCACATTGAGGACGCCTAAAGAATCCATTATTGATACAATTTCATCTCGATTTGGTTTTGATAAAATTTGTAATAATTCACTACCTATTCTTTCGCGAGACACCATGTCTAGCATTTTTAGATTGGATGAAATTGCATCGGTAAGTTCAGAATTCATTTGGCGAGTGCCATGCTTTTCGGCATCGAGAAAACGAAACGCTCTCATGATTCTTAATCCATCTTCACCTAATCGATCTGATGCATTGCCAACTGTGCGTAATATTCCCGCATCTAAATCGGCCGCACCGTTGAATAAATCGATTAAATTCCCTTCCGAATCAATTGCCATCGCGTTAATTGTAAAATCCCGTCGAGATAAATCTCCTTCGATACTATCTCCGAATGCAACATTATCTGGCCGTCGACCATCACCATAACTCCCTTCACTTCGAAGGGTAGTTACTTCCCAAGTCTGCTCACCGGTGTCTAATCTAACCATTATTGTACCAAATTCTTCACCTACGGCAATCGATCTAGGAAATATTTTCTTTACTTCCCCAGGGGTTAAATCGGTAGCGATATCCAAATCAGTCCTAGGTGAAGCGATTAATGCATCACGAACCCAACCTCCAACTATCCATGCACGCCCAACCCGCCGCAATCTCTCCAAAACGGTGAAATCTTCCGAACTGAGTTGACCCAAGTCGACCTCCATGACCATGCCACTCACCGATTCGCAATCATACCTTCGGGCATCATACATATGAGTAATTCACCCTTCGGCTGCGCGTGAAGGTTGAATTGGTCCCCCTAGAGTTGCTTCGGCCGCATGAAGAAATAATAATAAAAAAAGTCGACCAACTCGAAAAAATGACCCATCGATGGAATGCATATACCAAACCACTTCTGCTTGATCGAAATACCGGAACTATTCTCGATGGGCATCATAGATATGAAGTCGCACTGAGATTGAAATTGAAGTGCATCCCATGTGTAATGATTGATTATCTAGATGATAATTCAATTGAAGTAGATGTTTGGCCGAATTGTGGTCGTGAAGTTTTAACGAAGCAAGACATCATCAATTCTGCATTAAGTGGAGATTTATTCTCACCAAAAACCAGCCGCCATCGGTTGTCTGACCATCTTCCCCCAATCGCAATTTCACTTTCTCGCTTGCGTGAGCCAGCAGTCTGAATGTCAATAAATTGATGATTAGTCTAAATTAATATCTTGATTCTATATCTTCGATGAAAAATCCGACGATTTGAGAAATATATTCATCAGGTGAATTTTTGAGATTATTGATAATTTCAATTGTCGAGTCATCTACCTTTGTGCTCCCGATTAATTCTTCGATTAATCGGGTTCGCAGAGAACTTTCTCTAGAAGTATCAGCAATGATGGAATTTCGCAATTTATTTGCATCAATAGAATAATTTCGACGTAAAGAACCAACTATCAATGCTTCATTTTGAGTTGTTTTCAAGCTTTGTGTAAATGCCCCGAGTTCTTTCCAATCTTTACCTTCTATGGCTGAAATAATTGCTTTGGTAAATCCTGAATTATCATTCTCCATCCAATTTGGAATTTTTGAAGAAATTATTTCATTGTTCGATGATTTTTCAATAAGAATAATGATTGCATCTCGTCGAGCGAGATGATTGTTTTCTACAATATCGACAAGTAAATTATCAAACCCACCTTCAATTACATCGGGGCGATTTCGAAGCAGAGAAACAGCGTCGGCCTGAACTTTTATTGATGGGTCAGTTAATCCAGTATAGAGTAATTCTGCATCAATTTTATCCATTTTGCTCATCGATTGTATCGCCATTGAGCGGATTCCACTCGATTCATTTTCCATCCCTTTGCGGTTGACTTCTTCGAGATTTGCAGCGATGGAAAATTTCGTTGCCCAAGCGGCATTGCGAACCACTGCAACATTATCTTGGGAAAGTATTGATAAAATTGGTTTGCAAGATTTCCCAGCACGATTAGCGATTCGTGCTGCGCACATTCGAAATTCCACTCTTTCAGATTCCGCTAATCGCTGTATCAATTCAAGATCCTTGGGCCGAGCCCAAATACCGATGGCTTGTATCGCCTTTTCACGGAACCATTCATCAGAATCATCCAGTAATGGTTCGAAGGCATCAATTGCAATAGGATCATTAATTTCGAATAACCTTCGAACTGCTCGACGTCGATGTCGAACATCTGCACTACGAAGATTGCGCATTGCTGCTCTAACCACGATTCAACGAGTGAAGTCGGTGGCATGAACGCTTTGATTCATGGCACTAAATCTCGGTGTCCACCAACCATTCCTGCTTCCTCATCTTCGGGCGAGCCAGGAGCTGCTAAATCCATCGAGAAGAGTTGCCCGAAAACCGGCCAAATTGGCGCTAACCATTCCATTTCTGACATGATTAAATCCATTACGGGGTGTTCGAGGATTTCATCTTCACTCGCATCTTCTGGAAGAATTGGTAAATCGATAGGAAGATCTCTTAATGCAGCGACTAAATGTTCGACATTCTCAATCAATTCTTCATCTATTTCGATTAGATCGATAAGTAAAGTAACAGCATCTTCTAAATGATCAGCCAATAAATTTGCATCGAGAGGATCCCTTTCGGCTTCACCTAGATCCATAGGTCCGAAAACAACACCACCAAGATCCGTATCGAACCATTCAGACCCTTGCTTTTCTCGTTTCAATAATCGTTGATGAACAGGTCCGCCAAACGGTCCCAAAACGAATCCCCCTTCGTCTACCATTATCTCGAGGGAAATCGGCATTTCTTTTACCGCGCCAGTAATTAAAACACGGTCAACGCCACGATCCATCTCATCAGAATTATCTAAGGCCGCAGGCGATAACACTCGCATCAATCCTCTCGCAGAGTGTTTTTCGAGCCGTAGACTCGTATACTCGCGCACCTCGATATGCGGCTCGACGATTGAGACCATTCCATCAGGGCCAAGCACCTCATCAAGAATCGCAGAGATATAACCACCTTTCGAACCCATTAGTAGCACGTGTTGTCCTTTTCGTAGTTCGAGGTGGTGCAACAGTGTCAGAATCATGTGTGGGGCTGAAATCGTCTTTGCTGCGCCAACTTCTGTTATCAGAAAAGGTACTGGACTATCATACCAAAATGGTTCTGCAGAAAGGTCGGTAAAATCTCGGATATCGACAATTTTCATCGCATTAGAAACGCGAGGGTCGATAGGAACTCCCGCAGATTTCAGTCTTTCAAGCAAATCGTCGATTTCAGTCAACTACGCCACTTCCAAACAGAAGGTTCTACCACTAATCATTTGAATACAACGCTCGCCCGTTCTCCCGTGGGGCCCGTGGTCTAGGGGTTATGACGTTGCTCTTACAAAGCGAAGATCACCGGTTCAATTCCGGTCGGGCCCACCATAAATTCCCATCACCATAAGGTGGTGGAAACAATATTTGAGAACCGGTTTCACTGTACACAGCTCGAAGTATCAAATTTTCCGGTTCTCAATAATAAACAAAAGTCCGGATTCTTGCGATATCATCTCAGCGGGAGGCATTTTTAATCGGCGTAGCAGAGCTGGAACATCGTATTTGCTTTCAAGATCATCACTTAACATGTGGATTATCTCGCCAACTGGGACCTCTCTGATACAATCTCTAAGCAATTTGATTGGGATTGGGCATTTCTCCCCTCGTACATCAAGAATATGCGGTTCCTCTTTCACGTATTCACCTACAAATCAATCCAAAGGCATCTACTCCATGAATAATTCTCTTTGTTGGCATATATTTGGGTAATTATTGACAAAATGTTCGGTGAAAGAGTCAAGAAGGTCGCCCATAAGCCAGCGACATGGTTGACGAGGCCACGGGTCTAGCCTCTCGTGTCACTCGACGCCTACGCAGGCGTGGTTGGACAGTATCCACCGCTGAGTCTTGTACCGGTGGTCTTCTCGCATCTTTGATTACCGATATTTCAGGTGCGACACAATGGTTTCAGCAGGGTTGGGTTGTTTATTCTAATGAAGCGAAGATGCGCGAACTTGGGGTAGAAAAATCAGCCTTTGATCAGGATGGGGCGGGCGCTGTCTCGCATGAGGTCGCTGTTCAAATGGCTCGCGGCGCCCGATATCAATCAGGTTCAGATGTTGCGATTTCGATTACTGGAATTGCCGGACCTGGTGGTGCGACTGCGGATAAGGAAGTTGGGCGTGTTCACGTAGCGGTAATAGCGAGAGATTATTTTTTAGTTCGAAGAATGGATTTTGGTGAAAATGATCGTTTGGATAACAAAAAATCCTTTGCAGTTTTCGCACTTCGCTTAACCTTAGAAGCTCTGGATCGAATTGATGAGCAGGATGGACGGACTAAAGAATCTCAAGATGATGGAGATGTTGAGAATATAGATCGTTCAAAATTAGAACCCTCTTCAGAAGAGTGGGAAGGTGGACTAGCTTGGGATGGAGGCAAATCAACGGTCGCTGAAGAGATTCAGAAAGTCGACCTCGCAGCCTTAATCGATTGGGATGAATGAGCGATTCATAACGATATTATCATGAGCGTACTCAGTTGACCTCAATTGGATGGCGTCGGCTGACTGGGCGGAACGGCAGCAGATATTGCTGGCTGCCGGCATTCTGGTGACTGGTCAAGAAACTAAAAAGAAGATTGAAAAATTACCTGATTTGACTCCACTAATCGAGGCAGCAACCTCTTCTCAAGTTCATGTTTTGTCTTCAAGGTCAATAGATGAATTACTTATGTTGGTCCCATCTTCTGAACCAATAGAAATTTCAACTCCTGTACCAAAATCGGCTCAAGCAACTTTGCCAGCTCCTGACAATCCCTCTTCTATTGGGCGAATTATTGCACCGATCGATTCACCGAAAATATCTCCAGCACCTCGTCCACATGGATTGTCGCACTATAGTTTGGCAGAATTCCCGATGCTTGCAACAGATGTTGATTCTGAAATTGAAATTCATTTTGATATCACAGGTAATTCGATCACCGAAGGAAAGATGGCCGATATGAGGTCGTGTTTTTCAGATCGGTTGAAAAAAATTCGTAATATGATGTTGACTGGAGGTGTTTTACCACGCCGCCCGATATCAAATGGAGAGGCGTGGCGAAATCGACAACGATATTCATCTAATGAATATGAAGTGACACTCATTGGGTTGGTAAATGGTCCAAGATGGACAAAAAATGGGAATTTAATGTTCATGGTAGAGGATGAAAATACTCAGATTCAATGTTTCCTAAAACCACCTGCTGGAGCGAACCCTTTGCACGCTGCTCTCGATGGTTTGATGAATGACGATGTGGTAGGTGTGAGCGGTCATTTTGGTGGCGATCAAACTGATTTATTCTTCTGTTCTAACATTCATTTACCTCCATTAGAACCACGTGCTAAAACTGCTGCGAGCGCTGACCAAGCTGTCTCAGCCGCTTTCCTTTCTGATACTCATGTCGGCAGCAAAACTTTCCTTGAACCACAATGGCAGAAGATGATGCAGTGGTTCAAAACGGACCCATTAGCGAAAACTATTCGATATTTTATTCTGAGTGGAGACGGAGTTGATGGTGTCGGAATTTATCCTGGACAGGACCGTCACTTAGCAATTAAAGATCTGTTCGAACAGTATGGGAAATTGGCAACTCTACTCGAAGAATTACCTGATTGGATTGACATAATCATACTTCCTGGTAATCACGATGCAGTTCGACCTGCCGAACCCCAACCCGCTCTAACTGCTGAGATTCAGCAAGATTATTCCGACGCCGTTTTCGTTGGAAATCCTTGTGATTTTAGCCTTCACGGCGTCCGTATCCTATCCTATCACGGTAAGAGCATCGACGATTTTGTCGCTGGACTGCGCTCGGTAACATATGCGAAGCCAGAGATGGCAATGCGAGCGATGTTAGAGCGTCGTCACCTCGCACCTTCATGGGGCGGTAAGACTCCACTTTCACCTGAGCCAGAGGATAGTATGGTCATCGGAACTGTTCCAGATATTTTCGTCACCGGTCACGTTCATGGGCAATTCGTCAGCGACCATAAGGGGACGACAATCGTTCACAGTTCAACTTGGCAAGACCAGACCGATTATCAGCGAATGTTAGGATTCCAGCCGAAACCTTGCATTCTAACTGTCATTAATCTGCACACTCACGCGAGCGCATCAATTCCATTCGCTTGATATTGTTGTTCTTTGAGTAGAACTCAATTTTCTTCTTTATTTTCTCTGTTTCGACAATCTTCAGTTTGACATTGAATAGTTTCAAAATAGTCAGGATTCATTGAGGTTTCGGCAATTGGCACGAGTGGTGCCAATTGTCCATTGGCAACGAAAAGGCTCGGTCCTGCATTGAGGAAATACATCGAGCCCATTCGAGATCGAGAATCTTCAGGCGTTGCATTGGTTTTTGTTGCACATTCACCAGTGCAACCATCAGCAAACGCGACGTATACTCGGCCTTCACGGTCGATGTGTAAATCATTGAAATCCAATAAATTTCGGTTTGAGCCACCAATATCTCGACAATCACCACTGTTCAAACATATCGCACCGATTTGCACAGGATCAGCCGATACCCGGGTAGTGTAGAATATCGGGCTTGGGTCGAGAGCGTTTAGGCTATAGGTGATGTACAGATAATAACTGACGTTTCCATTTGCATAATGCGGATTTCCATTCCATGGATTTCCATCTATGTCGGTTTGGTTTAACTCACTACTATTTTCACTACCGAGATAAGTGATGGCAATACGTCCTGCATCTCCAGCATCGGTTTGTGGAAAAGTTGTCGAAATAACTTCTACTGGGCTAATTCTAATACTTTCTTGTTCCCATGACTCTCCTGAATCAGTACTCCTCGACATGTAGATTCCTTCATCTGCGCCCGTCCAGATATGATATGCATTGGATTCAGTGTCGGTTGCGACCTCTGAATTTTTTCTTGGATTAGGGGTTCCAACATCCTCTCCCATCGTTCGATCAAACCAAGTCAAACCATTGTCATCGGAAACGATGACTGTAGGTGTTTCGACCCGGGGCGTGACGTAAACGGTGCCATCGGGTGCAGAAGTGATAGCTCCATGGAGTCCACCATTGGTGGTGGCCAATCCGAAAATCTGGCCACCAGCCTCAAATGTAGCACCACCATCAAAGCTAGTGAAGCAGAATATGCCAGCGAGTTTGTTGTAACAATAGTACACTGCCGTCTCATAGAATGCTTGGGAAAATTGACCTCCTATTCCATATCCACTGCTCGTCCAAGGGCCCGATGCCAGTTTGATGTGATCGTTGATTGGAGTCGTACCAGAGTCGTGTGCATTGCCCAGCCAAGTATCGCCATCATCATCGCTCCAACAAATCCAAGATGTTTCCAATCCCTGCATCTGCACGTTGAATATTCGATCAGTAATCGGATCTACCCATCCCCATGGGTCATTGGTTTGGAATGCACACATTGGGCCTGCGACGTTCTCCCAAGATTCGCCGTGGTCGCAAGAACGCATGACCTTCTCAAAGGCGATGAAGAATATACAGCCACTCGACGTGATACCGAGGCTAGGTTCTGCTCCATCCTCGCCGACACTACTGAAAGTGAATTGCATAGGGATCATTGGAATATCGAGGCTGATTCCATCTGGGCCCGTGACATAGGTTCCGCTCGGAAGTTCCTCTTCCTGCTGGGGACGGGGAGGCCCATCGTTTTGGATACAGCCAGAAAGTGTTACTGATATCATCAAGATGCTGACGAGTAAAGCCACACTTCGCATAGTCATTCGCACTGACGGCAGCGTATGTATCTTATCGAACTTTGAACCAATTGAGAATTTTGTCAATTAATTGTGTCGGGAAAGTTTTCATCAAAAATGGTTGACCAAATTTGAGTAAGGTTGTTGCCTTCGATTATCGGCACCCCTGCAGTGATGAAAGCATCTTTTGCTCTTTCTCTAGCCGGATTAAAACCAATAAAATGAGATCCGGGTATTTTCATAGATAAATCCGTGCTGGAATCACCGATTGACCAAATTTTTGTTGTGTCGAATCCATTAATTTTTGCTAATTTAGCAATCATTAGGCCTTTGTCATGTGAATCGACCTTAGATGGGGCAGCGCCGAGGAGATATCCATCCTTATCCCAAGAAAAATCATTTGCTGCCCAATCATCTACCTTGAGCATATGAGCAATTGTACCGATGAACCTAGCTACTCCCGAGGACACGATGGCAACATATATTCCTCGATTTTGCAACTCTTCGATTACTGCTCGTGCGCCAGGCATTAGTTTGACTCCAGAAAAACAACGCATAATTTCGTCTAAATGAATTTCCGGTTGTAATTTCAACCACATTCCGACATCATTGGCCATGAATTCATCATCGGTTATTTCTTTATTGAGAAATTTTTCAAGCATAGCATAATTTTCTGTTCCAAAATGATTGTGAATCATTTGCCACGACGAGCCACAGTTAACGAGAACACCATCACAATCGAAAACCACTGCCTGAACTTCGCTCATGCTTACTTGGTGCAATAACTTTGGTTTAGATTATACTAATCGAATAGATGCATTCATTGGTAGGTTAGGGCTGCATTATTCCTGAGTGAGGGTACCGGATGAAGGCAGTCAAGGTTAAGATGCTTTTTTTTGGTCCACTTGCTGAAAGTTTAGGTGAGAGGGAAGTTGTTACCGCTCTCGAGATGGGTACAACTTGCAATCAGTTAATCGAGTTGTTCGAGTTAAGCAATGTTGTAGCGAATGGTGTAGCGGTAGCAATCGATGGCCAAATTGGTGCAGACCGTAATTCAGCATTGAAAGATGCAAGCGAAATTGCCTTTCTTCCACCTGTTTCAGGCGGTTGAGAGGGGATTGAGCCGAAGCCTTTGAACGGGAAAGCCGCCACCTCGACTCGATAACATGGCATTAGGCTCAACTGAAATCATCATTCTTTTCATCGCAGCATTGTTCCTTTTCGGAGCAAAGAAGATTCCCGAACTAGCTCGTAGTGCTGGGCAAGCAAAAGGTGAATTTGAGGCAGGACTAAAGCAGGGCATGTCTGATTCCACCGCTGAATCCGATATGGATCGTGGTGGAAAAACCGCACAATTTGCTGCTGAAGAAGAGTGATTTGCTTCAGTATTTTTTCCGGATTCGTAGCCTTGCTCCACAATCTGGGCATTTTCCAAAATCCTTTTTTCCAGGACTCGTCGATTCCGGAATTGGTTGAATAGATTTGCATCCGCTGCAGATTATTTGCCAATCCCACATCGCTTGAATACCTTCGGTAGTCACAGATTTCCATATCAATCCGGCTTTTTCTGCGAGATTTTGTAGGCGATAATCATCGCTAACCAACACTGCTTGAATTTCGATAACCAATGCAAAAATCGCCAGATCAGTCTCAGAAAGTCCCGCTATATCTCCACTCAATCTAGCAATTTCAGTCGCTTTCGCAACAGAATTTGCCGTGGGTTCTCGCCATTGCAATTCAACCGAATCGATAACTATCTCCCTTTCGGGTGCGATTCGTCGTAATTCCACGCGTTGGCTAGGGACTGCAAAGCAACCTCGCATCCGATTCATCGGCCAAGCTATCAGCGCTGCCGTATCCAGAACCTCTTCGGCCATAGTATAGCGAATCCGCCGGGGCATATCAGGGGTCGGGTTCAGCAATCCTTTGCTGTCTTAATCAGAAAACGTTCATGCAGGAAGCAAAGGACGAACACTTGTTAGCATGGCTTCTCTGACTAGTGTTTACGATTCCATCCTTGAGTGGGCAGATGGTTTAGGGCTTGCTGGACTAGCAATAATTTCTTCGACGGAGGCTGCATTTCAACCTATTCCGCCAGATCTATTGGTCTGGCCGATGGTTCTTGCTGCCGATTCAAACACCGCTATTTTAGCAATTGTTCTCGTTGCAACAATGGCCAGTGTGATTGGTGCAATTGGTGGGTATGGTATCGGGATGTACGCTGGAACTTGGATTCTTGAGCGATTTGTTTCCGAAAACACAATTGCAAAATTAAATGCATTAACAGAGAGGTACGGCGCTGCTGGAGTTTTCATCGCCGCAGTTTCACCGATTCCATACAAGGCTCTAGCATGGATAGCAGGCGCTGGAAAAATGGATTTTCGTCTTTTCATAGCAGCAGGGTTGTTTGGCAGAGGAATCCGGTTTGGATTAGTAGGAGTTTTGTTGGGAATTTATGGTGAATCTATGAAATCTTATTTGGATTGGAAGACCTTTACATTAATTTCATTGATTGGAGCTATGTTGATGTTTCCTCTAATTAATTGGTGGCAAAACCTTGCGGTTTCTACAAAATATGAAGATCCTATCGCTTGACAAACACGACAACCCAAGCCCCTTATCCACTACACGTGCCTCTGGTGATGTATGGGAGTGCCGTTTTGCAGAGAATCAGGTTCCCTTCGAGCAGGTGTTATTTTCTGCTCAACTATTCTTCTCATTTCTCTTGTTGGATCAATATCGGTAGTAGCTGATTCTTCTCAAATTACCATTGAAGTAACATGGGTAAACACTGCTCCAGGTGAGTGGATGCTGAAGGATTCAAGTGGAGATTTGTATGCAATTTCTCCAGTTCCCGGGCTGAGTTTACATCCTGCAACGGACCGTGTTGTTGAGGTTAGTTATTCGGATACAGGAAATTATTGGATAATATTTTCGGAAGAAATAATTATTCCTGCCGGCCAATTGCCAATCACACCGGTCGATAATGACAATAGCCTATCTGGAGAACAATCAGAAACTCCGCTCAGTCTGCCGTTTACTAAGGTCTTAACTGATTATAATTTCACTGGCCCATTAGTTGCGATAATTGGTGCAATTTTGATGACATTTGCACTTGCTTATGCGGCCGATGAACCGACACGCAAGCGTGTTACCGAAGCGGTTGGCCGCTTCGGTGAATTGAGAATACACGAGGGTCAGGGGACCCTCGCAGGTAATTATCAGCGTGGACGAATCATAGGTTTCCTCACCGCCCATCCCGGATGTCACCTCTCAGCTTTAATCCGCACTCTTGATCTTGGAAATCACCAAGCGGTTCACCATCTAAGAATTCTCGAGCAATCAGGTTCGGTATGGTGTAGAAGGGATGGACGTCTTTTACGGTATTACACCGATAAAGTAAATCAGTCTGCAGAATTATCGAATCTTCCTCGGCCAATCGATATTCACCAACTCAGCGATGTTTCACTGATGTTATTACGTGAAATTGCCCTACAATTGCCTGAAGTAAAATCTCCATCTCAACGTGAGTTAGCAGCAAAATTGGAGACGAGCCAGCAACTCATCAGCCACCATCTTCGCAGACTCGAAAATCAAGGGTTAATCGCACGAAAAAGAAGTGGTTTGAGGACGAGGCGAGTACTTACCGAAGAAGGACAAAGAATTTGGGCGAAGTTGGCTATTCCAGCTTAATATTGCCGTTTGACAAACCCAACATCCCACTTCCCTATTATAGCGTACGAGATTCCGACAGATTATGTTCTCTCGAGATAAAAATAGAATCAGCCGCCGAAAGCCGCTCGTAGGATTTCTTCTTGTTGCTATATTAATCTCTTCTGGGTGCCTAGGATTCCAACAGCCAGAACCGATAATTGAAGAAGAAAAATTTGTATCCGCTGAAATTGAACTAGATAGCGAGCCGACAACCTCTTACGATTTCGTCAAAGCCGATTTAATAATTTCTGAAGGCGTCGCCCCGTTCATCATTTCATGGTCACTTAACGGCCAAGTTGTACAAACATCCTCCGCAATATTTTACGAAGCAGGTTTCCTTGACGTTGGCACACATACTATCGAAGCAAGCATCACCGATGCAGAGGGTAGTCTCGGTAATGCTGCAATAATTTTTTCTTTAGTTGACCCGAACAGAGCACCGACTGTTTCTCTAGAATTACCGGAGTATGCGACAGCTGGATTAGCAGTCGATTGGTCGGCTATCGGTTATGATGCCGATGGAGATGAATTATCAATTTCCGTCGATTTCGGTGACGGAGTAAACCAAGCTGATTGGAGCGGTAGTCATATCTTCGCACATCAAGGTCAATACATTGTTCGAGTGATGGTTGAAGATACGGCAGGATTTACTGCTAGTGCTCAGAAAGCGATTCGGATAGATCCTGCTGATGCACCCATATTGTATGTTGATTCCGAACCTTATGCTGATGGGCGAATTAGCTTAAATTTGGTCCAAGAAATGGTCATAATGACTTCAGCAGAAGACCCGTTAGGATTAGTTTCTATCCGCATCGATTGGGGTGATGGACTGGCTCAAGAACCCGTTGATGCAGAAGAGCATCATCAATACGAAAATGAAGGTAAATACACGATAACAGTGACTGCAAGAGGACAAACTGGAGTGACATCTCAGAGATTGATTCATATCGAAGTTGTTGGCTCCGCCGATAATTTAGAAGCTTCTCAATTGCAAGAAGATATCGAAGATGAAGGTGAGGAGGCTCTTGAATCTGAATTGGGTGAATTACTTGATGAAAACGAAGATGGAATTGTCGATGAGGCGTCTGAGGCTGATGATGAAACACAATACGATTGGGAGGCAGATTTCGATCCCGATGCGGATGGGGAAATGGATGATGAAAATGAGATTAATGCTTGGCAAACCAAGGATGATAGCGAATTGCGAACTCAAGCGGGTGAAGAGGTAGAAAGCCAAGATGTCACGGATTCTTTACTAACCGAAGAGGATAATATGGAAGAAGACGAATTGACTCTTTCGTCTGCTGAAGATTCTGAAATTATCACAGCTCATACTGCTTATTCAAGCGTGGTAAATCCAGTAATGAACGCTGCCTGGGCTGAAGTTAAGGATGAGGCAACGGACAATGAGACCTATTCTCGTTCCGTCCACTCGGTCACTTCGACTTGGTGGAATACAACCCATTACGAAGACTGGGATGGAGATGGTGTCGCAGAGGTAATTTGCCACGAACGTGTAGCCTCTTTCTGGTATGATAATGATGGAATTATTGGCCCAGAAATCATATATCTATGGCGGGTATACTGGTGTGCAAACGATCGAGATGGCGATGGAGTTGATGATCAGTGGTATTCTTGGCATCGCGGTCTAACGATACGCGACCAAAACTCGAATGGGCTTGCAGAGCGTTATAATTCCTACAATTATTCGGTTTGGTCATGGCAAAACGGTACTCAAATGGATCGAAATTGGATAATGAATTCTTTTGGTTATACTGATTTAAATGAGGATGGTAATCTTGAGAGATATATTGCATATAATCGAACTAGTCGATTGATAAATACCCAAGGCACTTGGTGGCCGCTCACACAATATTACTCAGAGATGACGCTAATTTGGCGTATCGATTACAATGATGATGGAACGAACGATGTCGAATATATCGTTGATCACTCGGCATTCCGAAGTGATCCGAATGAAGATGGAAACCGCGATACACGAAGAGATTCACTAAATTCTGTAATGAGGTTTGATCGCGACCAAGATGGCAATATCGATTTAGTGCGATCTGTTCAGCAATCTACAATTGCTTATGATAATAATTCAGATGGCGAAATCGAGTTATTTTGGACATATAGAATCGCGGTATTGCGAGATGATGTTGACCGTGATGGTGACTTTGAACACGTAGTGTTACTGCGTTCGTGGTCGATTCATTGGGATTGGGGGGTTATCGAATACAATATTGATACAGCATTTACCAGAGACATTACCGATGATGATGTCGATGGAAATCCTGAGATAGTCAAGCGCACTTACGAGCGAACAAATGGCACTGATTTGGATATTGATCCTCTCCTTGAAAGACAAGATTCGATAAATGCAGAGGTGCGAAAATATGATCCAGACAGTGATGGTATTTTCGAAAATGTATTCAGAAGAGT
Organism: Methanobacteriota archaeon; assembly: GCA_018654845.1. Classification (GTDB taxonomy): domain Archaea; phylum Thermoplasmatota; class Poseidoniia; order Poseidoniales; family Thalassarchaeaceae; genus MGIIb-O2. The sequence continues at coordinate 17,513 of JABIKU010000025.1, read as the reverse complement.
GAAAATTTCAACTCAGTTAGATGAGCATTCGAATGGATTCACAAAGACAGATTCAACACAATGGTCTGTTTGGGTTTGGAGGAACCACCAGACAGATGATATTCGATTCATCCGAACTACAGTAAATGTGATGGATTCATGGGATAATAATTCGGATGGAATCGCCGATACTTCGCGTGCACACGCACGGTGGTGGAACGCTTTCGATTGGGATAACGATGGTTTCCTTGAGCGAAGGTCGATAGTATTCTACAATTGGTTAAGTATTGATGATGATGCGGATGGAAACATTTCTTTGCATCGATTGGATTCCACATATCATTTACGAGTTTTTGACCAAAATGGCACACTAACCTCAGCTTGGTACATGCATTACAATATCGTACGACACAATGTTTCTTGGCAAGGTTTCGCATTCTTTAAGAACGCAACTTGGGTTGCTTGGTCGTGGGATTCCAGCAATGGCTGGCAACACGTAATCACTGTTACTTGGCTGGCATGGGATTACAATCAAGATGGTGTAATCGATGACTCGAATTATACTTCTGCCCAACAAAACACGCCGCCTTGATTGAATTTTTTGGCTACCTTTTGACCGTTTCGATTATGAGGGGGCCGCGGCTCGGCGGCATTGCCGCTCCTGTGGTGTAGTACGGTCCATCATTCCGGGTTTTCATCCCGGCGACCCGGGTTCAAATCCCGGCAGGAGCACCATTTACCCGGATACTAAGCGATTCACAGCGTTTTCTCATTATTTGCTTGGATTAAATTGATTAATTTGCAAGATTGGTAATCATCGCATCGATGGTATCGGGATTTGCCTCTTTGTTGCGACCCGATACACAGGCGCGCCCAATCACATCGGCGCCGATGTAGGAGAATTGCTGGCGCATAGCCATGATTACATGATCACCACCGCCGCCACTGTGAGTAGCTAGGCCTACCGGCTTTCCTGTGCACATTTTTCTAAAATTTTGCCAATCCCTTGATATCCATGCAATCGCATTGTTCAGAGTAGGCGGCATCGAACCGTTGTATTCTGGTGCAACAACAATCCATGCATCTGCCTGAATCATTCTTTCTATTAGATCGGAAATATCTGGTGTTTCATCATGACTTTTTGAACGAGCCACGGTAAACATAGGAAGATCCATTTCAGCTAAATCGATGACTTGACCAGAATGACCTTGATTCGAAGCAGACACAGCAAATTTTTCTGCTAATTCTTTGTTCTCACCAGATGTTGCACTGATTATCAGGAAATCACTCATGGTTCTGCGAGAGGCTATGCTACTTCAACTGCAACCACTTGTATTTTTCATTCAGTTTCAGTATTATTCTCTTCTTCAATCGCAGCACGGACTTCATCCATATTGAGATTTTGCAATTGAATAACCAAATCTTTCAGAGCCTCTTCAGGGAGCGCTCCTGGTTGGGAAAATACTCCGACTCCTTCTTTGAAAGCAACTGTTGTTGGAATCGATCTAACATTGAAATATCCAGCTAGTGCTTGTTCAGATTCCGTATTGATTTTTCCGAAAACAACGTCTGGGAATTCCTCAGATACGCGCTCGTACACAGGCCCATAAGCCTTGCAAGGGCCGCACCATTCTGCCCAAAAGTCGAGAATGATTAATTCGTTGTTTTCGATGATTTCTGCGAACTCTGGTTCGGTAATATTGACTGCTGCCATGGCCGATTCGCCAGACCCGACCCTTTTCAACCCGTGGTCTTCTCAAATCAACTAATATGTGTGATTGCTATACTATAATATTCAATCAACTTCACAGATAGAAATTGGAATGTTTTGAGCAGTTGCCATGTCAATGATGATTCTTGTCCATTTGCTTGTCGTAGAAGGCAGAGCTAAGATATGACTGGCAGAATCGAGAATTTTCGCGGTCAATGAATTTGCAGCTTCTGGTCGTCCCTTATCTTGTAATCCTCTATCTGGGTCATCCCATTCTTCACTAAAAACAGCAATTGCAACTGAATTATTATCTGCCCAACGCTCGGCCATATAATCAACTCCTGATGCTCCACCTACGATGATTAAATCTGGATATCCATTTTCTTCAACCCAATTTTCAATAGCTTCTTCAAATACTTCGAAATCGTAAAACCTGCTGCTTCCGACGATTGCTAAATTAATCACATTTCCATCTTCATTCAGGTCACGTTTTCCCAACGCATTGACCACCTCTTGTCCTGACGACGCTGCCATTAGTTGCCCTCAGGTTAGTTGTTGACCATAAAGGTCGGCTAATAATTTCTCGATAATCTGTACAAATGAACAAAATTGTTTTGAATCAGGAGAAATTTTTGAATTATTCGCACCCTATTCTTGATAGACAGTAAGCCGGCCGTAGACTCAAGGTGTGGTGATGGATTACGATGTTGAAGCAATCCGCTCTCACTTTCCAATCCTTGAGAGAATATTACCCAATGGTAAACAGTTAGTCTATTTTGATAATGCAGCAACAACACAAAAACCACTTGTAGTCATCGATGCAATGTCGGATTTTTACAAAAATTACCATGCTAATGCACATCGTGCAAACCATACACTAGCAGATGAATCTACCGCGGCACTCGAAGGGGCACGTGACAAAATCTCATTATTTTTTGGTGCCAGTGAGAGTTCTATGATCTATACTGGTGGTGCTACCGAGGCGATGAATCTAATCGCTTATGGTTGGGCTCGGTACAATCTTGAAGAAGGTGACGTTGTAGTTACGACAGAAATGGAACATCACGCAAACATCGTTCCTTGGCAAGAATTATCGAAGGATATCGGTATCGAGTTGAGATTTGTTCCTTTCGATAACGAAGCCCGCAAATTGGATTATGGTGCCCTCGAAGTTGCTGCAAAAGGTGCCTCATTAGTTTGTGCTGGCCATGTTAGCAATGTTCTCGGTGTCCGTAATGATGTTGAACGCATAATAAAAATCGCCCATAGTAATGGTGCACGAGTTGCTTTGGATAGTGCTCAAGGCGCACCTCACGAAAAAATCAATTTCGATGGACTTGGCGCCGATTTTTGTGCTATTGCCGGCCATAAAATGGCTGGCCCAACCGGTATCGGTTGCCTACTCGTCAAAGCCGATGCATTAGCGGAAATGGGTCCTTTCTTGACCGGGGGGTCAATTATCACATCCGTTACTACAGAAGGCACTCAATTCCTAGATGGATATTCAATGTTTGAGACCGGTACCCCTCGAATGGCTGAAGCGATAGGTTGGCGAGCAGCAGTTGAATGGTTAGAAGAGAATATTAATTTTCATGATGCGCATGAACATATTCATAACATTGCATCATGGATGTCAAACGAAATGGAAAAGATTCCAGGCATCACCATTTTCGGTGCACCAGGCAGAGATGATGGTGTTGGTGTTGTATCTTTCTTGCATGAATCAATCCTAGCTCAAGATATGGGGTATTTGCTCGACGCCGGTGGTTTTGCAATACGAACTGGTACGCACTGTGCTCAACCCTTACTTGAGGCAATGGGAGTCGCTTCGACAAATCGTGCTTCAATCTGGATATACAATACGATGGAAGAAGCTGAAGCCTTCATTGTTCATCTACGCGATATTGTCAATAGATTTGCATAATTTCACTCATCAGTTGTTGAGCCATCGCCTAAGCATTAAAATTGGAGGAGTACTAGGCTTGGTTATGTCTGAGAATCGTGATTGGCCTGAGCATGTCGATGAAATCATCGAAGAGTTCATTGATTGCTTCGATTCAATGGAGCGTTTCGAATTATTATTCGAATATGCAAAAAAACATCCTTTCCCTCTACATATTGATGATTGGAATGATGAAAATATGGTTCACGGTTGCCAATCTCGGGCGCATGTGACTTGCGTTACTGACTCAGAAGGCAAAATTCTCGTGAGTGGCGGTGCGGATGCTCAAATCGTTCAAGGCTTGATGGCGATCTCCTCTTTCGCTATCAACGGCCAATCACCTGAGGCTGTTGCTGAGCATGATCCAAAGTATATTGAAGCGATGGGCTTGAGCCAAATCTTAACTCCAAGCCGTGCGAACGGATTTATGAATATGATAACAAAAATCAAAAAAACCGCTCAAGCAATGTTGGAGTGAGGGGAAAAATATGGTATCAGAATCAGATGTTCGCGAAGCCTTGTTTGAGGTCGAAGATCCGGAAATGAAAATTTCCGTAATCGATTTGGGATTGATATACAAAGTTGAAATCGATGGTGAACACACAGAAATCGATATGACTCTAACAAGTCCTGGTTGTCCGATTGCACCTGAATTAATGGCGGCAGTTCATCGAGCAGCACTTACTACTGATGGCATTGAAAGCGTTCATATTAATCTGATATTCTCCCCGCTTTGGGATCCTAAGATTCACGCAACTGAAGATGGCCAGTTTGAACTTGGCATATTCTGAAAATAGATTTATTCTAGAGACATTTCGGCCGCACGAACCGTGTTAGACATCAACATTGCAATTGTCATCGGACCTACTCCTCCGGGGACTGGAGTGATGTATCCGGCAATTTCAGCAGCAGCTGGATCGACATCGCCGGCAAGGCGGCTACCACTATCTCGTGATTCGTCGACAACTCGATTAATTCCAACATCAATCACAGTCGCTCCAGGCTTGATCCAATCGGCCATTACTGTCGCTGGTCGACCGATTGCTGCAACGATGAGGTCTGCTTCTCGGCAGATTTTAGCAGCATCTTGGGTTCGTGAATGGGCTATGGTTACGGTTGCATCAATGCCCTTCTGAGCGAGGAGCAGGGCGAGGGGCATTCCAACTATACGGGATCGCCCAATAACTACGGCTTTAGCTCCTATAAGATCGATTTTTGCATCGGCAATCATCGCCATAACTCCGGCAGGAGTGCAAGGCAGAAGACCATCTGACTGCCCCATCACGAGACGGCCTAAGTTCATTGGATGAAATCCGTCGACATCCTTTGTAGGGTCAATCGCTTCTGTGATTTCCAACTCATTTGTGCCAGCAGGGGTTGGGCTCTGGACAAGAATTCCGTGAACAGTATCATCTGCATTTAGATCTGCAACGACCTGCATCAATTCTTCTTGAGAAACATTTTCGGGCAGGTCGATTAAGGTGCTACGAATTCCAGTTCTTTCACATGCGCGTTCTTTGTTTCTCACATAGACATGACTGGCCGGATCATTACCTGCTAGAACAACCGCGAGATGTGGCTCAATTCCTAGAGATTTCAGAGACGTAACACGCTCGGCTAACTCGCCTTCAATCCGCAAGCCGAGCGACTTTCCATCGAGTAAAACTGCACTCACGCTCGATGCGCACACTCCCTCATCCTTCATTGTTAGGGATAGACTGACACACTACAAAATATCATTCAATTCAATAACAATTCTGCGAACTGTAGACGACAAATGAGTTGGAGCCCCAGGAGGGAGTCGAACCCCCGACCGCCTGATTACAAATCAGGTGCTCTACCGGGCTGAGCTACTGAGGCTTAAGCGGCGACGAGAACCTTCAGCACTTGAACCCTACACCTCGTGAGGTTGCACACAGCCGACGGATTGATGGATGAAAGGTGCCACGCAGAGCCATGTCGGAAGGTGAAACGAGTTCTTCTTCTCCCGGATATCGCCGGCTGAACCTATTTATTTCAGCCTGGGCATGCCTCGTCATCGGTACTGGAATCATCCTCTATTCCGAATCTTCTCCTCTTCTCCTCGCCTTCGCTATACCGATTGCAATCGCTGGAATTATCCTCCTCCTAATCGCTTTACGATTACCTGACGAGGAGGATGTCGACCCGGCAGAGATAGCAGCATGGGAGCCAGATGCAACGATACTTCCTGAAGCCGGTCGGGTAATGTATCGTATCGACACGACTCTTGTCGAACCTATTCGGACCTCAATTTTATGTGGGCGATGTGGTAATTTAGAGTGGGTTGAAGGTGGTAAACCGAAATTTTTTGATTGTATAATTTGTGACGTGAAACTTTGGGAAGAGGATGAATAATGATTTCCACTCAATGTATGAGCGGCAATCGTCAAGTGTGAAATCCAACTCGAAACGCCCGAGGAATCAAAATGCCACTCAACAATAACCAACGTCGGATGCTGCGCGTAATGCACGGCGATGCTGAACGTACATGGTCGTTGAACGATTTGTTGGAAGCAACAGGATGGGCCGATCAAGTTCATGTCGCTGGTGCTGGAAAAGAGCTAGCAGAGGATGGGTTGGCCGAGATTTCAGAGTCTCATTCGTCAATGGTTTATCTAGGTAAAGAGGGTGCTTCAGCAGTTGAAAATGGCTTGTTAGAAGCACGTATTTGGAAGTGGTATGAGGGTGCAGATGACTCTAATAGAAATATGGCAGGACTATTTTCTGCAGGTTTTGAGCGTAATGAGGCAGGACCTGGAGTCGGCTTGTTGAAGGCGCTCGGCGTCAGCGTCCAAGGCGGTATTTTTGTTGCTGTAAATAAGAAATCAGTAGCAAAATTAATTGCATCTCGTAGCGAATTTATCGAATCCATTGGTAAAGGAGTAGATTTGGCCGAACTCGATTCTGAAATGATAAAACATTTCTCGAATCGAAAAAATTTGATTTTTATTGAAGAAATCACGACTCGCACATGGTCTTTGACCGATGCTGGAAAAAATATTGACGAGTCGAAATTAGTCAATATTGAATTAATCGGAGAGGTAACACCAGAATTATTGCAAGGTGAAAATTGGCGTGATGTGGAATACAAGGCATTCGATGTCAATGCACCCGCTCCGATTCCGATGGGTGGCAGACCTCATCCAATGCAATCTCTAATCGAGAGAATACGCTCGGTTTTCCTCGAGATGGGTTTTTCTGAAATCGAAGGTGATTATGTCCAGTCTGCTGGATGGAATATGGATGCACTCTACATCCCTCAATCCCATCCAGCGCGAACGATGCAGGATACTTTCTATCTTTCAAATCCTGAAAAGATTGAACTCGATGAAAAAACCCTGAACATATGGTCGGCAGTACACGAATATGGCCATGATACTGGGAGTCGGGGATGGGGCTCTACTTTTGATAAAGAAGAATCACAAAAGGCCTTGCTGCGCACTCATACGACTGTCAATACCGTCAAATATATATCTCAAAATCCAAATCATCCATGCCGAGTTTTTGGAATAGGCCGGGTTTTCAGACAAGAAACGATTGACCGTACTCATCTCCCTGAATTCCATCAAATTGAAGGTATTATTCACGAACCTGATGCAAATCTTTCGATGTTAATTACAACCTTGAAAACCTTCTACACGAAAATGGGCTATCCCGATGTAAGGGTTAGGCCTGCATACTTCCCGTATACCGAGCCTTCTGTTGAAGTCGAAGTTCTATGGCGAGGTGAGTGGCTCGAATTGGGTGGTTCTGGAATATTTCGACCAGAGGTTACCGAACCACTCGGAACTGAATGGCCGGTTTGTGCTTGGGGGATGGGTCTCGAGCGGCTCGCTATGCTCGTGCTAGAGCTGAACGATATTCGCGAACTCTATCAGCCTGACCTTGAGCGTTTGAGTCGAATGCCGATTCTTTGAATGCAAATCTAGTCATTGAAGCCATTACGAGCATCGATAACAGAATCAAGCCGCTATTCGGTGGTAATGATTTCAACCAAGGTATTGCAATAATTCCATTTCCTACCGATTGGTCACCACCTGGTGGCGGACCGTTCCCACATCCCGGTGGTGGTGGACCAATTCCCGGCCCCCATGTTTCTCCATGACCAGAGCAATCAGGATCATCCCCTCCTCCGCCTTGTCCGGCATCGGCGTTATCTTCGAGATTTGTTTCACCACGATAACAATTGATGAAATATGGAAATCCGATATTGTCGCCCACCCACCAAGTCGAATGGTAATGGTAGATACCATCTGGATAATCTGGGGTTGGACTGAATATTCCATTACATGCATCGAGGTCACCGAGTCCAGTAATATATTCATAGTCATCCTTGCCATTATAGCCGGTCTCGCCATCCTTCAAACGGTATGAACTAGTCATTTCTTTTGGCTCACCGTTTTCATCCCAGCCAACAAAACCGTAGACGGGATAACCATCGAATGCGAACCCAGAAATCGGTGAATGTTCAGAAACTTGACGAGACGAATCTATACTATAATCGAGCCAAGTTTCATTTTTTTCTGCATCGGGATGCCAATGAACACAATTTGCATCTCCATGATAGTGGTAAGTTCCTCCTCCTGCACTATGTGCATGGCAGACACCTAACCAAATCTGTTGCCGATCTTCCTCAAAATTACCTTCGTGCATCGACACAGCATCACTTCCTGGCCCGTCTTCTGGCCCATACATAGGGACTCCGTTAACGCTCATCACAACCGGTCCTCTGTCTGGAGCAAGTGTACAACCATCAATTGAAATTGAAGGGTTGCAACCAGTTTGGTTAACTGGTTCTAGTGGGATTATCCAATCATAATTTTGTTCGGATACACAGCAGCCCGGGCCCGAATGGAAATCGTGATTAGGAATTCCATTCGATAATATTGTGATGTGTGTCTCATTCATTGTGAATGACATTTCACATAATAACATGTCATTTTCTGTGGTGTTATAATCGTTTACTGCAACCGATTCTCCTTCATCACAGAGGAGAACTTGAGACCACCATTCATTCGAGCCTGTGTCGATATTTGTAGTATTATCTCCTTCATTTTCATCCTCTCCATCATCGTATTCACAAGAACCATCATCCTCTTCGGCGCCATCATCATAATTCGATGCCTCAGGATCAGTGCAACCCTGAGATGGTTGCTAGGCTGGTTCTGTAGGTTCAGTTGCGTTAATCCAAATTGTTTGTGTTGCGACCGTATCTTCCCAAGTGCCACAGGTTGCTTGAGTTATTATCGTCATATTCGAATTAACTTCGTCAAAACTCAATGTGAATCGGCCGCTATCATCAATCGGTAAACTTAGGCTGAAGTTACCGATGTCACCATCGCTCCAAATCAGTTCACAGGTATTAATCGCGGGATGAACAACTGTACCTTGTATTGATGCACTATCGCCTTTTTCGACTATGATTTCATTCTCATTGACGATCATCACAGTCGCATCTTCAGCCGGGTAGTGAATCGTAAATAATGAGGTCCAACGGGATTCTTGACCGACCGAATCTAAAGCAATTATTTTCAAGGCGTGTTCACCAACAGATAATTCAGAAATATCAAAAATAAGCGTGCCGTTTTCGTCTGGTTCGACTTCGAGTGATTGACCATCCATTGTGACGGTGAGAGCTAGGCTCGGCAGATCTTCGTCAGAAATGGATAATTCGATTGAATCTGTGCTTCCAATCAAAATTTGATTTGGAATACTTCCATCGATTATAGGTGCGAGATTTTCTTTACTACCGTCTAGGTCGAAGACCAAAGCGCCGAGTATTACACTACCAATCATCAATGCAGCGAGGAATATTGACTTTGCTTGGCCACCATCATCCATATTAAACCCAAGAAGGGGTGATATTTGAATCGAATCCAACCCTCATTCATCGACGAGAGTTTTCACATCTTCGAGAAAGAGAGTAACATCCCAATTTGTTCCGCTCCATGCAACGCGTTTTCTCAATTCTTTGTCTAGAATAAACGTCACAGTAGAGTGGCCAACGCCATAGTCAGAAAGTGATTGTTCATGTGGGTCGTCTATTGTAGTCGAGGCATCATGTTCATCTTCGGCAACACATGTCAACATATCTTCACCTCTTTCGTATCCATCATCACACATGCAATGTGCTCCTCCACCTTCGCCCATTACCCAACCTCGGCCATTACAATCAATTCCTGGTGGCATTTGAGAGAGGTTTCCTCCATCAGCAATCCACGCGAGGTTAGTTTGCGAATCGAAAAGTGAATCAAGGTGAGATTCATCTTGTATTGACCAATTCCACGAATCTGAGTCCCATGCATATAGTTGCCAATTGGTTTCAGAATCAAGAGTAATGTTTCCCGATTCGAGCGCGAGGTCTGAAAAATTTGCTTTTGTTGTACTCGATGCTATTTCTGAATAAAGCAAATCAATTGATACTATCGAGTTATCGGGGTACATTACAACAACTCGATTTGTCGAACCTTCGGGAGGTTCACTCGCATTGATATGGTCATTATCTACAACGATATTCCATTCTTCCCAAACTTTGACGAGGGTTGAAGCTCGATCTGCTGAAAGGTGATCCCATTCAAATCCCATAATTTCCATCCAAGACGCAAACCGTTCGGGAGTATCTCTAGCGGGGTCAATGGTTATTGAAAGAATAATTACATCATCCGAGTAATCGTCGAGATTTTCATCGACCCAATCTAGATTTGCTGAAAGCGCTAAACAGACATCAGGGCAAGATGTGTATAGGAATGCGACAACGACAACCTTCCCTTCGAATTCTGAAAGTGTAATGTTTTCTCGATTCTGGTTCAATAATGAAAAATCTGGTGCGTCAGGAGGATTTTTGTATTCGATTCCATTGATTTTATTCCCTACATTATCACCTAAACAACCAGTGAGTGATGATGAAATAATCATGAATATTGCTAGTAATTGTAAAATTTTCATTTATTATTCTTCCATCAATATTAGTATGTCTTCTATGACGAGTTCGGCATTCCAATCTGTATCGCCCCACCAAACTCGTTGATTCATTTCTTTGTCAAGAATTATTGTTCCTGTCGTATGGTCTACCCAGTAACTGAGAGGATGGTGCATAACTTTGAGATCCTCACTTTCGGTTTGCGTTTCTTTTCCACAACCGACGTCATCGACTTCTTCACCTTCTGGGGTATCTGCACATTCGTCAAAACCATCGGCGACTCCATCACCATCAAGGTCTGAATCATATGTTTTGAGCCCGACATCAAAATTAACCCAAACCGGCTCAAGTACTTCGAGGTCTCCTGTAAGGTGAGGCCAACTGAGACCTCTGTCACTCGCATAATTTGCAAGAACGCTTGTATTGTCTGTCCACGGGTCAACAGTGATGCTCAAGATTGCTACATCATTTTCGTAATGGTCGCCAAGTTCTTCTGAAATATACGCAAGATTAGCACTTACAATAGGGCAAATATCTGGGCATCGAGTGAATAAGAATGCAATTACAACTACTTTACCTTCAAGAGAAGAAAGAGTGAATTGTTGACCATTTTCGTCGATTAAAGTAAAGTCGTCTGCATGAACTGCTGGAACGATATCTTCACCATAGAAAATATCGATTTCTTCCTCTCCAAGGCATCCTGCATTCAGAATGCATAAAGTCAGAATCACTGCAACAATCGAATCCTTCATTCTTCTTCCTCAGATTTGTTCACTAATTCTTCATTACCGATATTTTTTGAAATCCATATTAATGCTGACGCACCGAATAATAGGATTGCAATTTTTGGGAGAATATTATCTAATCCATTATCTGATGTGTCCTCTGGTGCCCTCTCCCCTCCGGGAAGAGTAAAAATTGGAATAATATCTGTGTGATTATCCCTAACTATTTGCAAAGTAATTGTTTGCCAGAGTGAATCATTAGAAAAAATTTCTATTTCATATAATCCAGGTGCCCAAGATAGATTATCGAACCAAAATCCACATTCATCATTAGTATTTGTTGAGTTCGATGGACCTGCCGTGCAATTCCAATCTAAATTCGAATCAGTCGGATGAGTTAATTTCACATCACGGCTGTAATCTACAGTATTATACAGTAAGATACTACTATTTTCAGAAATATCATAGTTTGATGGTTGTACACTCCCATTTCTCAAAATGAATGAAGAAATGTCAGCGCCATGGGCTGCAACTGTCGGAGTGAGTAAGATCGAGACTATTAAAATCGAAAAAATTCGACCGCCCAATTCCTCACCTCATTCGCTGCTTTCTTCAGCAGTCCATAGTGGGGGGTAATCAAATTCGGGATTGTAATCTTCATCGAATTGAACGACGTAAATTCCACTGACCATTTCTGAAATGTAGACAAATCCGCGAGGGTCATATTGTAATCCCCAATCGAAAGGTATCATGCAGGAAGCCCAGCAATCTGCCATATCATACCCCATCGCTTCGATTGGATCTTCAATCCAAGTTGGTCCGGCTGGAAGGTAATATCCTACGGTGTGTGTCGGAGCTAATTCCTGAATCGCTTGGAATCCTCGGTCAGGTTCAGGAACTCCGTTTTCCCATACGATTTCATCCCATATTTTTCCGTGGTCGGTAGCCCATGCGCCAGCGTGGTAATGGGTGAAGTAAACCTCTCCAGCAGGTCCTGTATCGCCATTGTGTGGGCTGTAAATATATCCGCCAGGGATGTAGTGTTGAGGATGGGTCCCGTTGCTTGTCATGCCTTCTCCGGGCAATCTCCACTTAGATACTAGGAATGGTTTCTCAGGGTCGGTCGTATCGATTGTCCAAATATATCCAGTATGATTATCATTTGAACCATATTCAGGTGCGATATAGGTATAATGCCGCCAATTTTGTCCATAAACGGGGTCCTCATATCCTGTCCCGCAGTTTGCTGGCCAATTTTCTATTGGGTCTAATTCGCTAATACCTGAACAGACTAGATTGTCACTCGGAACTGCATAATGGATGTTGTCATTTCCTTGGTTTGAATCTAACCACTCTTCTGGTGACATGTTTGCATGGCCACCTCCCTCTGGTCCATACCATCCTGAATCTGCAGTAGGGCACCCCATCCATCGACCTACTTCCGGCGGCCATGATATGCCATATGGATCAGCAATAGTCGGCGGGTCGGAGACATCGACGAGGCGCAGACCGCCTCCCCAATATGAGATGACTAACATTTTTTGTTTAGTGATTGGATGGGTGAAAAACACGTTATCGTGATTGAAGATAGTTCCACCACAAGTCGTGTCTGGTTCTGGAGTATATGCTCCCCATGGTACGATTTCACGACTTGAGTTTTGAGCGCTATCATCTTGGCCCGGTAACCATGATTCGAATCCCATCGGGACATAGAATACTTTAGTTCCCTTGACAGGTCCACCACCTGCGACCATTTCTGGATAAGGATCTGCTCCAAACAGGAATAGACTGCATTCTTCGCGAGGGTCGAGAGCTCCATCCCAATCACAATAAACATTCAAATCTTGATTGTGAAAACCTGCTGGTGGCTCATTCCATTCCGCAACCTTAACCGGGCTGGTTTTATCTTTGACATAAATAACATCGAGGCGGTTTGCGCCGCTGTTAGCATCGTCATCATTTGGTATCGGATCGAGTTCTGAATTCGTCAATTCGTGATTAATCAATACCCAATTATTGTCTTTTGTGACCTTGATGTCAATAATTCGAGCAATCTCAGCATAATATGTCGACATCAGTTTGATATTGTTTGGTTCACTGATGTCGAGAATCTCAAATTGATTGTAACTGGAAACATACGCGAAACATCCACCAGACCCATCTGCGTATAATTTACAATCCTCATCAAAATTACCTTCGATTGTAACTTCAGAATTATCTCCCGGAGTTGGCCCAGTATTTTTGAACTCATCAGAGCAAGGCCGACCCTGAGTGTCATCAAATCCCGGTGGGGGTTTGACATTCCCATCACAATTCAGATTGTGATAATCGATTAGCTTTGCATTAGGAGTATTCAATCTGTGCAATAGTAAATCGGTGTGAGAATGATTTTCATCTTCGATTTCGACGACCGGGTCAATCCACTCCCATACCGAGTCATCACCACCGTCTGGCTTGAACACAGCAATACAACCTGAAAGTGGTGCGGTGACCATTATGGTAACCATCAATAGAAGCGGAATCGAGTATGGTAGTCTGGTCATGGGCTTGCCCCTTATGTTTGGCCACGCCCTCGGTTAGCAATTCAATGCAACGGTCTACGGTGTGTTTATTCAAGGGGTAATCCATAGGGTTTATCGATATCGAGTTGAACTATGTAAAGTCCGGTCGTAATACAGGAAAGGTAGGTGTAACCTTTGTGATATTCTGCTGCCCAGATGAAAGGTGTCCAGCCAAAATCATAGTAAGCGCTGTCAAGAGGTTGACCATCTATGCCGTGTGAAATATGGTATCCTATCGTTGCTTCCAAGTGAATTTCAGTACGATTTGCATCGATATCTAGTCCACGTATCATTAAGGTTTCAATATCGACAATCCATAATCCCGCATGGTAACTTGAAAGATAAATTCGTCCGTCCCATGCTCCGCCTAAACTATTGTCGGGGAAACCCGGCAATCCTGTTTGGAAGATTTCAGTATCGGCGTTGTGAGGGCTGAACAAAAGCCATTCCTCACCACCGGGAATATGATGGTCGTCTGCGAATGGAATTTCCCAGCCATGAATCAATTTAGGCAAGAATGTCAATTTCCCATTAGTAACTTCGTAATCTGTTGTATCGATTAGGTATCCCATTCCTGTGCCGATAGTTGTTTCGAGAACTTCGGTTGCAAGGAATGTCAAGTGCATTTTTCCTGCCGGATATCCGAGATGACTTGCATCGACCATATCGTCGATAGGTTCGGCATAATGAATGTATGATGCGCGCCCTCCATTTTCATTTCCAGTCGTACCGCTATCGGGTGCGCCATCATTGTCTAGATCAGCGAAATCCATCCATTGCCCAACTTCGGGAGCACGCCAAGTGCAGCCGAGTTGCGTCCCTAATGAACCACGGCAAGCAGCAGCGTGCAATGTATACTGAACGAAATCATTGGTTGGATGAGGGACATCGGAGACATCGAAGATTCGAAGTCCAGCTTCCCAATATGCACCATAGATGAATGTCTTACCAAATCGTGGATCATTAGCATCTTCACCCGGCCAAGTTTGAACCGTCATATCGTGAATGTAAATCCAACCACCTCGGGTAGATTCCCAGCTAACTTCGGCTTCACCCACTTTCACGATAAGTGGATTATCACCGAATCCTGCGAAATTTAAGTGAGCAATCGTTATGCCACCACAAGCATCACCTTGGCCAACATCACAGGATTCATACTCGGGATTGGCAACGAAAATATACCATTCATTATCAATCATATGTGTGTAGAGATTATGTGGGCCGCTAGGATGGTCCGCATCATACCAAGAATCAACCCATTCAGGATCTGATTTATCGGTCACGTCAACGAGCGTGACCGTCACTTGAGCCGGGTCTTCCCATGTGCCAACATTAGGATCAGCCGCTCCCGGGTCAACGATTTGATTTTGGACAATTACATATTCTCGGCCATTATATTCAAGATATTTCACGTCAAGAACTTGTGTATTTGGATCATAATAAACTCCGGTAACAGTGGTGTTTGAAGGATTGGTGACATCGACGATGTGCAACTCTGACCAACCTGCAATATATGCATAGGTTTTGCCATCTGGTGATTCAGCAACTTGAATTTCTGCATTACCAGGAGCAGTTAACTCATTGAATGAAACCGGTTGAATATTATCGGTGTACATCACGTGTTGACTAGCATTGCGGTGGTCGTGTTCTTCATCTTGTAACAATGGATCTAACATTTCTGTAACATCTAGATTCGAAGAGGATTTTTCGCCAATGAGTAGAATTGATGCGACACTTGCTATGAGCAAACAGAAAACTAAACCGCTGGCAAGAGCAACTTTGCGACTATCCATCCTTACCTGCGAGAGTAGAAGTCATGTTGAAGCCATCGGCAGTCTGCCAAGATGTATGAGGTCGTCATGGGGGTTCGTACTGGCGCTGGTTTTCATTCTGATTATGCCAACCCCAATCGCTGCTCATGAAACTAAGGAATTCACAATCATTCTCCATGATTCTGGTCACATACCTGAAAATGTCCATTCAGGGGTTGTCTTTGACACCGATTCCTTGTTTTTCCGAAATGAAGATACTAGGGAATCGGCAGAACATCGAATATTGATTGATACTGATGAGGACGGTTCTTTCGAAGGTGTTGATGATATCACAACTGGGTGGCTAAAAACAAGTTGTGAATTGAATGAAACCGGCGACCGCCTCGACTCAAATTGCCAGGTCGCCGTGTTAGTCAGTTTGGCTGCAGAAGATGGGTTGCTGCCAGGAAACATTTCGGCACTCCATCAAATTATGTTCGAAGGTGAACAGATAGACATCCCATTTTTTGTAGAATTAAGTCCTGATATTCACACCGATTCTAATGGACTACCAACCGGTTCAGAAAATTTACCTGAAGATGTTAATCCAAAGCAATCAGTATTAGAATTCTTAATTTTCACTTCAGCACTTGTTGGATTTTTTGTCGCTGCTGAATTACTAAAATCAGATGAAGAAGAATGACCTCTTTCAACGGTCGAACATAAGAACCCCGCCTGATTCGGCAGGGCTGAAGGGCGCTTAGCTCAGCTTGGAAGAGCACCTGGTTTGCAACCAGGTGGCCGGGGGTTCAAATCCCCCAGCGTCCACCACCCTTGTAGAGTCTGAACCCCTGTTTCGACGTACTGCTGAATTGACATTTGGTGTCCGGAAGCCTACCTCTCGCATCATCCATTCTGGTTGGGCTGTAGCAATCGCAGGCTCCTTGTGTGAGTTAGGATGTGCTCTACGAAATGCTTCCTCACTGGCTTCAGTATAAATCAAAGTTGAATAGTATCTTTCAATTGTAGCCACAGTATCGCCTAAAATTCCACTCACATCTTCATATCTTGAGCCAGTATTGAGATATCTCATCGCTAAAGAATGCCTATATGAGTGAGGTGGATATGGTCTAATTTTATCTCCATTACGTAATGTAGTTGAATTTCGTATGAAAGCGAGCCATTTTGCGATAGATTTCGCTGAAATGTAATCTTTAGGATCTTTTGTAGTTCCTGATATTTGCGCCCGTGATGATGGAAAAACATATACATCCCCTCCTTTTGATGTTGAAATCAACTTTTTGTAATCGGAAAGGAACTCAATAAAACGAGGTTCGATACGGTTTTGACACCTTTTTCTGTTTTTAGAAGCAGGGAATGTGATCATCCCTTCTACTAAATCGATATTTTTCCAGAGGAATAACGCTGAATCAGATCTCCTTGGCGCGATTGAAAAATGGAGAAGGTGAGCAATTGCCCGTTCCTCAAATTTTCCTTTAGAGATATATTGTAATGCCGTTTGAGTCATTGCTTCCATCTCTTCATTAGACCACCAACGAATGATATCTTCTTCCTTTTTTGGTTGCCAGAGATTTACAAAATGTAAAATTTCATCCAAATGTAAGCCCTTCAAAATTTGTATCAATCCTTCTCTACGCTTCTTAATTGAAATCTCTTTCAAGATTTTTCCAGATCTAGTTTGTCCGTGCCTATATCTTTCAATTAGATCCAACCAATCGTCTTCAGTTATATCTTCAGGACGCATAACACCTTGTTCCATAAGATCACACGAAATCCAAAGAGGGAGTTTCTTGTCATTACGTTCAGTTGTCCCTTTCCTATGGTTTCGAAGCCTTCCTACTTTGATTGCTGCATCGCAACCTCGTTTCCAGTCATTGTTCAAT
>JABIKU010000003.1 GCA_018654845.1 Methanobacteriota archaeon | reverse complement strand
ATATACGTAGGGTTCAACAAAAGACTCGTTGATTTATCGATCGCGGGGTGGAGCAGTCTGGCAGCTCGTCGGGCTCATAACCCGAAGGTCACAGGTTCAAATCCTGTTCCCGCAACCAACATCGATAATAGCTCTTTAACAATTTGACAACTGATAAGTGTGGGTGCTTATAGTTGAGATTAAAATTAGAATTTTTCTGTTTACAGAAATAATTTTAATTCTCATATTAAAGTGCTTACACTGAAATTTGTGACAAGACCACACTGGTTATTTATAACCAGTTAACCTTGAAAATGAATTTGAGAAAAAAGCATAAGCGATACAAATTGCTTTTCAATTTATTGAGAAGCAAAGTAATAAGTTAAGATTAAACTGAAGAGTTTGATCATGGCTCAGATTGAACGCTGGCGGAATGCTTTACACATGCAAGTCGAACGGCAGCATGGAGAGCTTGCTCTCTGATGGCGAGTGGCGAACGGGTGAGTAATATATCGGAACGTGCCTAGTAATGGGGAATAACTAGCTGAAAGGTTAGCTAATGCCGCATACGACCTACGGGTGAAAGCAGGGGATCTTCGGACCTTGCGTTATTAGAGCGGCCGATATCTGATTAGCTTGTTGGTGGGGTAATGGCCTACCAAGGCAACGATCAGTAGCTGGTCTGAGAGGACGATCAGCCACACTGGAACTGAGACACGGTCCAGACTCCTACGGGAGGCAGCAGTGGGGAATTTTGGACAATGGGGGCAACCCTGATCCAGCCATTCCGCGTGAGTGAAGAAGGCCTTCGGGTTGTAAAGCTCTTTCGCAAGAGAAGAAAACTTACTATCTAATATATTGTAAGCATGACGGTATCTTGACAAGAAGCACCGGCTAACTACGTGCCAGCAGCCGCGGTAATACGTAGGGTGCAAGCGTTAATCGGAATTACTGGGCGTAAAGCGTGCGCAGGCAGTTTTATAAGTCAGATGTGAAATCCCCGAGCTCAACTTGGGAACTGCGTTTGAAACTGTAAGACTAGAGTGTGTCAGAGGGGGGTAGAATTCCAAGTGTAGCAGTGAAATGCGTAGAGATTTGGAGGAATACCAATGGCGAAGGCAGCCCCCTGGGATAACACTGACGCTCATGCACGAAAGCGTGGGGAGCAAACAGGATTAGATACCCTGGTAGTCCACGCCCTAAACGATGTCTACTAGTTGTTGGTGGAGTAAAATCCATGAGTAACGCAGCTAACGCGTGAAGTAGACCGCCTGGGGAGTACGGTCGCAAGATTAAAACTCAAATGAATTGACGGGGGCCCGCACAAGCGGTGGATTATGTGGATTAATTCGATGCAACGCGAAAAACCTTACCTGGCCTTGACATGTACCGAATTTAGCAGAGATGCTTTAGTGCTCGAAAGAGAACGGTAACACAGGTGCTGCATGGCTGTCGTCAGCTCGTGTCGTGAGATGTTGGGTTAAGTCCCGCAACGAGCGCAACCCTTGCCATTAATTGCCATCATTTAGTTGGGCACTTTAATGGGACTGCCGGTGACAAACCGGAGGAAGGTGGGGATGACGTCAAGTCCTCATGGCCCTTATGGCCAGGGCTTCACACGTAATACAATGGTCGGTACAGAGGGAAGCCAACCCGCGAGGGGGAGCCAATCTCAGAAAGCCGGTCGTAGTCCGGATTGTTGTCTGCAACTCGACAGCATGAAGTCGGAATCGCTAGTAATCGCGGATCAGCATGTCGCGGTGAATACGTTCCCGGGCCTTGTACACACCGCCCGTCACACCATGGGAGTGGGTTTTACCAGAAGTAGTTAGTCTATCCGCAAGGGGGACGATTACCACGGTAGGATTCATGACTGGGGTGAAGTCGTAACAAGGTAGCCGTATCGGAAGGTGCGGCTGGATCACCTCCTTTCTAGAGAATAAATCTCTCTATAAGCATTCACACTTATCAGTTGTTGGTAGCACAAAGAATTTAAAAATTGGCCCTGTTTTAGGGTCTGTAGCTCAGCTGGTTAGAGCACCGTGTTGATAACGCGGGGGTCGTTGGTTCGAGCCCAACCAGACCCACCAGTTTTAATGAAGATTTAACTTAAAATGGGGGATTAGCTCAGCTGGGAGAGCACCTGCTTTGCAAGCAGGGGGTCATCGGTTCGATCCCGTTATCCTCCACCAATTCTTTGTATATAAAAGGTAAGCCTTAAGAGTTTATTTATGAATTCTTAAGGCTAGCTTTTTAGCTAGTATGTTCTTTAACAATATGGAAGAAGTAAATTAGAAATCATAAGATTGTGATGAGATTATGATTTCAAATGGGTAATGATTGCAAAATCAAATACTAAATCAACACTTTGCATCTAAATTTTATATTTAGATAAAAAGAGTTTTTAAAGTAAGCTTTAGAAGAAACTATAATGACCGTCTCATGCGGAAAAACGTAAGTAGAAAAGGGCTTAGGTTTTAAAGTTATAGGATCAAGTGAATAAGTGCATATGGTGAATGCCTTGGCGATTACAGGCGATGAAGGACGTGGTAGTCTGCGAAATTTTTCGGGGAGCTGGCAAACAAGCTTTGATCCGGAAGTGTCCGAATGGGGAAACCCACCCGCAAGGGTATCCATCTCTGAATTCATAGGAGATGTGAAGCAAACCGAGTGAACTGAAACATCTTAGTAACTCGAGGAAAAGAAATCAACCGAGATTCCGGTAGTAGTGGCGAGCGAAACCGGAGCAGCCTGTTATTTTTAGCACACGCGTTAATAGAACGGAATGGAAAGTCCGGCCGTAGAGGGTGATAGTCCCGTATATGAAAGCCCGTGTGTAGAACTAGGGTAACGATAAGTAGGACGGGACACGTGAAATCTTGTCTGAATATGGGGGGACCATCCTCCAAGGCTAAATACTCGTAATCGACCGATAGTGAACAAGTACCGTGAGGGAAAGGTGAAAAGAACCCCGGGAGGGGAGTGAAATAGATTCTGAAACCGTATGCATACAAACAGTAGGAGCCCTTCGGGGTGACTGCGTACCTTTTGTATAATGGGTCAGCGACTTACATTCAGTAGCAAGCTTAACCGATAGGGAAGGCGTAGCGAAAGCGAGTCCTAATAGGGCGATTTAGTTACTGGGTGTAGACCCGAAACCAAGTGATCTATCCATGGCCAGGATGAAGGTGCAGTAACATGTACTGGAGGTCCGAACCCACAAATGTTGAAAAATTTGGGGATGAGCTGTGGATAGGGGTGAAAGGCTAAACAAACTTGGAGATAGCTGGTTCTCTCCGAAAACTATTTAGGTAGTACCTCGTATCTTACTCTCGGGGGTAGAGCACTGTTATGGCTAGGGGGTCCTTAAGGACTTACCAAACCATTGCAAACTCCGAATACCGAGAAGTACAATTACGGGAGACAGACAGCGGGTGCTAACGTCCGTTGTCAAGAGGGAAACAACCCAGACCGCCAGCTAAGGTCCCAAATATATGCTAAGTGGTAAACGAAGTGAGAAGGCCCAGACAGCCAGGAGGTTGGCTTAGAAGCAGCCACCCTTTAAAGAAAGCGTAATAGCTCACTGGTCGAGTCGTCTCGCGCGGAAGATGTAACGGGGCTAAGCATATAACCGAAGCTGCGGATGCATATTTATATGCATGGTAGGAGAGCGTTCTGTAAGTCTGTGAAGGTGTTCTGTGAGGAATGCTGGAGATATCAGAAGTGCGAATGCTGACATGAGTAGCGATAAAGGGAGTGAAAGGCTCCCTCGCCGAAAGCCCAAGGTTTCCTGCGCAACGTTCATCGGCGCAGGGTGAGTCGGCCCCTAAGGTGAGGCAGAAATGCGTAGCCGATGGGAAACAGGTTAATATTCCTGTACCTCAATTTAATGCGATGTGGGGACGGAGAAGGTTAGGTCAGCCAGGTGTTGGATATCCTGGTTCAAGCATGTAGATAGATTCCTTAGGTAAATCCGGGGAGTTAATATCAAGATGTGTTAACGAGTGAACTTTTGTTCATGAAGTGATTGACACCACGCTTCCAAGAAAAGCCACTAAGCTTCAGTTAGATTGAGACCGTACCGCAAACCGACACAGGTGGGCAGGATGAGAATTCTAAGGCGCTTGAGAGAACTCTGGAGAAGGAACTCGGCAAATTTGTACCGTAACTTCGGGATAAGGTACGCCCCAGTAGGTTGTAGCATTTTACATGCGAAGGCCGATGGGGTTGCAGTGAAATGGTGGCTGCGACTGTTTATTAAAAACACAGCACTGTGCAAACACGAAAGTGGACGTATACGGTGTGACTCCTGCCCGGTGCCGGAAGGTTAATTGATGGGGTGCAAGCTCTTGATAGAAGCCCCGGTAAACGGCGGCCGTAACTATAACGGTCCTAAGGTAGCGAAATTCCTTGTCGGGTAAGTTCCGACCTGCACGAATGGAGTAACGATGGCCACACTGTCTCCTCTAGAGACTCAGCGAAGTTGAAATGGTTGTGAAGATGCAATCTACCCGCGGTTAGACGGAAAGACCCCATGAACCTTTACTATAGCTTTACATTGGACTTTGATAACATCTGTGTAGGATAGGTGGGAGACTTTGAAGCAGGATCGCTAGATCTTGTGGAGTCACCCTTGAAATACCACCCTGATGTTGTTGAGGTTCTAACCCAGGTCCCTTATCGGGATCGGGGACCGTGTATGGTGGGTAGTTTGACTGGGGCGGTCTCCTCCCAAAGAGTAACGGAGGAGTGCGAAGGTAACCTAGGCACGGTCGGAAATCGTGCTGTTAGTGCAATGGCATAAGGTTGCTTGACTGCGAGACGGACATGTCAAGCAGGTACGAAAGTAGGTCATAGTGATCCGGTGGTTCTGTATGGAAGGGCCATCGCTCAACGGATAAAAGGTACTCTGGGGATAACAGGCTGATTCCTCCCAAGAGTTCATATCGACGGGGGAGTTTGGCACCTCGATGTCGGCTCATCACATCCTGGGGCTGTAGTCGGTCCCAAGGGTATGGCTGTTCGCCATTTAAAGTGGTACGTGAGCTGGGTTTAAAACGTCGTGAGACAGTTTGGTCCCTATCTGCCGTGGGCGTTGGAAGTTTGAAGGGGGCTGTTCCTAGTACGAGAGGACCGGAATGGACAGATCTCTGGTGGACCGGTTGTTACGCCAGTAGCATAGCCGGGTAGCTAAATCTGGAAAAGATAAACGCTGAAAGCATCTAAGCGTGAAACTTGCCCTAAGATGAGACTTCCCTTGCACTTTAAGTGCACTAAAGAGTCGTTCAAGACCAGGACGTTGATAGGTCAGGTGTGGAAGTGCAGTAATGCATGAAGCTAACTGATACTAATTGCTCGTGAGGCTTGATCCTATAACCTTAAAACTTATTAAGGTTATGTTGACACTAAAGCAAAACGCAATCAAAACACATTAATTTACTTCTTAACATATTGAAAAAGACATGAGTTATTTATTTAACTCAAAAAAGTTTGCTTGGCGGACATAGCGAATTGGACCCACTCCTTTCCATTCCGAACAGGACAGTGAAACGATTCTGCGCCGATGATAGTGTAGTTTTTTCTACGCGAACGTAGGACACTGCCAGGCTTCTAATCTAAAAAACCTCACCTTATGGTGGGGTTTTTTTTTATCAGGAAAAATTCCTGATAATTAACTTTTTTAAAATATTTAAACGGTTATTTACTATAATAATGGGCCGTAAAAAAAATAATGAATATGACAAAAAGTAACAATTTTTTTAACGAAATAAATTTGACCCATGCGATTATATTGTCCTTAATCATTCATGTAATTTTTGTTATGAAATTACAAATCTCAAACTTAAATTTAAACCCAAAACCAATTACTGATATTATTTTTAACACTGAAATAGTTAAACAAGAAGCTCCTAAAATAATTCCACAATCTAAGCCAAAACCAATCATCAAACCTAAACCGATAAAAAGGCCAAAACCAATTCAAAAACCTATGCCAATACCAGAACCTATAGTTGAACCAATACCAGAACCTATAGTTGAACCAATAACTGATACAGTTGAGACCAATACAACACCTCAAACTATACCCGAAATACGCGATCAAGTTCCATCATCCCCAAACCCACAAGTTGTT
>JABIKU010000024.1 GCA_018654845.1 Methanobacteriota archaeon | reverse complement strand
TGGTGGACGCTGGGGTGGCCTTACTTAAACTCGTTCAAATCTAAGCGTTTTACATGTATATCAGTGGGTTTCTGCTTGAGCCCATTGAAATGTTCAGACTGAACTTTTCGGCTATCCATCTGTCATTTCAATGCCTACTCCTTGATTCTGATCTTGCCAACTCTACAGAAGTTTCAATCATTCTTCTTCCGCAGTATCTTTGACCATTGCTTGAGCCCAAACTGGGCCTTCGAACTTCTCATGATTACCATATGAAATACCCCCCCCCAATGGAGTCCAACAATCTTTAATTCTGATTTGAACTAATTCTATTAGACAGGGTCTATCCCATTTTTGTTGATTGATTGCCTTGAGAAGATTCAACCTTTTGGAACAATTGAGTGAAATTAGTATATCATCCCAACGAGCTATACTTTATTTCACTTATCAGGTTATATTGAGTTAATAAAAAATGAATTGAAAAATCAATCATTCAAGTCAGCTATTTCTGCTGCTAAGCCGAGAAGAGCTATTTCAGCAACTAAAGTATGCCAACCTGATGCATGCTGAAGAGTTTCTTCTCCATCCACATCAAGTTTTAATTTTGAGGGGCCTACAAAACGAGTTGAGGGTGTATTCAAATTCGCGAGATTTCCTTTTTTATTATTGGCTCTATAGAACCATGCATCAACATCTGACCCTACCGAATACATACATGGCTCAATAACATAATCACCCCATTTCAAACGGGTTGGAACTCCTTCCTGTATTAAGAAATCTCTGACTTCCGCTCCTCCCTTTCCATAAGTTAATTTATTCATTTTTCTTTTAGATAATTTCAATAATTCTTCACCCGATGAAATTTCTAATATCCCTAAGCCATAAGTTCCAGAATCGTTTTTGACAAATAATTTTGGTTCGCCTTTTATCCCTAACAAACGATATTTTTTTCTTAAAAGTTCCAAACAGTTATCCACATCATTAGCCAAGGCCTGACGGCATGATTCATCATCTAAACATCTATTTTCACTAACAAACCAATGTGTACCCAACATCCAAGAATCTATTTTTAATAATTGTGCAACCTCGTCAATAAACGGTTGGACGGCACGGAAATGGTTTGATTTTTTCCGCTGAAACCATCCTAAACCTTGAGGTGGGGCAACAGGAATCGTTCCAGATGGTATTTTACCGGAAGTCAAATCATTATTTGTAATAATCAGATCTGGTCGTTTACCATTTACCAATACTCCATCTGAAGTTTTCAAAACAGGAGATAATTCAAGGACACCAGATAACGCCTCTATTTCTGTAAAATCGTTCAATTCAGTAGAACCAACTTTACATTCCCTTCCAGCAGATTTAATCAGACCTTTGATGACTAATACATTTTCAGCATAACCAGGATTACGAGTATTAGATTCTGGCCAAAGTAATACTAGTTGTGAACTAGGATGCTCATTATCTAGCCAATTTCGCATCGGACCTATTAGTCGTTGCAAATCCTCTTTTTCGATATTATTGAAACCAGCTGGGAAAGCGTTAACATCGACTGCAGCAATCTTCCAACCTGAATCTCTGACATCAACAGAACCGTATAGTGGAATCGGATATTCAGACCATTTTTGTTTGAACCATTCAGCAAGAAGTTCCCTATATTCTTCTAATCTCGGTCGTAATTGATTCAATAAATCCGGTCCATCAAACAATTAAATCCCCCCAATTACTTACAATATCAAAAATTTCTATCAATTATCCCCCCAATTCCATTATTTTCTTAGTAATTTATTCTCTGCCAATTAACATCATTCTGCCCATAGGAGTTAAATCAATTATTAATCGCCCCTGAGGCCCCCTATTAATTTCGATTAAATTCAAGCCTTCAAGTCCTTGAGATTCCTTCCCACCGCGAATATGGTAAGATAGTAAATTTTTGTTCATATTCGTTCGCTCTGATAATTCAGATAAGCTTGAAACTAGTGAACTGTTCAAGGCACGCAATATGCCCATTTTAGGTGGGCTAACAAGTTCTTTGTATGAGAATTTTAACACTGGTAAGGGCACTGCATTTCCTTCCATAACGTGGATGGCACGTAAGCCGTTAACAAATGCTGCAGATATCGCGGCGCATGCGTAATGTTTTGTTGCTGATCCAACATTTACTAGAATTTCATCGTAATGAAATGCTTCTGTATCTTCAGCCAGACGATTAATTATTTCCATGACGCCGAGCAATGGTTCCTTTCCGATTTCATATGATTCAATTGGTATTCCTAGAATTGAAAGGTGCTTTGTAACTTCGTTTAAAAGTTTTTTTTGTGATTTATCATATAAAAATGCAATCGCAGAAACTGGATAATTTCTAATTCCCACCATTATGGGCTCAATTTCTTCGCCCATTGGAATTATGTGAAGCACTTTTGGTTTTTGTTTAAAATTCATTTTTATCCCCTGAATGGCCGAGAAAGCCCGCGCCTATCTATTAGTTATCGAAGTGTTCAAGATGTTATTGAACCTTTTGAACGACATTAAATCACCTATTGTCACCTCAGGAAAATATGGACGTTGAATACAAATCCAAAATGAAACAACAAAAGTTGAGGTACACGGAGGTGGAATACTTTGGCTAAACTGCATCAATTACTCGATGAAACCAAAACAGATTTTTTGGTATTTAGATCAACACTTTGCCCTTATTGCGGTCTGGCAAAGAGGATGTTAAAAGGAAAGAGAATGAGTTTCACTGAAATCAATTTTGACATAAAACCAGAATGGAGATCGATCGTTGTTAACGAAACCGGCCATCGTACCGTTCCAATGATTTTCGACCTGAGAGAAGGTACGCCTATTTTCGTAGGTGGTTCAGATAATTTGCAACGTTATTTGAAATAAATCAATGGGTTTCTGCATAGACCCATGAGTTAGAAATTACTGAATTAGTGGGTAGCGCGTGTTGCGCCTCGCAGTGCCGCATTCAGGCGGCGAAAATGCCCCTGTTTCAGGTCAGAATCCGACCGCTGGAACAGTGGGTCTAATCGATGGAAACACTGGGGCTAATCAATCCAATTCGAATAGGAACAGTGCGTCAAGAAATTCCGTCGCGATGCTTACGAGTTCTACATCGACATCCGCCGTTATGGCGGGGTCCCACATGGCGGCTTCGGGCTCGGAGTCGACCGTGTATGTGCTTGGCTCACTGGGGCTGAGCATATTCGTGAGACCATAGCCTTCCCACGAGATTCGCGACGTGTCACTCCTTGAGTCACTTCAAGTGAGAATTGATATAGAACACCCTGCTATTCGTCACCATGGATAGTGACCAGCGCTCTCTTGGACGATGGGTTGGATTGTCGGCTCTGACGGCGAGCCTGTGCTGTCTTCCATCGGTGGTCTGGGTGCTTTTTGCAGGCTCTTCAGCGATTGTAGCAGCCGATCAATTATCGAACGACCTGTATTTCTCTTGGGTTCGATTCGCACTCTATGGAGTCGCGGCGGCGATGCTCGCCACCGGTCTGGTGATTTATTTCCGCAATCAAGGAATCTGTACTCTCGAAGAAGCAAAACTTGAGCGTCAAAAAGTGGTCAACACGACTTTGGCTCTTTTCACAGCGACCATTCTCGTCTATCTGGTGTGGAATTATTTCATCCTTGAAATCGTTGGAATCGCGGTCGGTTTACCCTGGGCTGAGTCGGCTTTCTGGAACTGAATGGGTTTGAGGGGGGGCGGAATCTTTTGAGTGAGGAGAGCCTCGGAATCTCATGGTCGAGAAGGTTTTCTTTGAGTCGGCGAGCCCCTTCGAGCTCCATCACATTCTGAGAAAAATGGATTCAGCACCGCAACACCCTGTTTTCGGCAGACTTCACATCCCCGAGGGTGATGGGCCGCTATCGCAACAGGGGAATGGATACATTGCAAGTGATTGAAGATCTTATCGAGTTGGCAAAGAAGATGCGAGAAGCATCAGCGAGAGGAGATGACCTTGGGCTGGACTTTGCAGAATTAGCATTCTATGATGCTCTCGAAACCAATGATTCCGCAGTTGCAGTGCTAGGTGATGAGATTCTCAAGACTATTGCCAGAGAAGTTGCCAAAACAATTCGAAATTCAACTACGATTGATTGGACAATGCGAGAAGAAGTACAGGCACAAATGCGTGTTCTCGTAAAACGGATTTTGAAGAAATATGGGTATCCGCCAGACAATGCGAAGAAGGCGACTGACACTGTGCTTGCACAAGCCAAACTTATGGCTTCTGAATTAGCCTCGGCTTGAGCAAAACACTGGTTCGGAATTCATAGGAACACTGG
>JABIKU010000023.1 GCA_018654845.1 Methanobacteriota archaeon | reverse complement strand
CGCGACCGGAGAGACTTATGATTGGACAGACCGACCCGCAGGAACTTGGCTCATCGGTCTGACAGTAATAGATAGTAACGGATTATCTTCGAGTGAAGACATCAAAGTCCACGTCAATTACCGGGGCGTTTGGAAAGATTTCGTTATCGACCGCCGAATCCAAGATCCGATAATCATGACATGGGATTTCCCAGTAACCTACGAAGACGATGGTGCTAACCGCATTCGCTATCTTCGTGTGAAGCTGACATATCCTGCTAAAGACGGTGATCAACCACTCGGTGGAATCGATACCGATAACAAACTCGACCTCTATATGTATAATTCAACCGATGATGAGGTTGCAAATACCACTGCGATTGGAGATGATAATCGAGATGCTGGTGATTGTGACTCTGAAGATCGTTGTGTTTGGATGGTAATCGGTGGCTCGACGGTCAAAGGATTCGAACCCGGTGAGTGGAGTTGTGATTTACAGAATGACAAGACTCACAACACCGATGTTAAACAGATGGTCGTTGAATTGCAATATCGATGAACGTCGCCGCTGTTGCAGTCATCTTGTGGCACTGAACCAGCGCCGTTAGTTTGGGGTGGATTCAAATACACCCCATCGGTCGGCGGGCTACCTTTGAGGTGTCTAATATGGGTTCACAATGGGAAGATAAAAGCAAGCCACATCTAAATATCGTTTTCGTCGGTCACGTTGACCACGGAAAGTCAACCACTGTCGGAAGATTACTTTTGGATAGCGGTCACATCGAACCACACGTTATCGAAAAGAATGAGAAGTTAGCGTCTGAGCAAGGTAAGGCTGGTTTCGGTCTCGCTTATGTTATGGATGGATTGAAGGAAGAGCGCGAGCGTGGAATCACGATCGACGTCGCTCACAAAGAATTCTTTACTCCTAATTACTACTTCACAGTCATCGATGCACCAGGTCACCGTGATTTCGTCAAGAACATGATTACAGGAACTAGCCAAGCAGATGCTGCAGTTCTCTGTGTCGCTGCAAACGACGGTGTTAACGCACAAACCAAGGAACACGCTTTCCTTGCACGCGTTCTCGGTGTCAAGCAACTGATTGTCAACATCAACAAGATGGACATCAGCGGTGTAGATTACTCCGAAGACAAGTTCAACTCGGTTCAGAAAGAAGTTTCAGACCTCTTGAAGATGGCAGGATTCAACCCAGCAGACGTTCCAATGATCGCTTGTTCCTCATTCTTCGGTGAGAATGTGTACAACAGATCCGAGAAAATGGCTTGGTACAAGGGTCCAACCCTATTCGAGGCAATTGATGCAATTCAGATGCCACCTAAGCCAACCGACCGCCCACTTCGCCTTCCAATTCAGGATGTCTACAAGATTTCTGGAATCGGAACCGTTCCAGTAGGAAAGATTGAGACAGGTGTACTACACTCTGGAAAGACTGTAGTATTCAACCC
Organism: Methanobacteriota archaeon; assembly: GCA_018654845.1. GTDB lineage: Archaea > Thermoplasmatota > Poseidoniia > Poseidoniales > Thalassarchaeaceae > MGIIb-O2. The sequence goes on along the minus strand of JABIKU010000023.1, from coordinate 1,790 downwards.
AAGCCAAAAATCCGCTGAGGTTAAGTCGATTGAGATGCACCACACTGTTCACCCTAAGGCAGAGCCTGGTGACAACGTTGGATTCAACGTCCGTGGTCTTGCAGCTACTGATATCCGCCGTGGAGATGTTGCTGGATACCCAGAGAGTGCACCAATGTTCGTGCGCCACGACGAGACTTTCGTCGGACAGATTCAACTTATGGAAATCCCTAAGGCAATTGGCGCAGGATACACACCAGTGTTCCACTGCCACACCAGCCAAGTCGCTGTCCGCTTCGTAGAACTTCTTGAGAACTCGAAGACCAAGGAAGCAAACCCACCGTTCCTAAAGACTGGTGATGCTGCTCTAATTCGCTTCGGACCTACCAAGCCTATGGCAATCGAGGAAATGGGTAATTTCCCAGAACTCGCTCGCTTCGCTATCCGTGACATGGGTAAGACCGTCGCTGCTGGCGTTTGCATGAAGATCGAGAAGAAGGCTTAAGCCTCAGATTGTGAAAGTAAACGGTGAGCAAAATGCCTGTCGTTACTACAATCAAACTCACCGGTGAAAATCACACGGATGTTGACGGAGTCTGCGAGCAGATTAAGGCAATTTCCGATAAAACCGGAGTCAAACTTCGCGGCCCTATCCCATTACCAACTCGCAGACTCGTTGTTCCTTGCCGAAAGGCACCGGACGGAGAGGGTGCAGAAACTTGGGATCACTGGGAAATGCGCGTTCACAAGAGATTACTCGAACTCGTTACCAATACTTCGAAGGATGAGAAGGCTCTGAAGGCTATTTTGATGATTAATATCCCAGATTCAGTGACGATTGAATTGTCTCTCCGCAATCTCGGCTAAACTGCTTCGCAGTCTAGGCATTTGTTGAAACAATCACTAGCGAATGAGTCCCCTGTCTCAGAAGTAAACTGAATCGTTCAACCTGAGATATTCAAATATGGGGTGCATGGCGCTCGCATTCTATGGACCTTGGTACGCTGGTACTCGCAATCATCCCACTGCTGGTAGTCGTCGACCCGCCTGCATCGATCGCTTTCTTCCTGACCCTTGGCTCGGAGCGCAGTACAGCTACGCTTCGCAGAATCTCCTTTCGAGCGTGTGCATTCGCGACAACAGTACTGCTCTTCTTCGCCTTCAGTGGTGAAGCACTGCTGACTTACATGCACGTCGATATGTACAGTCTCCAGGCCGCGGGCGGCCTGCTGCTCGGGCTCATCGGAGTGAGTATGCTCAAAGAGGGTGAGAAGCCGGGTTATGAGCCCGCAATTATTCCATCTGGAGAGCAATTCATTCACGAAACTCCAGTCGATTTCTCTCTTGTCCCATTAGGTATGCCGATGTTGGCTGGACCGGGCTCGATCAGTCTGGTGATTCTTCTTGGGACGAACCCTGACTTCTCTACAAACATGGTCGCCATGGCAATCATTGCGGTGATGACTCTCTCGCTGCTGATGTTCATACTAGTTTCCTCGATGTCTAACTTCCTCAGCGACAATGTGGTCCGCATCATCACTCGAATTATGGGGTTGCTCACCGTTGTCATAGCAGCCCAGTATCTGTTCGATGGATTGGCTGCGTGGTACGCGACTCTCGGCGCATGATTCCGGTTCACTTGTTCAGACTTCTGAAAAAAACGAATCAGAGGGTAGCCTCTGAAAGGGTGGACTGCAAACCCATTAATTCAGAGAATGCTAACTCATGGGTCTATGAAGAAACCCATTGATTAGACTGTTAATCGATTATACTATGCTCTGATTATCTAATTTATCGCTAGCCTCTGAAAT
>JABIKU010000022.1 GCA_018654845.1 Methanobacteriota archaeon | reverse complement strand
GTCTGATGACGACGGAATGGGCACATTTGCCTACCAATGGGCAGATGCTGATGCTGATGTAACTGGAGCTACAAGTTCCACATACACAATACCATCCTGTGAATCGACGGCGGTATGTTCTTCCTTGGGCAAGACATACACCGTGACAGTAACTCACACCGATGCATATGGAACAGCTCAGGTCATGACTGCTAGTGCAGCAACTGCGGCAGTCACTCTCAACCCAGCTGGTGACCTCGACGGTGACGGACTAATCAACAGTCTAGATACTGATGATGATGGTGATGGCTGGCTAGATACTGCAGATGCCTTCCCATCTGATTCAGATGAGTGGGTAGATACTGATGCTGACGGAATTGGTAACAATGAAGATACCGATGACGACGCTGATGGCACTGCTGACTCAGACGATGATTTCCCACTAGATGCTGGTGAGCAATGGGACGCAGACGGCGACGGCTGGGGTCACAACGCGGACAACGACGATGACGGAGACGGAATCGAAGATGCTGACGATGATGACACAGACGGCGATGGCGATGCTAACGTTGACGATCAATTCCCTAACAACTACAATGAATGGGATGACACTGACTCTGACGGAATTGGAAACAATGCTGATACAGACGATGACGGCGATGGAGTGGACGATGTATCCGATGCATTCCCACTAGATTCTGCTGAAACTCTGGACACCGATGGTGATGGCACTGGAAACAATGCTGATACTGACGACGATGGCGATGGTTACTCTGATGATGACGAGTCCACTAACTGTGGCGAAGGAAACGATCCTCTCGATTCGGCTGATATGCCAACCGATACGGATGGCGACTTGTCCTGTAACGCACTAGATGATGACGATGACGGCGATGGAGTAGTAGATGGCAGCGATGCCTTCCCACTCGATTCGAGTGAGACTACTGACTACGACGGTGATTTGATTGGAGACAATGCTGACACTGACGACGATAACGATGGCCACGCAGACGATGTGGATGCATTCGACAATGATGTTGATGCCTGGACTGACACCGATGGTGACGGACTAGCAGATGACTTCCCGCTTGTAACCGTGTACAGTGCACCTTGGACCGAGTCCTCGAGCCAAACAGCAACTGTATCTGGTTCCACAGGTAGCACAGTTACATTCACTCTAGGGGCAGGACAGCAAGCAGTCATCACTGTGGTCTTAGACAATTTCGCTAGCGAATGTGGAATGGTATTGGACAGCGTCTCAGTAGGTTGTTCGGACACAACTGTGACCACTGCAGGATCTCACTCACTCTACATGACAGACAGCTGGGGAGACGGAGGAAGTTCCGCTATAATTAGTGTTCAAGATGGAACAGCGACAACACCATCCGTGAGCGATGCTGGAACCGTCCTTGACTTGGATGACGATGGTGACCTACTCTCCGATGCAGATGAAGCAACAGCTGGAACAGATCCTCTAGACACCGACACTGATGATGATGGTGACGATGACTACAATGATCAGTTCCCACTCGATGCATCCGAATGGGATGACACAGACTCTGACGGAATGGGAGACAACGAAGATGCCTTCCCTGCCGATGAGTGTGCAACTATTGATACAGATGGTGATGGAATGCCAGACGCACTTGTCGCAGGATGCACAACCACATTGACCGAAGATACGGATGATGATGGTGACGGAATCCTCGATGTTTACGATGAATTCCCACTTGACTCTGCTGAGAACACAGACACAGACAATGATGGAATTGGCAATGTAGCAGATACCGACGACGACAATGACGGTTACGCTGACGCTGACGACTGGGCTCCTCTCGACTCAACTGAGTGGTGGGACACAGACGGCGACAATATCGGAAACGCTGCTGATGCAGATGACGATGGTGACGGAACTCCAGACGGTGATGATACCTATCCAATCGACTATGATAACGATGGATGGGATGATCTCTACGAAGATGAATGTGGCACAGACTCAACAAGTGCTTCCTCTTATCCAGCAGATAATGACGCTGACACGATCAAGTTGTCTGTAAGTGGTGTACAAACCACTGCAACCAACCTTTGTGATGCAATGGATACTGACGACGATAACGATGGATATCTAGACCCTGCAGTCACTAGTGACACACTCACTAACTACGGTTCGGCTAGTAGCACCTACACACTGACCATTACTAGCTTACAGAGAGCTACGATTACCATGACCAACACAGACGGCTTCGCGTATGAGTGTGGCCTGGAGATTGATGGTACTGACGTCGGTTGTGGATCACTATCTAACTACGGTTCAGGTACTCCATACTCGATTACTACTGCAGGTACTTACTCGGTGGTAGTTACTGACAGCTACGGAGACGGTGGAAACT
>JABIKU010000021.1 GCA_018654845.1 Methanobacteriota archaeon | reverse complement strand
TCCCATGCAATCGGCGCCGTTCATCAAAAACGGAATGGCGCCGTGATCGACAGCAGCCCATTTTTCGCTCGGTTGCCACTCAAGAATTCCGCGTAGAGTTGGAAACCATTTTTTTCCTGAATCCGTTTCAACCTGCATAGCAAGAGGAATTCGGTCGATTAAAATCAAATCGCGATTTTCGAAATTTCCTTTCTCTAAAAATGTTGATTGAGTTTCGATTGCAACGCCGATTCGCTCGGATAACTCAGCGATGATATTGCGAATTTGTTTGAATCGAACCGGCGTCCTTCGCCTCAGCCTTTTCTCACTCACATCATTCTGGTTGAGGACGAAGTCAAGAACTTGATGCAAGAATTGCTAAAGAAAATATTCAAACGAGAATAGTTTTAGCGGTGATTGTGCTAGTCGTTTGTCTTGATCTCGAAGGTGTTCTCATGCCTGAGATTTGGGAAGCTGTCGCAGATAGTTTTGGAATTCCCGAACTTCGGAGAACAACAAGAGACGAGCCGGATTATGGCAAATTGATGCGCTACCGGCTCGACATCCTCGACGAGCGAGGAATCACTATCGATGATATCCAGAAAATAATCGGCGAAATGGAGCCGCTCGTAGGTGGGAAATCTTTCTTGGATTGGCTAAGAGCGAATTGGCAAGTTTTGGTATTATCTGATACATTTTATGGCTTCGGCAAACCATTGATGGCGATGTTAGATATGCCGACTCTGTTTTGTCACGATTTGATAATTGATGAAGATTCAAGAATGATTACGGGTTGGAAAATTCGCATGGAAGATCAGAAGCGAGAGACTGTTCAGCGACTGCGAGAAATGAACTTCAATACACTCGCAGTCGGCGATTCTTACAATGATACAAACATGCTGAAAGAGGCTCATTTTGGTATCCTTCTCAATCCTCCTCAAAATGTCGCTGAGGAATTCCCTGACTTCCCTGTTTGTACAAATTATGTTGACTTGAAGCGATTGATTTCTGAGGCTGCTTTGACTCTCGGCGAGTGAGATAAATTGTACACCTCGCCGAAAAAACACTACGTGGAATATCCAATCTATTGAAATAAGGGTGGTCGGTCGCCGGCTTGCATGGCTAAGTGGCATGGTATATCTCGACGCAAGGCGACCGGCGGACGCTTGAAGCGACCAAACCGATATCGCGGTAAGCGTAAGACTGAGATTTCCAGCGAAAATCAGTTCGCATTTATCGGCGAATCTGACAAAACCAAGAGCTATCGAAAGACAGCGGGTTCACAGACTGTGCGCGTCACACGAGTCTTCCACGTAAACGTCAACCGCGCAGATGGTACTACCACTCGCACAACCACAAATAACGTCAGTGAAAACAATGCAGATTCTAACTATGTCCGTAGAAACATCGTCACCAAGGGAGCGGTTCTCGATACCGAACTCGGTAGGGTGAAGGTCACGAGTCGTCCTGGAATGGATGGCGTAGTTTCGGGCGTTTTGCTCGAAGACTGAGCGGCACGAAGCCCTCAAGTCAGTCGATTGATTCGAAAGGGGTGGAACCATGGCTGGCGACTCTTCTAAAATGACGATTTGGACAGGGTACTTCGATATCCGAACCTCTCGCACCGATGGTCGACGGGTTCCCAAAGAAGCTAGCATACCAAACCCGACACTCGATGCGATTGCTTGGGCTGCTCGCGATGCTGGAATCACTAAGATGAAGCGAGATACAGAAGTTTCTCATCCCGCTCGACCATATGCCAAAGAAGGTAGATTGATATTATCGTCAGCGGATGCAAAAAATTCTACTGGTGCTGATAGCAAAGAAGGAGTAATGCAATCAATTGGGATTCGACTTCGTCGCCAATACAAAGCCTCGAAGTCGACAGATGGTTCTGCTCCGGCTGGGAAAAAATCTCAGCGAGGAGGAGCCCAACGCTCACAACGAAAATCATTCAAAGGTAAATCCGGCGGCCAAAGAAAGAAGAAATTCGGCCGTCGTTAAATCGATCAAACTTCTAGAGTCCAACCGAATGGATCATCGATTGAACCATTCAGGATTCCGCTGAGGGTATCATACAATTCCAATGTGATTTCTCCGATTTCGCCATCATTGTAAGTCGCTAAAATTTCACCGTGTTCAATCAAGCCAATCGGTGAAACCATCGCCGCGGTTCCCACGGCGAATGCTTCATCACAATTCAGTGCGAAGTCGATGTCGACTTTCGTCTCATTCACTTCGTAACCGAGTGAGCGAGCCAATTCAATAATTGACAATCGAGTAATACCAGGTAATATCGTCCCGGTGAGTTCAGGTGTGTAAATCACTCCATCTTTGACACAGAAAAAGTTCGCTGCTCCTACTTCTTCGATATATCTGTGCTCACTCGAATCGAGATAAATAATTTCAGCATATCCTTCAGCCTTAGCATTCTTTGACGGCATCATTCCCGGTGCGTAATTTCCAATTGCCTTGACTCCACCAGATCCACCCGGGGCTGCTCGGTGAAATTCGTTCGAAACTTTCAGTGAAACCGGTTTTAAACCACCTTTGAAATAAGGTCCCACCGGTACGGTGTAAACCAAGAAAGTGTATTCGGGCGCGGGTGCAACTCCAAGGATTGCACCGCTACCAAAAATTAGCGGGCGAATGTACAATTCGCCGCGACCGTGCGGGGGTACCCATCGCTTATTTTCCTCCACCGCACGATAAACAGCATCGAGAAACATCTCTTCTGAGACTACTTCCATACCGAGGCGACGGCATCCTTCCTGAGCCCGCCTCGCATTCAGCTCCGGGCGGAAAAGCAGAATTCTACCATCTTCCGCCTGTCGCGCTTTCATTCCTTCAAACAATCCCTGTCCATAGTTGATGACGCCAGCGGCAGGAGAGAGTCGAAGGTCTTGGAAGTCTTGCATAATTCCAGGTTGCCAATCTTCATTGATTTTGCAGGTAGCGATATACATCCGATCTGTCTCTTGGAAACTAAAAGTTAGACTTTCCCAATCGACTTCAGGCACGGATTTAGAATTCGCATCTTTCAACATCGAGGCCACCGAATTGTATAGAGGGCGGGGGGTCGGCTTTCAACGATTGCGATGATTTGCACTTAATTTTCCGTTCACTTTACTTCAAAGGGTTGAATGCTTCTTCGCCTACGGTCATACGGGTGAACACAATGGAATGGCGCGAGGATATGTGTATTGTTTCTGGTTCTTACCAGGCAATAGATGGTCATCCCGCGCGCACGCTCGTTGAATTATGGTGTCGTGCGCGCGCTGGGCATTCTGTTTTGTTGCTAGTAGAAGGGCTTCGGCCGTATATCGATGTGGCGCAGCCAGGCCGACCAAAACCGGCGGCAGAAGCGGCAGAATCGTTGGAATTTTTGCGACAAACGAATGAGGTAATGGAGATTGCTGAGCCGGTCGATAAATGGACGCCATTAGGGATGAAACCGCATTGGCGAGTATATGTTCGTCAACCGTTTTTGGTCAGGGGACTTCGTCGACGAATCGAGAGCGAATGGGAGGTTTCGTCGGCGGATATTTTGTTCGTTCAACGTTTGCTTTTGGATGCTGATTTAGGTCCACATATTTCCGCAGGTGGAAAGATATTGTGGGCCGGTGAAAGAGCCCCAGATGAAATCGAAAGATCGAGTGATCGCGTCATTGCAGCGGAATCGATTCGCGATGTTGGGGGCTCGGGATTATATCCGGTTGACTTAATCGTTCACTGCAATATTTCCGACCTTGAACGAACCGAACCATTCCCTGCTCCATTTGTATCTTTTTCTTATGATTTAGAGACCAGTGTGAAGTATAATACAATTCTTTGTGCGGCTGCAGTAATAGACAGAGCAGGTGAGAGAACAACTCACGAATTCAGAGGTGATGAATCCGATATTATGGAAGGATTGACAAGGCTTGTTCGTGAAGAAGATCCTGACATAATTACAGGTTATAATATCGATAATTTCGATTTGCCTCGTATTCTTGACCGTTCCGAATTGAATAGTAAACGCTCTCGCTCTAATCAAGCTGCGATGTTTGGTTGGGGACGAGTTCCGATAGTTGAATCTGAAATCGGAACTCGAAGCGCTGGTCGAGTTTTTCCCCAGCGGCAACAAAATCGTGTCTGGCGAATTCAAGGCCGAATTCCATTCGATGCATGGTGGCAGGCTCGCCAGACACTTCGGCCACAGCGAGAATCTCTTCGGTATGTTTCAAATCTGCTGTGGCCGTCTGATTCTGAAAAGCAAAAACTCGATATCGATGCTAGTCAGATGGATATGGAATGGGCGAATCGTCCTGATGAGGTAATGGAATATTGTGTTCGTGATACGATTCTGCCCCTCGACATTCTCGATAAATTACAATCGGTCGCACGCAAGGAAGCTCTTGCATCAGTTTCGCTGACAACTGTTGAAGTTGCTGCGACAGGAACCACTAGCAATTGGATAGATTCGCTAACTGTTCGGCTTGCAGATAGGCAAGGCGTTGCGGTTCCGACAACAAAAAGCGGCCCGCGACGCCGTGACCAAATTGCTGGTGGATATGTTCACGAAGTCGATGCTGGAATCCATCCATGGGTCGCTGTTTTGGATTTCAAGTCGATGTATCCTTCGATTATGATTGCAAAAAATATCTGTTCGACGACTCTTGTTCGCGATGGCAGAGTCGACGAATCGCATTTTGTTTCACCGATGGATACGCGATTCGTCGCCAAATCCGAGAGAGAGGGATTGGTTCCTCAACTTCTCGCGGATTTGATGTCGCGTCGCGATAAACATAAGACCGCACTCGCTGAAGCAAAGGCTCGCGGCGACGAAGATGCAGCATTTTTACAAGATCAACTGCAATACGCTGTGAAAATTTTGATGAATTCATTTTACGGTGTTTTCGCTTCGAGTTTTTATCGATTCACCCATCCGGATTTAGGCGCCAGCATTACAGCCTGGGCTCGTCATAATATTCGAAAAATTATTGCTGACCTAGGTGAGGAGGGCTATTCTGTGGTTTATTCAGACACCGATTCGATTTTTGTTCGCGCACCCGTTGAAGAGGGCGCGCCAATCAGTCGACCAGAAGAATTAGATCCAACTTTTTCAGACTGGTCGGCAGCAAAAGATGAGACCATCAGTTTCGGCAATCGTCTCGCCGAGCGCTTCACCAAAGAAGGTGCAGAGCTCGAATTCGAAACTGGACTTTCTGCATTTTTTTCACACGGCGCGAAAAAGCGCTATGTTGGCCGTGTGATTTGGCCACGAGAAGAAATGCTGGTCCGTGGTTATGAAATTCGTCGAACAGATTCTTTTACTCTACTAACAAAAATCATGACGGAGATGTTCGAATTAATTTTGGCAAATGAACCATGGACGGCGGTGGAAATGACCAAGAAAGCAATCGATGATGTAAAATCGAAAAGAGTAGAGTCTTCAGATTTGGTCATCAGTCGTTCATGCAAAGGAAAACTTCGCAAAGATGGAACGGTCGACTTCGCATCGGTTTACGACCGTCCAGATAGCTTGGCTTACGTGCGTGCGGCTAAGAAAAGAATTGCAAAGGGCCTAGCTTTTACGCCTGGGATGAAGGTTGGATACATCGTCACTGACGGAAAGAGTTCACCGATGGAGGTTGAGCCTTGGTTAGTCGATGAGATAGGTGAGGCTCCTCCTGATTATGATTCAGAATATTATGCAAAACGTCTCGCAACTGCGCTCGGACGGATTACCGAAGCATTTGGGTGGGATGATAAAGAATTGTTGATTGGTTCTCGTCAACAATCAATTTTTGATTTTTAACTATGCATTGTATGACATAAAATTAACAAAAATGATGATTTTTAGTAATTCTCCAAAAAATCAAGTATTTTGTGTAATACCGTGTGTCCGTAGGATTGATGATAGATGGGTGCCCACATCTCGATTAATGACCCGCACATCTGGATTTGCTCCACTCGTCGTTTTGCTCCTCGTG